>NZ_JAFGYJ010000001.1:0-354924 GCF_017490805.1 Pseudomonas sp. 43(2021)
GGGCGGGAGGGGTGGATCTTGGCATTAGTGCTCCGGTACCCCGAGCGGCTGCTCGGAGGGCTTGTCAGTGGGTGCTGGCAGCGGTTTTTGCGGCACTTTCGGGCCAGCGGTGACGATCACCAGTTTATCGGCTGACAGGTGTTTGTTCATGGCCGTTCTTACCTGTTCGACGGTGAGGGCCTGGGACTGCTGCATGAAGTCCTCCAGCCAGGTCAGCGGCAGGTTGTAGAAGCCAATGGCACCCAGTTGGCCGACGATACTGGCGTTGCTGGCATTGGACAGCGGGAAGCTGCCAGCCAGTTCGCGCTTGGCATCGTCCAGCTCCTGCTGGGTGGGGCCGGCCTTGAGGTAGTCGGCGAGAATATCCTGCACCAGCTTGAGCGTGCCCTCGCTGAGTTCGGCACGGGTCTGCAGGTTGATCATGAACGGGCCGCGCACCTGCATCGGGCTGAACACCGAGTACACGCCGTAGGTCAGGCCGCGCTTTTCACGCACCTCGCTCATCAGCCGGGTGCCGAACGCACCGCCGCCGAGAATCTGGTTGCCCAATGACAGGGCCGGCCAGTCCGGGTCCTGGCGGTCGATGCCGAGTTCGGCCAGCATCAGGTGAGTCTGCTTGGACGGGAAGTCGATGTGGGTCAGGCCTGCCTTGGCTTCGCCGGGTTGGGCCGGTGCGGCCAGCGCGGGGCCCTTGGGCAGGCCAGCTGATACCTGGGCGGCGATGGCTTCTGCCTCGGCGCGGCTGAGATCGCCGACCAGGGCGATGACCGCGTTGCCGCTGGTGTAGGCCTTGGCGTGGAAGGCGCGAAGCTGTGCCAGGGTGATGCCGCTGATGCTTTCGGCGGTGCCGTCGCTCGGGTGGGCGTAGGGGTGGTCGCCGTAGAGCTTGGCGAACAGGGCCTTGCCAGCGACCTTGCCGGGGTTCTGCTTTTCATACTCGAAGCCGGCCAGCATCTGGTTCTTGATGCGCTTGAGGGCGTCTTCGGGGAAGGTCGGCTTGCCGGCCACCTCGGTGAACAGCTTGAGCGCCGGTTCGCGCTTGTCCCTGGCGCTGAGGCTGCGCAGCGAAGCCACGGCCATATCGCGGTAGGAACCGTTGCCAAAGTCGGCGCCCAGGCCCTCGAAGCCTTCGGCGATGGCAGTCACGTCCTTGCCGGCCACGCCCTCGTTGAGCATGGCGTTGGTCAGGGCGGCAAGGCCTGGGGTGCCGCCATCCTGGCTGCTGCCGGCGGCGAAGGTGACGCGCAGGTCGAACATCGGCAGTTCGCGGGCTTCGACGAACAGCACCCGGGCGCCTTCGGCGGTGTTCCAGTGCTGGATGTTCAATTGGCGCCGGCTGGGCGCCTTGCCATCCAGCTCGGCCAGCGACTGCAAGGTGTTGGCCGGACGAGCCGCGTTGCTGTCGGCCTTGGCGGCGTTGTCGGCCATGACCGGAGCGGCCAGCACCGCTGCCAGCGCCAGTGCGCGGATGCCCGTGGCCAGCAGGGTTGGGCGTGGTGCGCGGCGATCACTCATGAGCGGACTCCTCGGGCAGTACATGGGCAACGCTCAGGCGTTCGCGGGTGAAGTAGGTGCGCGCGGCGTTCTGGATGTCCTGCGGGGTAACGCGCCTGAGTTCGTCCAGCTCGCTGTCGATCAGCTTCCAGGACAGGCCGACGGTTTCCAGTTGCCCGATGGTGGTGGCCTGGCTGCTGATGGAGTCGCGGTCGTAGACCAGGCCGGCAATGACCTGGGCGCGTACGCGCTCCAGCTCTTCGGCGCTGGGTGGGGTGGTCTTGAGCTCATCCAGCAGCTGCCAGACGCCTTTCTCGACATCGGTGAGGGTTTTCTGCTTCTGCACGTTCGGGGTGGCCGAGATCAGGAACAGGCTGTCGCCACGGGTGAAGGCGTTGTAGCTGGACGAAGCGCCGGCCACCAGCTCCTGGCCACGCTCCAGGCGTGCCGGCATGCGGGCACTGTAGCCGCCGTCGAGCAGCGCCGAGATCAGGCGCAGGGCATGCACTGTACGCGGGTCCTTGGCAGTGGGCAGGCCAGGTACGTTGAAACCGTAGATCAGGCTCGGCAACTGGGTGCGCACATGCAGGGTCAGCTGGCGCTGGCCTGGTTTGGCCAGTTCGAGCGGCAACTTGGCCGGCGGCACGGCACGTTTGGGGATACTGCCGAAGTACTTTTGCGCCAGGCCCTTGACCTCATCGGCGGTGACATCGCCGACCACCACCAGGGTGGCGTTATTGGGGGCGTACCAGGCTTCGTACCAGCGGCGCAGTTCCTCGACCTTCATGCGCTCCAGGTCGGCCATCCAGCCGATGGTCGGGGTGTGGTAGCCGCTGGCCGGGTAGGCCATGGCGCGGAACAGCTCGAACGCCTTGGCGTTGGGCTGGTCGTCGGTGCGCAGGCGGCGTTCTTCCTTGATCACCTCGATTTCGCGGCTGAACTCGTCGGCGGGCAGGCGCAGGCTGGCCAGGCGGTCGGCCTCCAGCTCCAGGGCCACCGGCAGGCGGTCGCGGGCCAGTACCTGGTAATAGGCGGTGTAGTCATCACTGGTGAAGGCGTTTTCTTCGGCGCCAATGTCACGCAGGATGCGCGAGGCCTCGCCGGGGCCGACCTTGGCGCTGCCTTTGAACATCATGTGTTCCAGCGCGTGGGACAGGCCGGTCTGGCCCGGGGTTTCGTAGCTGGAGCCAACCTTGTACCAGATCTGCGAGACCACCACCGGGGCGCGATGGTCCTCGCGCACGACCACTTTCAGGCCGTTGTCGAGGATGAATTCGTGGGTGGGTTGCACATCGGCGGCGAAGGCCGTGAGTGGCAGGCAGAGCGTGCCAAGCAACAGGCCAGCGGCGCGGCGGGCTAGAGCATTCATACGGTGTTTAACCTGTTCGACGGCCCGCTGGGTTTAGCGTCGGCGGGCCAGGAGGTGCTAGGATACTGATCCGGTTGCCTGGCGACCATGCCTGTCGCCGTTCTGGCCCGCAGGACACTAAGACAAAACGTTGCGCATGAACCAGCCGGCTTCAAGATAGTCTGTTCTGCGTAGAGAGAATTCCTGATGCGCCATAGCTGGCCCATCGCTACCCTGAGATAGCCGTCTTCCATGTTTGGTTCCAACGACGACAAAAAAGCGCCGGCCGAGGCTGGCGAAAAGAAAGGCCTGTTCAGCTGGTTCCGCAAGAAACCGCAGCAACCTGTGGCAACGGGCGTGCCCGCGAATGAAGCCCCCGCCGTCGAGCAGCCTGCAGCCGCTCCGGTCGAGGGATCTACCGCCGAAGTGGCACAGGCCCCCGAGCCCGTTCAGGCCCCTGCGGCCCCACAGCTGACTGAACCGCAGCAGGTCCCCGCACCAGCCCTGTCCCCGGTAGTCGAGGCCCCCGTTCCCGAACCGGTTGCTTCCCAGCCGTTGCAGGCCCCTGAGCCCGAACCGGTCGCGTCCCGGCCGTTGGTGGCACCTGCACCGCAACCGGTCGCGTCGATGCCCTTGCAGGCAGCCCTGGTCGAACCGGCCCCTGTCGAGGCGGCCCCGGTCGTCGAGCCGGTCGCGCCGGTCAGCAACCTGGTGCTGCCGGTTGCCGAAGAGCCCGTGGCCCTGGTGCCGGACCTGGAGCCGAAAGCGCCGCCCGCCATCCCGGAACGCCCTGCACCAGCGCCTGCTGCCCCTGTGGCTGCGGCCCCGGTCGCCGCGCAGGCCGAACAGGCCAAGCCCGGCTTCTTCGCCCGCCTCAAGCAGGGCCTGTCGAAGACCAGCGCCAGCATCGGCGAGGGCATGGCCAGCCTGTTCCTGGGCAAGAAAGTCATCGATGACGACCTGCTCGACGAAATCGAAACCCGCCTGCTGACCGCCGACGTTGGTGTGGAAGCCACTTCGACCATCGTCCAGAACCTGACCCAGAAGGTTGCACGCAAGCAGCTGGCCGACGCCGATGCCCTGTACAAGTCGCTGCAGGAAGAGCTGGCTGCGCTGCTGCGCCCGGTCGAGCAGCCACTGGTGGTACAGGCGCAGAACAAGCCTTATGTGATCCTGGTGGTCGGTGTGAACGGTGCCGGCAAGACCACCACCATCGGCAAACTGGCCAAGAAACTGCAGCTTGAAGGCAAGAAAGTAATGCTGGCAGCTGGTGACACCTTCCGTGCCGCTGCGGTCGAGCAGTTGCAGGTGTGGGGCGAGCGTAACCAGATCCCGGTGATCGCCCAGCACACCGGTGCCGACTCCGCTTCGGTGATCTTCGATGCCGTACAGGCCGCCAAGGCCCGTGGTGTCGACGTGCTGATCGCCGACACCGCTGGCCGCCTGCACACCAAAGACAACCTGATGGAAGAGCTGAAGAAGGTCCGCCGGGTCATCGGCAAGCTCGACGCCGAGGCGCCGCACGAGGTGCTGCTGGTGCTCGATGCCGGCACCGGCCAGAACGCCATCAGCCAGGCCAAGTACTTCAACCAGAGCGTCGAGCTGACCGGTCTGGCCCTGACCAAGCTGGACGGCACTGCCAAGGGCGGTGTGATCTTCGCCCTGGCCAAGCAGTTCAAGCTGCCGATCCGCTTCATCGGTGTCGGTGAAGGCATCGACGACCTGCGTACCTTCGAAGCCGAGCCGTTCGTCAAGGCTCTGTTCGCCGAGCGAGACTGACCATGATCCGATTCGAACAGGTTGCCAAGCGCTACCCCAATGGTCATGTGGGTTTGCATGAGCTGAGTTTCCGGGCGCGCCGGGGCGAATTCCTGTTCGTCACCGGCCATTCGGGCGCGGGCAAGAGCACCTTGCTGCGCCTGCTGCTGGCCATGGAACGCCCGACCAGCGGCAAGCTGATGCTGGCCGGGCAGGACCTGGGCCAGATCAGCAATTCGCAGATCCCGTTCCTGCGCCGGCAGATCGGCGTGGTGTTCCAGAACCACCAGCTGTTGTTCGATCGCACGGTGTTCAACAACATCGCCTTGCCGCTGCAGATTCTCGGCCTGTCCAAGGCCGAGGTCGCCAAGCGCGTGGACTCGGCGCTGGAGCGTGTGTCGCTGGCCGACAAGGGCGAGCTGTTTCCGGCCGACCTGTCCACCGGGCAGCAGCAGCGGGTGGGTATCGCCCGCGCCATCGTTCACCAGCCAGCCCTGCTGCTGGCCGACGAGCCCACCGGTAACCTCGACCCACGCCTGGCCGCGGAGATCATGGGCGTGTTCGAGGACATCAACCGCCTGGGTACCACGGTATTGATCGCCAGCCACGACCTGGCACTGATTGCGCGCATGCGTCACCGCATGCTGACCTTGCAGCGCGGCCGCTTGATCGGCGATGGGGAGGCCGGGCAATGAGCACTACACGTACGCCGAAGGTTTCCGAGCGGGTTGCGCCGAAACCGGCCGACCCGCAACCGGCGAAGAAAAAGCGCGACGACGATGACGGCCCGGATTTCCGCACGCTGCTGCATGCCTGGCTGGAAAGCCACCGTGCCAGCATGGCCGACAGCCTGCGTCGCCTGGGCAAGCAGCCGATCGGCAGCTTTTTCACCTGCCTGGTGATGGCGGTGGCGCTGAGCATGCCCATGGGCCTGTCGTTGCTGCTGAAGAACGTCGAGCAGCTTGGCGGCTCGTGGCAGCGCGCCGCGCAAATTTCGCTGTACCTCAAGCTCGATGCCGGCAGCCGCGAAGGCGAGGCGCTGCGCGACGAGATCAAGGGCATGCCTGGTGTGGCCGACGCGCAGTATGTCAGCCGCGAGCAGGCGCTGGAGGAGTTCCAGCAGCAGTCCGGCCTGGGCGAAGCCCTGCGTGAACTGCCCGACAACCCGCTGCCTGGCGTGGTGGTGGTGACCCCGACCGAGGTCGACAAACCAGCCCTGGAAGCCTTGCGTCAGCGCTTGTCGGAGCTGCCACGGGTGGAAACGGCGCAGCTCGACCTGGTGTGGGTCGAGCGCCTGGCGGCCATCCTCAAGCTGGGTGACCGCTTCGTCTTCGGCCTGGCCGTGATGCTGATTTCTGCGCTGCTGTTAGTAATCGGTAACACAATTCGTCTACACATTGAAAACCGCCGCACCGAGATCGAAGTGATCAAGCTGGTCGGCGGCACAGACGCCTACGTGCGCCGGCCTTTCCTGTACATGGGCGCGCTGTATGGCCTGGGTGCAGGCGTGATCGCATGGGGCATCCTGGCGTTTGGCCTGAACTGGCTGAACGAGGCGGTGGTAGGGCTTTCCGGGCTGTACGGCAGCGACTTCGCCCTGGGCGGGGTACCGGCGTCCGATGGTCTGTCCCTCTTGATCGGGGCGGTGCTGTTGGGGTATATCGGTGCATGGATCGCAGTGGCCCGCCACCTGAACGAGCTGGCGCCGCGATAGTTTTTACCTGCCAGCATTGACAAATTCTTCACTACGGAACTTGTACCGTCGTTCCAGGTCAATGTTGGCAGCGCCCACAAGGCGCGAGTTTTGTAAGTCGGAGGTTCTTGAATGACCACATCGTTGCAACCTGCCTATGCCCTGGTGCCCGGTGCAAACCTGGAAGCCTACGTGCACACGGTCAACAGCATCCCGCTGCTGACTGTCGAGCAGGAGCGTGATCTGGGCGAGCGTCTCTATTATGAGCAGGATGTCGAGGCCGCTCGTCAAATGGTGATGGCCCACCTGCGTTTCGTCGTACATATCGCCCGTAGCTATGCCGGCTACGGGCTGGCCCAGGCTGACCTGATCCAGGAAGGCAATGTCGGCCTGATGAAAGCCGTCAAGCGCTTCAACCCGGAAATGGGCGTGCGCCTGGTGTCGTTCGCCGTGCACTGGATCAAGGCAGAGATCCACGAGTTCATCCTGCGCAACTGGCGCATCGTCAAGGTGGCTACCACCAAGGCCCAGCGCAAGCTGTTCTTCAACCTGCGCAGCCAGAAGAAGCGTCTGGCCTGGCTGAACAACGACGAAGTGCACCGCGTGGCGGAAAGCCTGGGCGTGGAGCCGCGTGAAGTTCGCGAGATGGAAAGCCGCCTCAGCGGCCAGGACATGGCCTTCGATCCGGCAGCGGAAGCTGACGACGACAGCGCTTTCCAGTCGCCTGCGCATTACCTGGAAGACCACCGTTACGACCCGGCGGTGCAGCTGGAGGATGCCGACTGGAGCGACAACTCCACCAGCAACCTGCACGAAGCGCTGCAAGGTCTGGACGAACGTAGCCGTGACATTCTCTACCAGCGCTGGTTGGCGGAAGAGAAGGCCACGTTGCATGAGCTGGCGGACAAGTACAGCGTTTCGGCTGAGCGGATTCGCCAGCTGGAGAAAAATGCGATGAACAAGGTCAAGGCGCTGATCGCGGTCTGATCGAGCCCTGCCTGCAAAGAAAAGCCGCTGGCCCGGATAGGGCGAGCGGCTTTTTTATTGGTGTTGGCTTTGCCGGCCTCTTCGCGGGCGCGCCCGCTCCCACAGGGCCCCTGCTAATTCAATGAGTCATGTGCAGTTCTATGAGGGCGGGCGTGCCCGCGAAGAGGCCCTCAAAGCTTGCGTGAAGTGTCGAGCTGCATCAGGTAGCTGGGCCCACCCAATTGGCTCATCTGCCGGCGGATCCAGCCGGCCCGGCTGGCCACATAGGCACTCGGCCGACTGGCACTCCACTTGATCGGGCTCGGCAGCACCGCTGCCAGCTGCGCCGCCTGCTGTCGGCTGAGTCGACTGGCATCGACGCCAAAGTGATAGCGCGCTGCAGCCTGGGCGCCAAACACACCTTTGCCCCATTCGGCACTGTTCAGGTAGACCTCGAGAATCCGCTCCTTCGACCAGAACAGCTCGATCAATGCGGTGAACCAGGCTTCCAGCCCTTTGCGGAACCAGCTGCGCCCGGACCACAGGAACAGGTTCTTGGCCACCTGTTGGGTCAGGGTGCTGGCCCCGCGAATGCTGCCGCCGCGCTCGTTGTAGGCCAGTGCCGCCTGGATGGCCGGGATGTCGAAGCCCCAGTGGTTGGCGAACTTCTGGTCCTCGCCAGCGATGACCGCGACCTTGAGATCGTCGGAGATGTTCTCCCACGGCTCCCAGTCGCGCTGCAGGTCGATCGGCTCGCCATTCACCCAGGACTCCACCTTGCGCTCGACCATGAGCGCGGTACCGGGTGGTGGCACCCAGCGGAACACCAGCACCAGCACGATGCTGCCGGCAGCGAACCAGAGCAGGGCGCGGGAGAGGCGGCGGAGAAGGGTTGGCAGCATGACGATGGCTTGGCCGTACGGGTTGAAGGGGCCATTATACAGACCCGATCCAAGGAGTCGTCCCATGCTTCGCAGCTTCCTGATGCTTGCCGCCTTTTTCGGCTTCACCGGTGTCGCCCTGGGGGCTTTCGCCGCCCACGGCCTGAAAAGCCGACTGACGGCCGACTACCTGGCAATCTTCCAGACCGGTGTGTCCTACCAGTTGGTGCATGCCCTGGCGATCTTCGCCGTCGCCGTGCTCTCGGTGCACCTGCCGGGGCGCCTGGTCGGCTGGGCTGGCGGCCTGTTTGCCCTGGGGATAGTACTGTTCTCCGGTAGCCTGTACCTGCTGACCCTGAGTGGCTTGGGCAAGCTTGGCATCATCACCCCGATTGGTGGCCTGTGCTTCCTCGCCGGCTGGTTGTGCCTGGGCCTTGCAGCCTGGCGGCTCGGTTGACCATGTGGTCCACAATCGCGACTAATGGCGTGCACCGCCCTTGGGTTGCAGGGCGGTTCAGCGCTAGAATGCGGGCCCCCAAAGAACAATGGTGGCCGTGCGCATGCGCATTCAACTGAACGGTGAACCTTACGAATTGCCCGCTGGCGAAAGCGTCGCGGCCCTGCTGGCCCGCCTGGAACTGACCGGGCGCCGCGTCGCGGTGGAGCTGAACCTGGATATCGTGCCGCGTAGCCAGCACGACAGTACGCTGTTGAACGACGGTGACCAGGTCGAAGTGGTCCACGCCATCGGTGGCGGCTGATTCCGGCCGGCGATTCACCTGCAAGCCCAGCAACCTATTCCCGAGGAACAACCATGAGCAACGTTCGTAGCGACAAGCCCTTCACCCTGGCCGGGCGTACTTTCCAGTCGCGCCTGCTGGTCGGTACCGGCAAGTACCGTGACATGGAAGAAACCCGCCTGGCCATCGAGGCTTCGGGTGCCGAGATCGTCACCGTTGCCGTGCGCCGCACCAACATCGGCCAGAACCCGGGCGAGCCGAACCTGCTCGACGTGTTGCCACCGGACCGCTACACCATCCTGCCGAACACCGCTGGTTGCTACGACGCAGTCGAAGCCGTGCGCACCTGCCGCCTGGCCCGTGAACTGCTGGATGGCCACAACCTGGTCAAGCTGGAAGTGCTGGCCGACCAGAAAACCTTGTTCCCCAATGTGATCGAAACCCTCAAGGCCGCCGAAGTGTTGGTCAAGGACGGTTTCGACGTGATGGTCTACACCAGTGACGATCCGATCATCGCCCGCCAGCTGGCCGAAGCCGGCTGCATCGCGGTCATGCCGCTGGCTGGCCTGATCGGTACCGGCCTGGGTATCTGCAACCCCTACAACCTGCAGATCATCCTGGAAGAGTCCAAGGTGCCGGTGCTGGTCGATGCCGGTGTAGGTACCGCGTCCGACGCTACCATCGCCATGGAAATGGGCTGTGAAGCGGTGCTGATGAACTCGGCCATCGCCCACGCCCAGCAGCCGGTGCTGATGGCCGAGGCCATGAAGCACGCCATCGTCGCCGGTCGCATGGCCTACCTGGCCGGCCGTATGCCGAAGAAACTCTATGCCAGCGCCTCTTCGCCGCTGGATGGTCTGATCAAGTAAGAGCCCCTGATGACTGAATCGCACGATACGCCGATCACCCCCGACGGCGAAGCCCGCCCGCACCGCCGCATCAAGAGTTTCGTGATGCGCGCCGGGCGCATGACCGAAGGCCAGCAACGTGGCCTGGAGCAGGGCGGCCCGCTGTACATCCTGCCGCTGGCCGACAGCCCGGTGGACTACGACCAGGTGTTCGGCCGTTCGGCGCCGCGCACCCTGGAGATCGGCTTCGGCATGGGCCATTCCCTGCTGGAAATGGCGGCTGCCGCGCCTGAGCAGGACTTCATCGGTGTGGAAGTACACCGCCCGGGTGTTGGCGCGCTGCTCAACGGTGTGCTTACCCAAGGCCTGAAGAACCTGCGGGTATATGACTGCGATGCCATCGAAGTGCTGAACCGCTGCGTGGCGGACAACAGCCTCGACCGCCTGATGCTGTTCTTCCCTGACCCATGGCACAAGGCGCGTCACCACAAGCGCCGCATCGTCCAGCTGGAGTTCGCCGAGCTGGTACGGCGCAAGCTCAAGCCCGGTGGTGTGTTCCACATGGCTACCGACTGGGAGCCGTATGCCGAGTACATGCTGGAAGTGATGAGCGCTGCCCCGGGCTATCGCAACCGTGCGGCCGACGGTACCTACGTGCCACGCCCGGAAGAGCGCCCGATCACCAAGTTCGAGCGCCGCGGCGAGCGGCTGGGACATGGGGTTTGGGATTTGAAGTTCGAGAAGGTGGATTGATCGGCTGATACGGCCTTTCGGTGCACTGGTGCCTGCAGGAATGCAGGCGAAAAAAAACCGCCTTGAGAAGGGCGGTTTTTTTATGTGAGCGACAGGACTGAGTATCCTTCGCTCTGAGGTTTCACAGAAAACCCTCACACAGTTTTCGAAGTCATCGAAGTGCCGGTTAGATGCTGGAAGATTGGCCCGCCAATACGGAGGCCAGGGCATATGAAGCGTTTGCTTGATGCGCTGAGCCGCGTTTGGAAGCTGGTCCGGATCTTGACTGTGCTCAAGACCGTTCGGGATTTCATGCGCGATCACTTCGATGATGCCCAGTAAGGGCTAGTCAAGTGGTAGGGCTGCCCTGGTTTTCCGGGGCAGCTTTTAGAACCCATCTCTGTACTCGGATTACGCGCTCCTACAAGGGTTCAGTGCCAGGCCGTGGCTCAGCCCCGGCGATCCGCCACTACCCCGATCAGCACCAATACCACCAGCAAAACCGGCGCCAGCGCGTAGTTGTTGAACTGGCTCAGCCCCTTCACCACCCACGGCGTGGCGTAGATCAGTGCCGCACCGCTGCCGATCATCACCAGCAAGGCCATGAACGGTACGCGCAGGGCGCCCGCCAGGCCGCCCAGGCGCTGTTCCACCCAGCCCTTGATATCGGTGCCGAACAGCACCAGCAGGCAGCCTACCAAGGCCAGTGAAATCTCCGACAGGTTGCTGCGGCTCCAGCGAGAAACCGTCGCGAGCAGATCAAGTACCAGATCCATGGGTCATCCTTAGGTCAAGAAATACTGCAGCAGGTCATTGAGGAACAACTGGCCCCTTGGCGTGGCCACCAGTCGATCCGGTTGGACCTGCAAAAGGCCTTTTTGTTCGGCGGCGCGGCGGGCTTCGGCCAGCTGTGCCAGCGGCAAACCGGTACGCTGGGTGAACAGTTCGGCTTCCACGCCATCGGTCAGGCGCAGTGCGTTCATCAGGAACTCGAACGGCAGTTCGTCGACCGGCAGCCGCTTCTCGCCGGCCTTGAACGGCTTGGCCAGGTTCAGGTAGTCCTTGGGCAGGCGGGTTTTCCAGGTGCGCAGGATGCGCCCGTCGGCGAAGGTCAGCTTGCCGTGGGCACCGGCACCGATGCCGATGAAGTCGCCAAAGCGCCAATAGTTGAGGTTGTGCCGTGCGGCGCGGCCCGCCTGGGCGTAGGCCGAGACTTCGTACTGGCGGAAGCCGTGCTCGGCCATCAGCGCCTGGCCGGCTTCCTGGATATCCCAGAGGATGTCGTCCTCGGGCAGCTCGGGTGGCTGGTTCCAGAACACCGTGTTCGGCTCCACGGTCAGCTGGTACCACGACAGGTGCGTCGGCCCCAGGTCGATGGCCTGGCGCAGGTCGCCCAGCGCGTCGTCCAACGACTGCTCGGGCAGGCCGTGCATCAGGTCCATGTTGAAGTTGTCGAAGCCGGCGGCGCGCGCCATGCCGGCGGCACGGACCGCTTCATCGCCGTTGTGGATGCGCCCGAGCGCCTGCAGTTTGGCTGGCTGGAAGCTCTGCACGCCGATGGACAGGCGGTTGATGCCGGTTTGCCGGTAGGCCTTGAACTTGTCCTGCTCGAACGTACCCGGGTTGGCCTCCAGGGTTATTTCGATGTCCGGCGCAAACGGGATACGTTGCTCCACGCCACGCAGCAGCCGGCCAAGGGCGTCGGCACTGAACAGGCTGGGGGTACCGCCACCGAAGAAGATCGAGCTGATCGGCCGGCCTTGCACGGCGGCCAGTTCCTGGTCGAGGTCGGTCAGCAGGGCGGCGACGTAGGCGTCTTCCGGCAGTTCAGGCCCGGCAGCGTGGGAGTTGAAGTCGCAGTAAGGGCATTTGCGTACGCACCACGGAATGTGGATGTACAGCGCCAGCGGCGGCAGGCTGGTGAAGCCCGCCGCGCCGGGGTTGGACAGCGTTTCGATCATGCCAGGCCCAGACGTTGGCGCAGCAGGGCCATGGCGCGGGCGCGGTGGCTGAGCTGGTTCTTGTCCACAGGAGCCAGGTCGGCGCTGGAGCAGCCGCGCTCCGGAACCCAGAACAGCGGGTCGTAGCCAAAGCCGTGCTCGCCACTGGCCTCGAACATGATGCGCCCGTGCCACAGGCCTTCGCAGAGGATCGGCAGCGGGTCGTCGGCATGGCGCACCAGCGCCAGGACGCAGACGAACTGCGCACCGCGCTCGGCTTCAGGCACGTCTTTCAGCGCTTCGAGCAGCTTGGCGTTGTTCGCCGCATCACCCTTGCCGTCGGCATAGCGCGCCGAGTAGATGCCCGGCGCGCCGCCGAGGAAGTCCACCGCCAGGCCCGAATCGTCGGCCAGGGCCGGCAGGCCGGAAATGCGTGCGGCGTTGCGTGCCTTGAGGATGGCGTTCTCGACGAACGACAGGCCGGTTTCTTCCGGCTCGACCTGGCTGAACTCGCCGATCGAGTGCAGCTGCACGGAGGCGCCGAGCATGGCCTGGAGTTCCTTGAGTTTGCCGGCGTTGTGGCTGGCCAATACGAGTTGCTGGAAATTCATCATTCGCCTGGGAACACTTCCTGGTTGAAGCTGAGGGAGTTGCTGATGCCGCCGGTTTCGATGTTCAGGTCGAAGGTGACGGTTTCTGGCTGGTCGATCTTGAACTGGGCGATGTAGTACACGGCGCCCTGTTCGGTGATCTGCTTGAATGACAGCGGGCTGCTACGCCCGGTCAGGTCCTTGACCGTGCCGCTGACCACCGCCATGGCGGGCTTGTTGGCCTTGAGCACGGCAATGTTGAGCACACCCTGGTTCTTGCTGCGGACCAGGCCGGTGGCCGCGGCCACCTCCGGTGTCAGCATGCTCGAGGTGAACGCACTGTAGTGCACCGTCACGTCGCCAAACACTTCCTTGCGCTCGGGGCGGGCGGCATCGGCAGCCAGTACCGGCAGGGCCAGGCACAGGCTGATCAGGAACAGGGCTAGGCGACGCATGGGGTGACTCCTCCGGTGGGCGTCAGACCGCGAGCTGATGCTCTTGCAGGCCCGGGCTGCTGACGCGATAGATGCCGATCTCACCTAGAAGATTAGGCCAAAGCCGGCCACCCCACCCATTACGGTGCAAGTGATCGACGGCCAGGCGGTCGAGCACCTTGGCCCGGCGTTCGTGCACCAGCTCTTCGAAGTCGGCGAAGGTGCAGAAGTGGATGTTCGGCGTGTTGTACCAGGTGTACGGCATGAAGTCCGATACCGGCATGCGGCCTTTGGTCGCCAGGTACCAGCGGCAACGCCAGTGGCCGAAGTTGGGGAAGGTGATGATGCACTGGCGGCCCACGCGCAGCATCTCGTCGAGGATGCGGTCGGGGTACTCCACGGCCTGCAGGGCCTGGGTCATGATCACCACGTCGAAACTGTTGCTGGCGAAGTTGCCCAGGCCCTTGTCCAGGTCCTGCTCGATCACGTTGACGCCCTTGGCCACGCAGGCGGCGATGTTGTCGGCGTCGATTTCCAGGCCATAGCCGGTGACCTGCTTGCGGTCGCGCAGCGAGGCCAGCAGTTCGCCGCTGCCGCAGCCCAGGTCGAGTACCCGGCTGCCGGCGGGGATCCAGTCGTGGATGATTTCCAGATCGGCTCTCATGCTGTCCTCAGATGGCAATGCGGTTCATGTAGTTCGAGAAACCCTGCATGTAGCGAGGTGTGGGGATCAGGAAGGCATCGTGCCCGTAAGGCGAGTCGATCTCCAGGTAGCAGACGTTCTTGCGCGCAGCCATCAGGGCGTCGACGATCTCGCGCGAACGGGCCGGGGAGAAGCGCCAGTCGGTAGTGAACGACATGATGCAGTAATCCGCCTTGACGTGGTCCAGGGTGGCCGCCAGGTCGCCGCCTTTGGCTGCAGCCGGGTCGAAATAGTCCAGCGCCTTGGTCATCAGCAGGTAGGTGTTGGCGTCGAAACGGCCGGAGAACTCCTCGCCCTGATAGCGCAGGTAGCTCTCGACCTGGAATTCGACGCTGTGGAAGTCGTAGTTGAGCTTGTCGCTCTTCAGCTCACGGCCGAATTTTTCACCCATCGAGTCGTCCGACAGATAGGTGATGTGGCCGACCATGCGCGCCAGCATCAGGCCGCGTTTGGGGATTACCCCCTGGTCCTGGAACGAACCGCCGTGGAATTCGGGGTCGGTGAGGATGGCCTGGCGTGCCACTTCGTTGAAGGCGATGTTCTGTGCCGACAGCTTGGGCGCCGAGGCGATGTCGACGCAATGGCGCACGCGCTCGGGGTAGCTGATGGTCCACTGCAGCGCCTGCATGCCACCCAGGCTGCCACCGACTACCGCGGCCCACTGATGGATGCCCAGGCGCTCGGCCAGGCGCACCTGGCTGTGTACCCAGTCTTCCACGGTCAGCACCGGGAAGTCGGCGCCATAGGCTTTGCCGGTGGCCGGGTTGATGCTGCTGGGGCCGGTACTGCCGTTGCAGCCGCCCAGGTTGTTCAGGCTGACCACGAAGAAACGGTTGGTGTCGATCGGCTTGCCAGGGCCGATGCAGCTGTCCCACCAGCCCGGCTTGCGGTCGGTGGCGGCATGGTAGCCAGCGGCATGATGGTGGCCGGACAGGGCATGGCAGATCAGCACGGCATTGCTCGCGCTGGCGTTCAGGGTGCCATAGGTCTCGTAGACCAGTTCATAACTGGCCAGGGAGCGGCCACAGGCCAGGGCCAGCGGCTCATCGAACCGGGCTGTTTGCGGTACTACCAGACCGACGGAATCTTCGGGAAAGACAGTGGACATCGACCCTGCTCACGCTTGACGGAGGCGTAAGTCTAAAGAGCGCTACCCCCAGCGGCAAGCAAAGGCTTGCCGCTGGAAGCAACCAAGGTCAGGTGAGGCTCAGATCATCCGCCACAGCTCTTGTGGCATGCCGGCATAGGCGGCCAGCGGCGGCATGACGAACGACTGGATTACCTGGATCGCAAGGAAGGCGAAGATCGGCGAGATATCCATGCCGCCCAGGTTGGGCACGATGCGGCGGAACGGTGCCAGCACCGGCTCGCTGATCTGGTAGGCCAGTTCAGCTGCGGGGTTGTGGCTGTTGGGGGCCACCCAGGACACGATCACCATGACGATCATCGCCACCCAGAAAATCTTCAGGAATAGCGAGGTGATACCGATGATTGCCCACATCAGCAGGTGCAGGATGTCACCGAAGGTGCCGTAGGTGACCATCAGCACGAAGGCCATCAGCAGCGCCTGGATGAGCACCGACAGTAGCAGAGACGAGGTGTCCAGCCCGCCGACGCTGGGGATGACCCGGCGAATCGGCTTGAGCAGCGGCTGTGTGGCACGCACGGCGAACTGGCACAGCGGGTTGTAGAAGTTGGCCTTGACCAGCTGCAGGACGAAGCGCAGCAGGACGATCACCAGGTACAGGCTGACCAGGGTTTGCACCACGAAGATCGCGGCGCCGGACAGTGCATTCATCTATGGCTCCTTATTTGCCCAATTGTTCGGCCAGCTCTGCGGAGCGTGTGGCCGCGGCCTGCAGCGCCTGTTCGACGATGGCTTCGAAGCCGCTGGCCTGGAACGACTTGATCGCAGCTTCCGTGGTGCCGGCAGGCGAGGTGACCCGGCGGCGCAGTTCGGCGGCATCGACATCGCTGGCAACCGCCATGCGCGCGGCGCCCAGGGCTGTCTGCAGGGTCAGCTGGGAGGCGGTTTCACGTGGCAGGCCAAGCTTTTCGCCCGCCGCGGTCATGGCCTCGATCAGCAGGAAGAAGTACGCCGGGCCGCTGCCGGAGACGGCGGTCACGGCGTCCAGTTGCTGCTCCTGTTCCAGCCACAGGGCGGTGCCCACGGCCGACAGCAGTTGCTCGGCCTGCTCGCGCTGTGCGCCGGACACTTCGGCGGTGGCGTACAGGCCGCTGACGCCCTGGCGCAGCAGTGCCGGGGTGTTGGGCATGCAGCGCACCACCGGGCGAGCGCCCACCCAGCTCTGCAGGCTGGCGCAGGTGATGCCGGCGGCGATGGAAACGATCAGCTGGCCATCCTGCAGGTTCGGTTGCAGGGCCTGGCACACGGCTTTCATGACCTGCGGCTTGACCGCCAGCACGATGACGTCGGCGCCATCGATGGCCTGGGCGTTGTTCTCGAAGGTTTCGATGCCGTGCTCGGCCTGGATGCGGCTGCGGGTCTCGGCGCCCGGGTCGCTGGCGCGGATCTGCGAGGCGTCCAGGCCCTGGGCACGCAGACCACCGATCAGGCTGGCGGCCATGTTGCCGGCGCCGATAAAGGCAATACGAGTCTTGCTCATGTCAGGTCCTTGTGGGGAAGAGTGAGTAAAGCATGGAATCAGGGCTGCCCGTAGTCGCGGGCACCGAACAGGGCGGTGCCGATACGCACCCAGGTCGCCCCCTGTGCAATGGCCGCTTCCAGGTCGTGGCTCATGCCCATGGACAGGGTGTCCAGGCCAAGGCCCAGGCCTTCCTGCAGCTGGCGCAGGGTGGCGAAGGCGGCTTCCTGGGCGGCTCGGTCATCGGTGGGTTCGGGGATGGCCATCAGCCCGCGCAGGCACAGGTTGGGCAGCGCGGCTACCGCCTTGGCCAGGGCCGGCAGGTCGGCAGGGGCGCAGCCAGACTTGCTGTCTTCGCCGCTGACGTTCACCTGCAGGCAGATGTTCAGTGGCGCCAGCCCGGCCGGGCGCTGCTCCGACAGGCGTTGGGCGATTTTCAGGCGGTCCACGGAATGTACCCAGTCGAAATGCTCGGCGATGGCCTTGGTCTTGTTCGACTGAATGGGGCCGATGAAGTGCCAGATCAAGGGCAGGTCGCTGAGTGCCTGCTGCTTTGTCAGCGCTTCCTGTAGGTAATTTTCCCCGACATCGCGTACGCCAGCGGCATGGATCTCACGGATGGCGCTGGCTGGCTTGGTCTTGCTCACGGCCAGCAACTGGACGCTGGCCGGATCGCGCCCGGCAGCCTGGGCAGCGCTGGTGATACGGGCGGAAATAGCGGAAAGGTTGTCTGCTAGGGTGGACATGGACTGATGCCGGCGGCTGTGGGGTTTGCGGCATTCTACCTACTTGAAGGCCTTTGGGGAGTCTCATGGATGTGACCGACCTGTTGGCCCGGGCTGTAGATGCGGGGGCTTGCGACCTGCACCTGGCAGCGGGGCAGATACCGATGTTGCGCCTGGATGGCGAGCTGCAGCGCATGGCCCTGCCGGCCTTGTGCTCGGCCGCCTTGATCGAGGGGCTGGCACCCATGTTGGGTGAAGACCAGCGCCGGCAATGGGCCCAGGGTGATGAGCTGGACCTGGCGCTGGAACTGCCTGCGCTCGGGCGCTTTCGGCTGAACCTGTTTCGCCAGTTGCATGGCCCTGCCGCCACCTTTCGCCTGATCCCGCGGCGCATCGCCACGCTCGATGAACTCGACCTGAGGGATGTGTTTCAAGCTGTTGCGCAGTGCAGTGATGGCTTGATCCTGGTGGGTGGGCCGACCGGCAGCGGCAAGTCCAGCACCCTGGCGACGCTACTGGACCAGCTGAACCGTGATCGGGCACTGCATATCATTACCCTCGAAGACCCTGTCGAAGTTATCCACAGCAGCCAGCGCAGCCTGGTCAACCAGCGTGAGATCGGTCGCCACTGCGGTGGGTTCGCCCAAGGGCTACGCAGTGCCCTGCGCCAGGACCCGGATGTGATCATGATCGGTGAGCTGCGCGACCTGGAAACCATTCGCCTGGCCTTGCGCGCGGCCGAGACCGGGCACCTGGTGCTGGCGACCGTGCATACGCGTTCGGCGGCCAACAGCATTGACCGGTTGGTGGAGGTGTTTGCTGCCGAGGAAAAGCCGCTGGTGCGGACGATGCTGGCCGAGTCATTGCGCCTGGTGGTGGCGCAGGTACTGGTCAGGCGTGCGGGTGGTGGGCGGATTGCGGCGCGGGAAGTGCTGGTGGTGACGCCAGCGGTGCGCAACCTGGTTCGGGAGGGGCGGATGGCGCAGTTGTGTTCGGTGATGCAGGCGGGTGGTGCGGACGGGATGCGGACGATGGAGGGGGCGATGCGAGGGTTGAAGGAGAGGGGGCTGATCAGCGATCTATAGTGCCTGTGCTGGCCCTTTCGCGGGTAAACCCGCTCCCACATGGATAACACAGCCTTCGAATGCTGTGGTGTACCTGTGGGAGCGGGTTTACCCGCGAAGAGGCCCGGGCAGGAGAGCGCCGATCAGCTCAGCGCTTGGCCAGGTTCAGCTGCTGCTGTTCTTTCGGCAGCACCCGCTTGGCCACTACGTAATGCTTCTGCCAGTAAGGCTTGCTCAGGGTGTCGATGCTTACCCGCTTGCCACGGCGTGGTGCATGGATGAAGCGGTCGTTGCCCAGGTAGATGGCAACGTGGTTCACCCGGCGGCTCTTGATGTTGAAGAAGATCAGGTCACCTGGCTTCAGGTCACCCTTGGCCACCTTCACGCCGTGGCCCTGGGCCATGGCATTGGAGGTGCGCGGCAGGTCGACGTCGGCGACGTCGTTGAAGGCGTATTTGACCAGCCCGCTGCAGTCGAAGCCTTTCTTCGGGCTGCTGCCACCCCAGACATAAGGGGTGCCGAGCACATTCACCGCACGGCTGAGCACATCGCTGCTCTGCTTCGGCGACATGGCAGCGATCGGCATGCCGGGCACGCCGCGGCTGCTGCTGGCAGCATTGCCTGGGCGGGTGCGCAGCGCGGTCTGCTTGACCGGTGCGTGTCTCACCGAGGCGTTGGTGGTATAGCCGGTGAAACCATTGGGAAGACGTTGCTCACGGTTGGTGGCGTGGGCGGCCAGGGGCAATAATAGGCAGAGGGTCAGCCATGTCTTGAGTAAAGGCGGCATAGATGAAGCTCTTATGAATAGTTATGTGTTGGGCGCGCAACTTTATAACAGCTTTTTGATCAGTCTTTGATCCGTTGGTCGATTGTTCAGGTGCCGTACGTCGGCCTGCGACAAGAAAGTCACATTTTTTTTTAGAAAATTTTCGGATAACCCAAGGGGGCTATGAATGAACAGTTATCAACAGGGGGCGCCGTTTCACGACACCCACAGCAAGACCATTGGCTATCTGCTATGGATTTTCGGCTTTACCGGGTCGCATCGCTTCTATTACGGCAAGCCCGTCACCGGCACCATCTGGTTCTTCACCCTGGGCCTGCTGGGCATCGGTTGGTTGATCGACCTGTTCCTGATCCCGTCCATGGACCGTGAAGCCGACCTGAGGTTCCAGTCCGGGCGCGTTGACTACAACATCGCCTGGATCCTGCTGACCTTCCTCGGGGTGTTTGGCCTGCACCGGCTGTACCAGGGCAAGTGGGTGACCGCGATCATCTACTTCTTTACCGGCGGGCTGTTCCTGGTGGGGGTGCTGTATGACTTCTGGACACTGAACAGCCAGGTTTCCGAGCGGAACGCATCGCGCTGAAATTATTCGCGGGTGAACCCGCTCCTACAGGCACCATAGAGCCCTGTGGGAGCGGGTTCACCCGCGAAGAGGCCGGAAGCGCCTATGAAAAAGGCCTGTCGCACCGAAGCGGCAAGGCCTTTTTTGTTACTGACGGGTCTGCCGCTGCTGCAGCAACAGGTTGCTGAAACCTGCCCCGGCCAACTGTTTCTGCGCCCCGGTAAGCTGCTCACGGTTGCTGAACGGGCCCACCAGTACGCGGTACCAGGTTTCGTCCTTGACCGTGCCCGACTCTACCTTCACTGCCTGGCCCAGCAGAATGATCTGCGCGCGCACCTTGTCGGCATCGGCCTGCTTGCGGAACGAGCCTGCCTGCAGGAAGAACTGGGTGGTCGCCGCCGGCTTGATCACCGGTGGTGCCGGTGGCGGAGTCTGCCCCATCAGCGCTGCCTGGGCGCGCGCCGTGTCGATCTTCGCCGCTTCGGCCGGTGTCACCGGAGTCACCGGTTGGGCCGGTACTGGAGGCGTTTTCTCTGGCACGGCCTCCGGCGGCACGATCACCTCGGACTCCGGCAGCAGCGTGTAGAAGTCATACTTCGGCTTCACCGGCTGCTGCGGGGTGGCCTGCGCCGGCTTGCCGGCTTCGGCCACTTTCTCCGCCTTCTGCTGCTCAGGCTTGGTGCGCTTGATGTCTTCGCCACCGGGCTCGAGTTTCATCAGGAACACGATGAACGCGCCTACGGTCAGGCCGACCGCCAGCCATACCCAACCGGGAATCGGCTGCTTGGCCGGCGCCGTCTGGCGGCTGGCGCCGCGTTTGGGTGCGGGTTTTTTCTTGGCAGCCAACTTACATGCGCTCCAGGGTTTCCAGGCCGAGCAGTTCCAGACCTTGCTTGAGGGTGCGGCCAGTCAGGGCTGCCAGGCGCAGGCGGCTCTGTTGTTGCTCCGGGGTATCGGCAGCCAGAATCGGGCAGTTCTCGTAGAAGCTGGAGAACAGGCCGGCCAGGTCGTACAGGTAGCTGCACAGCACGTGCGGCGTGCCCTTGTCGGCGACGTTGTTGAGGATTTCGCCAAACTGCGCCAGGCGCGCGGCCAGGTCCTGCTCGTGGGCAGCCTGCAGCACGATGTTGCCTTCGACTTCATCGAAGCCCTTGCCCAGCTTGCGGAACACGCCGGCCACGCGGGTGTAGGCGTACAACAGGTAAGGCGCGGTGTTGCCTTCGAAGTTGAGCATCAGTTCGAAGTTGAAGCTGTAGTCGCTGGTGCGGTGCTTGGACAGGTCGGCGTACTTCACCGCGCCAATGCCCACCACTTCACCGATGTGGCGCAGTTCTTCGTCGGCCAGGCTCGGGTTCTTTTCCTTGACCAGCGCGTAGGCGCGCTCCTTGGCCTCGGTGAGCAGGTCGATCAGCTTCACGGTGCCGCCGTCACGGGTCTTGAACGGGCGGCCGTCGGCGCCGTTCATGGTGCCGAAGCCCATGTGTTCCATCTGCATCGGGTGGCCGACGAAGCCTGCGCGGCGTGCAACTTCGAACACCTGGTTGAAGTGCAGGGCCTGGCGCTGGTCGACGAAGTACAGGGCGCGGTCCGCCTTGAGCACGTTGCTGCGGTAGCGCACGGCGGCCAGGTCGGTGGTGGCGTACAGGTAGCCGCCGTCGGCCTTCTGCACGATTACCGGCAGTGGTTCGCCTTCGCTGTTCTTGAACTCGTCGAGGAACACGCACTGGGCGCCCTGGTCTTCGACCAGCAGGCCCTTGGCCTTGAGGTCGGCAACCACGTTGGCCAGGTCGTCGTTGTAGGCGCTTTCACCCATCACGTCGGCCATGGTCAGCTTGACGTTGAGCAGCTCGTAGGTTTTCTGGCAGTGCGACAGCGAAATGTCCTTGAAGCGCGTCCACAGGGCCATGCAGTCCGCGTCGCCGGCCTGCAGCTTGACCACCAGGCCGCGGGCGCGGGTGGCGAATTCTTCGGATTCGTCGAAGCGCTTCTTGGCGGCACGGTAGAAGTTTTCCAGGTCCGACAGCTCGTCGCTGGTGATCGGGTTTTCTTCCAGGTAAGCCAGCAGCATGCCGAACTGGGTGCCCCAGTCGCCCACGTGGTTCTGGCGGATCACGTCATCACCGAGAAACTCCAGCACGCGCGCCACACTGTCACCGATGATGGTCGAACGCAGGTGGCCGACGTGCATCTCCTTGGCCAGGTTGGGTGCCGACATGTCGATCACCACCTTTTGCGCAGGGCCGGCCTTGCGCGCGCCCAGGTGGGCGTCGGCCAGTGCAGCATCCAGGCGGTTGGCCAGGGCGTCGGTGTTCTGGAAGAAGTTGAGGAAGCCGGGGCCGGCGATCTCGACCTTGCTGATGTCGGCGCTGGCCGGCAGGGCATTGATCAGTTTCTCGGCCAGGTCGCGCGGCTTCATGCCGGCCGGCTTGGCCAGCATCATGGCGATGTTGCTGGCAAAGTCGCCGTGGGTCTTGTCCCGGGCGTTTTCCACCTGGATCGCCGGCGACAGCCCTTCAGGCAGCACACCGTCGGTGACGAGTTGGGTGAGGGCTTGCTGGATCAGCTGGCGAATGGTGTCTTTCATGGGGATCTCTTTTCGACCGCAAGCGCGGTGGAGCGCTTGGATGCGCAGGTGGAAAAACTGGGCATTATCCGTGGCTGGGGGCGGGTTGCCAACCTTTGGGGCTGCAAAGCAGCCCGCAGGATCAATAAAGGTCTACCGGGTCGACATCCAGCGACCAGCGCACCTGGCGCCCGCTCGGCATCTGCTCCAACACTAGCAACCAGGCGCTGATCAGTCGATGCAAAGGCGCCCGCGTATTGGCCTGTATCAACAATTGCGCGCGGAAGCGCCCGGCGCGGCGCTCCATGGGGGCCGGTACCGGCCCCAGCAGCTCGATGCCAGGCAGCTGCTGTTCGGCCACCAGGCGCTCGGCGGCGGCACAGGCCTCGTCGAGGAAACCTTCGGCCTGCCCGGGCTTGTGCGCTTCGGCGCGCAGCAGTGCCAGGTGCGAGTAAGGCGGCAGCCCGGCGGCGCGGCGTTCGTCCAGGGCCTGCTCGGCGAAGGCGAAGTAGCCCTGCTCGGTAAGCTGCACCAGCAGCGGATGGTCGGCCAGGTGGGTCTGGATGATGACCTTGCCGGGTTCTTCGGCCCGCCCGGCTCGCCCGGCAACCTGCACGATCAGCTGCGCCATGCGTTCGCTGGCGCGGAAATCGCCGGAGAACAGCCCGCCATCGGCATCGAGGATGGCCACCAGGGTCACCCGCGGGAAGTGGTGGCCCTTGGCGAGCATCTGGGTGCCGACAAGGATGCTCGGCTGGCCGCGCTGGATGGTGCTGAACAGGTTGTGCATGGCGTCCTTGCGTGCCGTGCTGTCGCGGTCCACGCGCAGGATCGGGTAATCCGGGAACAGCACTTTCAGGCGCTCTTCGGCGCGCTCGGTGCCGGCACCGACCGGGCGCAGGTCAACGTGGTTGCACTGCGGGCACTGCTGCGGCAGGCGCTCGTCATAGCCGCAATGGTGGCAGCGCAGCACGCCGGAGCGCTGGTGCACGGTCATGCGTGCATCGCAGCGCGGGCATTCGGACAGCCAGCCGCAATCGTGGCACAGCAAGGTCGGGGCGAAGCCGCGGCGGTTGAGGAACACCAGCACTTGCTGGCCCGCCTCCAGGGTCTGGCGGATGGCCTGCTGCAGCGGACCGCTGATGCCGCTGTCCAGCGGCAGGCTCTTCACATCCAGACGCAGCATGCGCGGCGGGCGGGCGCCGCCGGCGCGCTGGTTCATGCGCAGCAGGCGGTAGCGACCGGTCAGGGCGTTGTGCAGGGTTTCCAGCGATGGCGTGGCAGAACCGAGCAGGATCGGGATGTTTTCCTGGTGGGCGCGCACCAGCGCCAGGTCGCGGGCGTGGTAGCGCAAGCCTTCCTGCTGTTTATAGGAACCGTCGTGCTCCTCGTCGATGATGATCAGGCCGGGGTTCTTCATCGGCGTGAACAGCGCCGAGCGGGTGCCGATGATGATGTCGGCCTCGCCATCCCGGGCGGCCAGCCAGGCATCCAGGCGCTCGCGGTCGTTCACCGCCGAATGCAGCAGGGCGATGCGGGCGTTGAAGCGTTGCTCGAAGCGGGCCAGGGTCTGTGGGCCGAGGTTGATCTCCGGGATCAGTACCAGGGCCTGCTTGCCGGCTTCGAGGGTTTCGCGGATCAGCTGCAGGTACACCTCGGTCTTGCCGCTGCCGGTGACACCGGCCAGCAGGAAGGCACCAAAGCCGCCAAAGCCTTCGCATACGGCGTCGAAGGCGTCGCGTTGCTCTTCGTTGAGCGGTAGTTCCGGCTGGGCCAGCCAGTGTTCATGGCGCAGTGTCGGCAGGTGGCGACGGACCTCGATCTGCACCAGGTCCTTGGCCAGCAGCAGGTCGAGGCTGTCCTTGTTCAGGTTGAGCTTGGCCAGCAGGCTGTGGGCCACACCGTGCGGGTGCTGGGCCAGGGTCTTGAGGGCATCGCGCTGGCGTGGTGCGCGGGCGATGCGCGGGTCTTCCAGGCGGGCGCCGGGGGCGACGTGCCAGAAGCGCTCCTGGCGCATTTCGGCGGGTTCACCCTGGCGCAACAGGGTTGGCAAGGCCCAGCTCAGCGTGTCGCCCAGGCTGTGCTGGTAGTACTGGGCGGTCCACAGGCACAATTTGAATAGCGACGGCGGGATCGGCGACACCGGGTCGAGCAGGGCGCTGGCCGGCTTTAGCTTGTCGGCTGGCACTTCGCTCTGCTCGCACACCTCCACCAGCACGCCGATCATTTCGCGGCGGCCGAATGGCACGCGAATGCGCATGCCCGGGCTCAGGGTCTGGCGCGCCATGCTTGCCGGCGCCTTGTAGTCGAACAGGCGACGCAGCGGAGAGGGCAGGGCAAGGCGCAGGATGACGTCGGACACGCGGAAAGTCTCGGAGGGCGTTTCAAAGACTGGCGAGCCTAGCAGACGACGGTCGGTGCAAGCGACAACTTGCGTTGGCGTGATGCTCTGGTATTATTCGCCGCCTAATTACGTGCGGTATTCAACAATTGGTGTTGGGTGGCGGCACGCAGCTCGAGGAAGTGACCATGAAAGCAGATATTCATCCGAACTACGAAGTAGTTGCAGTCACCTGCAGCTGCGGCAACAAATTCGAAACGCGTTCGACCCTGGGCAACACCCTGGCGATCGACGTTTGCAACCTGTGCCACCCGTTCTACACCGGTAAGCAGAAAGTCCTGGACACCGGTGGTCGCGTACAGAAGTTCGCCGATCGCTTCGGTATGTTCGGTACCAAGAAGTAATCATGCGCATGGCGAATCCTTCGGGCTTCGCGTTGCTGCTGAAAAAAGCGCCCCTTGTGGGCGCTTTTTTTATGGGCGTCATCTGGCATGTCCCGGCCCTGGCGTTCTGCCCACTGCCAGGGCAAATGCAGCAGGTGGCGGTACGCCAGGTGGTGGATGGCGATACCTTGCGCCTGGTCGATGGCCGCAGTGTGCGCCTGATCGGCATAAATACCCCGGAAATCGGCCGCAACGGCCGCACCAGCGAGCCCTATGCCGAGGCCGCCAGGCAGCGCCTGCAGGCGTTGGTCAAGGCCAGTGACGGGCGTGTCGGGCTGGTGCCGGGCATCGAGGCCAGGGACAAATACGGCCGTACGCTGGCGCACATCTACGGCCGCAATGGCGACAATCTGGAAGCGCAATTGCTCAGCGAGGGCCTGGGTTATCGTGTGGCGGTTGCCCCCAATGTGCGCCTCAGCGCTTGCCAACAGCTTGCCGAGCAGGCAGCGCGCAAGGCTGGCAGCGGACTGTGGCGCCGTTCGCCGGTGGTGCGTGCTGGGGATGTGAGGCAGTCGGGTTTCGCGATCATTGCAGGCCGCATCGAAGGCGTGGAGCGCAACCGGGGCGGGGTCTGGCTGACCCTGGACAGTGCTGTGGTGCTGCAGGTTCCCGCTCGTCTGCAACGCAACTTCCCCGCCAGCTTCTTCGATAACCTCAAGGGACGCCAGGTCGAAGCGCGTGGTTGGGTGCTGGATCGTTCCCGCAAGGGCGGCCTCAAACCTGGGCAGCGACGCTGGGTGTTGCCGTTGACCGATCCGAGCATGTTGGAGCGCATTTCAGGCTAAAAGATGTAGACATTTCGCTATTAGATTGTACACACTGTGAGCCGTATGCCCCGTGGGTTATAGCGTAAAGTCGTAGGCTAAAGGCCTTGACACAAGTGACCGACCAGTCTTGTGACTCCCCGGCTCTTTGCGTATCCTCGGCGGTCCGTCAGAACAGTAAATAGCGGAATGCCCACCATGTCAGACCTGAAAACCGCCGCTCTCGAATACCACGCTCAACCTCGTCCGGGGAAACTGAGCGTCGAGCTCTCCAAGCCCACTGCCACCGCCCGTGACCTCGCCCTGGCCTACAGCCCAGGTGTTGCTGAGCCCGTGCGCGAAATCGGCCGTGATCCAGAGCTGGCTTACAAATACACCGGCAAAGGCAACCTGGTTGCGGTGATTTCCGATGGCACCGCCATCCTCGGTCTGGGCGACCTCGGCCCACTGGCTTCCAAGCCGGTCATGGAAGGCAAGGGTGTTCTGTTCAAGCGTTTCGCCGGTATCGACGTGTTCGACATCGAAGTCGAATCGGAAAGCCCGCAAGCGTTCATCGACACCGTTCGCCGCATCTCGATCACCTTCGGTGGCATCAACCTCGAAGACATCAAGGCACCTGAGTGCTTTGAAATCGAGCGCACCCTGATCGAACAGTGCGACATCCCGGTATTCCACGATGACCAGCACGGTACCGCCATCGTGACCGCGGCCGGCATGATCAACGCCCTGGAAATCGCCGGCAAGAAGCTGGAAGACGCCAAGATCGTCTGCCTGGGTGCCGGCGCTGCGGCCATCTCCTGCATGAAGCTGCTGGTGAGCATGGGTGCCAAGGTCGAGAACATCTACATGATCGACCGCAGCGGCGTGATTCACGCTGGCCGTGACGACCTGAACCAGTACAAGGCTCAGTTCGCTCACGCCACCGACAAGCGCACCCTGGCTGACGCCCTCGACGGTGCCGACGTGTTCGTAGGCCTGTCCGGCCCGAACCTGCTGAGCGCCGAAGGCCTGAAGTCGATGGCTGCCAACCCGATCGTGTTCGCCTGCTCGAACCCGGACCCGGAAATCGCGCCAGAGCTGGCTCACGCCACTCGCAGCGACGTGATCATGGCGACCGGTCGTTCCGACTACCCGAACCAGGTCAACAACGTACTGGGCTTCCCGTTCATCTTCCGTGGTGCCCTGGACGTTCGCGCCAAGCGCATCAACGAAGAAATGAAGATCGCTGCCGCCATCGCCCTGAAAGACCTGGCCAAGCTGCCAGTGCCGAAGGAAGTGTGCGACGCCTACGGCGTACAGGCTCTGGAGTTCGGCCGTGAGTACATCATTCCGAAGCCGCTGGACGCCCGCCTGATCACCGTCGTTTCCGACGCTGTGGCCAAGGCCGCCATCGAATCCGGCGTGGCTACCCTGCCGTATCCGAAGCACTACCCGCTGACCAGCGTGGATGACGTGTTCAAAGGCTGATTGCTGCCTGGCGACACAAAAAAGCCCCGGCTCGCATGAGCCGGGGCTTTTTGTTGGCTCATGAGAATGTGTCAGGGCTGCAAGGTGCTTGTCACAACATTTTTGGCGCCTATGAGATCGAGCGCCGCCCGCGCGGCGCATCGCGAGCGAAGCTCGCTCCTACATTTGTTTCGGGCCAGTTATTCCTGAAATAGAAGCGCGCGGCCCCCTGGCGTCCACCTCGATATTGTGTCGGGCAAACAAGGCGGTCGCGTGCGTTGGTGCAGGCGATACCGGCCCGAAACAAATGTAGGAGCGAGCTTCGCTCGCGATGCGCCGCGCGGGCGGCGCTCGATTTACGCGCCCACGTAAAACCTGAGCCGAACGCCCTGCTTCAGAACAAATCCATCGGTGCCGCTTCATCCGCCGGCAGCGGGCTGCCCGGTGCTGCGCCAGTGCCCAGTTCGTCCACCGACGGCGGCGAGTCCTCGGCCTTGAACAGCTCGAAGTAGGCATTCGGCGTGCTCGGCGAAGCGGCACGGCCGCTGACCGGGTCGACGCGCAGACTGAGGATGCCTTCCGGCTCGGCAGGCGCATGCTCAGGCTTGTCCTTGAGTGCCGCACCCATGAAACTCATCCAGATCGGTAGCGCCACGGTGCCGCCATACTCGCGGCGGCCCAGGGTTTCGGGCTGGTCGAAACCAACCCACACGGTAGTCACGTAGTCGGCGTTGTAGCCGGAGAACCAGGCGTCCTTGGACTCGTTGGTGGTACCGGTCTTGCCTGCCAGGTCGGTACGGCCCAGGGCCAGCGCCCGGCGACCGGTACCGCGCTTGATCACGTCCTGCAGCATGCTGGTGAGGATGTAGGTGGTGCGCCCGTCGATGATCTGCTCGGCCACCGCCGGCGCTTGCGGTGCAGACGCCACCTGGCTGAAGGCAGCGGGTGCCTCGCCCGGCATGGCTGCGGTGCTGATCGGCTGTTCGGGCGCTGCCAGGCCCGCCTGGTCCTCGGCTCCTTGCGGTACCCGGGCCGGGTTGGCGGTAAACAGCGTCTCGCCGCTGCGGCTTTCGATGCGCTCGATCAGGTACGGGGTGATCTTGTAGCCGCCGTTGGCAAAGGTGCTCCAGCCGGTAGCGATTTCCATCGGGGTCAGGGTGGCGGTGCCCAGTGCCAGCGACAGGTTGCGTGGCAAGTCCTGCTTGTTGAAGCCGAACTTGGCGATGTAGTCGATGGTGCGGTCCACGCCCATGGCCTGCAGCAGGCGGATCGACACCAGGTTGCGTGACTTGTACAGCGCCTCGCGCATGCGGATCGGGCCAAGGAAGGTATTGGTGTCGTTCTTCGGCCGCCAGACCTTGTCCAGGTACTCGTCGACGAACACGATCGGTGCGTCGTTCACCAGGCTGGATGCGGTATAGCCACTGTCCAGGGCGGCACTGTAGACGAACGGCTTGAAGCTCGAGCCCGGCTGACGCTTGGCCTGCATGGCGCGGTTGTAGTTGCTCTGCTCGAACGAGAAACCGCCGACCAGGGCGCGGATGGCGCCGTTGTAGGGGTCGAGGGTGACCAGTGCACTCTGCGCCCCAGGTACCTGGCTGAACTTGAGCTTGCCATCCTCCAGGCGCTGCACGCGCACCAGGTCGCCGACCTGGGCCACGTCCGCCGGTGACTGCGGCGCACGGCCCTGGGAGTTGCTGTTGATGAACGGGCGCGCCCATTTCATGGTGTCCCAGGCAACCAGCTCTTCCTGGCCAGCGCGGGTCAGCACCTTGAGGCCGTTTTTTTCGACCTGGGTGACGATGGCCGGTTCCAGGCCGCCTAGGCTGCGCTGCTTGCCCAGTTCCTGCAGCCAGACCGCCTGGGTGCGGCCCGGGAAGCGTGCTTCGGGGCCGCGATAGCCGTGGCGCTCGTCGTAGTCGGAGAGGCCGTTGAGGATGGCCTTGTTGGCCATTTCCTGCATGTCGCTGGGCACCGTGGTGGTAACGCGGAAGCCTTCGGTATAGGCGTCGCTGCCGTAGCGGCCGACCATTTCGGCACGGGCCATTTCGGCGATGTAAGGCGCATTCACTTCAGGTGCGGGCACGTGGTAGCTGGCGTTGAGTGGCTCGGCCAGGGCTGCCTGGTAGCTGGCTTCGTCGATCTTGCCCAGCTTGTACATGCGGCCGAGGATCCAGTCGCGGCGTTCTTTGGCGCGCACCGGGTTGGCCAGCGGGTTGAAGCGCGAAGGTGCCTTGGGCAGGCCGGCGATCATCGCCATCTGCGCCAGGCTCACGTCGCGGATCGACTTGCCGTAGTACACCTGTGCAGCGGCGTCGATACCGTAGGCGCGGTTGCCCAGGTAGATCTTGTTCACGTACAGCTCGAGGATCTCGTCCTTGGTCAGCTCACGCTCGATCTGCAGGGCCAGCAGGATCTCGTTGGTCTTGCGCGAGAAACTGCGCTCGCTGGTGAGGAAGAAGTTCTTCGCCACCTGCATGGTGATGGTACTGCCGCCGGTCTGGATATGCCCGGTTTTCACCAGCTGGGTCGCGGCGCGCATCAGGCTGCTGGGGTCGACACCGTAGTGGTTGAGGAAATTGTCGTCCTCGGCCGACAGAAGCGCCTGGATGAACTGTGGGGGAATTTCCGCGAAACGGATTGGTGAGCGACGCATTTCGCCGAACTCGGCAATCAGCTTGCCGTCGCTGCTGTACACCCTGAGGGGGATCTGCAACTGGATGCTTCTGAGCGATTCGACCGAGGGCAGGCTGGGGCTAAGATACAGAAACGCACCGCTCACACCGAGTACGAGCGCGCAGATGACTGCGACGGAAGACCACCAGAAGAACTTCAGCAGGCGTATCAAGGCTTTTCGGTGTCCAGGTTGGGAGTGGATTGCGTGCAGGTCCGGCGGACCAGAAAACGCTGGGCATTATAAGCATTTTTTCGCCTCTCCGGGTTACCGGTCAGGCTGCCCGTCGCCTCGATGGGCCTGCGTGGCCCAGTGTTGGCGCGGGGTTGAGGCAGATAGCTGCGACAGACAACAAGGATGCCACGATGCTAGGACGCTTCGGCAAGGATGCCGGTTCACTCGTGGGGGTGGAAATTGCCCCTGACACCGTTCGGATGGTGCAACTGCAGCGGCATAACCGACGCTGCAGGGTGCTTGTGTCGTTACAAGAGCCGTTCGAATCACCGGCTGGCAGTGATTGGGTAGCAGAGCCTGCCGCCGTTGTGGCTGCCTTGAGGCGTGCCTATCGACGCAGCGGCCTCAGGCAGCGCCGGGTAGCGCTGGCGCTGCCGGCCAACCAGGTGATCTGCAAGCTGTGCCACTTGCCAGTGGAACAGGGCGGAGCAGAGATGGAGGCGCAGCTGCTGGCTGACGCCGAACGGCTATTCCCATTTCCGTTGGAAGACCTGGCCCTGGATTTTCAGGTCATGGGGGGCTCCCGTGACCAGCCAGGTTGCGCCGAGGTGATGGTGGCTGCGTGTCGGCAGAGTGCGCTGGCGCCACTTGAAGCCGTCGTCGAGGAGGCCGGGTTGCAGCTGGAGGCCGTGGAGATTGACAGCATTGCCTTGGGTCGCATGCTGCCGCAGGGCAGTCATCAGGGCGCGGCGTTGCTGCGTATCGAGGCGCACAGCACCACCCTCTATAGCTGGCAGTCGGGCTGGCCGCAGCAACGGCGTGAGCTGAGCCTGGGCATGTCGACGATATCGGGGGCGCTGCCGGAGCGCCTGCAGGACCTGCTCGCCAATGAGCCTTTGCCCGATTGCCTGTTGGTCGCCAGTCGTTCGCCGATAGGGGCGGGCCGGCTGCAGGACCTGGGCTCCCGGTTGAACCTGCCGTGTCACCTGGTGCCCGACCTGGCAGGCCTGGAGCACCTCGATGGCGCGATGATCCTGGCGAGCGCCCTGGCGCTTGGAGGGTTGCACCGATGATGCGGCTGAACCTTCTGCCCTGGCGCGAACGGCAGCGTCAGGCGGCGTTGCGGTGTTTTCGCAGGCAGCTGGTCGCCGGTGCGCTGCTGGCCCTGTGTGCCGTGATGCTGGTCGACCAGTTGGCCCGCCAGCGCGGGCAGCAGCAGGCGCTGGCCAACACCCAGCGCCAGGCAGCCCTTGAGGTGTTGGGCGAGCAATTGCAGCCGCTGGCCGAGGTGCGTGCGCAGCACCAGGCACTACTGGCTCGCACGGCCACGCTGGAAGGCCTGCGCGCCCATCAGGATGTGCTGGCCGGGCTGTTCGCCGACCTCGAGAGGGCGTTGCCAGTGGGGGTGCAGCTACTCGACCTCAGCCTTGAAAACGGCCGCCTGCAGATGACCGGGCTGGCCACGTCCGGTGCCGTGGTAGCGCAGTTCATGCGTGACCTGAGCCGCTCGAATGTGGTGTTCGGTCTGGAACTCAGGCGCATCAGGAGCCTGCCGGGCGGCGATGAATTCCTGCTGGGCGCGCGTTTTTCGGCGTTCTGGTTGTGAATGCTGCATTGGTACTCGGCTGGCTGGCCGTGGCCGAGCGCTCCCGACGCTTCAGGCAGCTGGCGCCAGTGCTGGTGGCCGTGGCGTTATTCGGCCTGGGCTGCGCGATACGTCTGCCGGCAGTGTTGCAGCAGCAGGCGCACGAGAAGGCCCGGTACATAGAGCTGAACGAACAGCAGGCAGCCAGTGCGGTGCAGCTGGCCGAACTGGAGCAGCTCCAGGCGTCCGTGGCCATTGCCGAGCAACGCTTGCAGGAGGCGCACTGGCACCTGGCCGCCGGAGAGGACATGAGCGACCTGCTCGACCGCCTGGCGGCTTCGGGGCATGCGCATGGTTTGCTCATCGAGCGGTTCGATGTGCACGAAGACGAACAACAGGCCGGTTTGCGCAAGGTACCGCTGGAGCTACAGGTGGTGGGGCGTTATGCGGCCTTGCGCCAGTGGCTGGGCGATTGGTTGGGCCAGGCGCGCGTGTTGCGCAGCGGTGACCTGCAGCTGGCAGCGGTCGCTGGCCAGCCTGGTCTGCTGCGCCTGCAGTTGCGGGTTGATGCCTATCAGGCGCTGGCCCCCACGCCGGCGCCCGCTGCACTTGTGCGCATGCCTGCCAGGGGCATGGCCGCAGCGCCCGCAGTCGACCCGTTTGCGCCCGGTGCGACGCGATTGACGGGCACCGGGCTGGCCAATGTGCCTTTGGCGCAACTGGAGATGGTTGGCAGCCTGTCGCGTGGGGAAGAACACGAAGCACTGCTGGTGGCTGCTGGCAGGCTCTATCGCGTGCGCCCTGGGGACCGGGTCGGGCGTGATCTGGGGGTGGTGGCGAAGGTTGATCAAAGCCAGGTCGAAGTACGCGAACGGCTGTTCATGGCAGGGGTGTGGCACGAGCGCACGGCGTTCATCACCCTCGCAAAGCGCCTGGGCAAGGAGGCCCCGGACCACGATGAAAACATTGAAGAAATGGGCGCTGGCAGCGGTGCTGCCGATCCCGCTGGCGTTGGCGACGCCTCATCAGGGTGAACCGCTGTCGCTGAACTTCCAGGATGTGGAAGTGCGCTCGTTGCTGCAGGTGCTGGCTGACTATGCCGGCGTCAATCTGGTCGCCAGCGATGCCGTGCAGGGTAGCGTCACCTTGCGCTTGCAGGATGTGCCGTGGGACCAGGCGCTGGACCTGGTGCTGCGCAGCAAGGGCCTGGCCCGGCGCCAGGAGGGTAATGTGCTGCTGGTGGCGCCTGCGGCCGAGTTTGCCGCGCAGTCTGTCGATGCCCGCATGGGGCAGGCGCTGGATGCGCAGTTGCAGCCGTTGCGTCGGGAACTGCTGCCCATCCATCATGCCAACGCCGGCGAGCTGGCGGAGTTGCTGCTGGCGAGCCTGGCGGACGACGGTATTCTCACCGGGCGAGGTAGCCTGAGTGTCGATGAGCGCACCAATACCCTGGTGGTATACCAGCCCGCCGACCGCCTTGCCGAGTTGCGGAAACTGGTGGCGCAGCTGGACGTGCCGGTGCGCCAGGTGGCAATAGAGGCACGTATCGTCGAGGCCAACGTCGATTACGAGAAGAACCTGGGGGTGCGTTGGGGTGGGCCGCTGTACGTTGAAAGCCCGCGGCCGGGCAAGGATTTGTTCGTCGACCTTGGAGTGGAGCGCGTGGGCAGCAGCATCGGCCTGGGCCTGCTGCGCGGCGGCGTGCTGCTCGACCTGGAGCTCAGTGCCATGGAAAAGAGCGGCAATGGCGAGATCATCTCGCAGCCCAAGGTCGTCACTGCCGACAAGGAAACGGCCAGGATCCTCAAGGGTACCGAGGTGCCTTACCAGGAAACCAGCAAGAGTGGCGCCACCTCGGTCGCGTTCCGCGAAGCCTCGCTGTCGCTGGAGGTGACCCCGCAGATCACTCCGGACAACAAGGTGATCATGACCGTCAGGGTGACCAAGGACGAGCCGGATTACGTCAATGCCTTGAACAATGTACCGCCGATCCGCAAGAACGAGGTCAATGCCAGGGTTCGCGTGGCGGACGGCGAAACGATCGTGATCGGTGGCGTGTACTCGACCTCGCAAAACAATGTGGTCGACAAGGTGCCATTTTTCGGCGATCTGCCGTATGTTGGGCGGCTGTTTCGACGCGATGTATTACAAGAGAAAAAATCCGAGCTGCTGGTCTTCCTGACTCCGCGTATCATGAATGACCAGGCGATTGCTGTGAGTCGTTGATTCTGTGCGAAATTTGATACTTGTGGGGCCCATGGGCGCTGGTAAAAGCACCATTGGACGCCTATTGGCCAAAGAGCTGCGCCTGCTGTTCAAGGATTCCGACAAGGAAATCGAACTGCGATGCGGCGCCAACATCCCGTGGATTTTCGACAAGGAAGGCGAGCCGGGTTTCCGTGACCGTGAGCAGGCGATGATCGCCGAGCTGTGCGCACTCGACGGCGTGGTCCTGGCGACCGGCGGTGGTGCGGTAATGCGCGAAGCCAACCGCCAGGCGCTGCATCAGGGTGGCCGGGTGATCTACCTGCATGCTTCGGTGGAACAGCAGGTTGGCCGTACCGCACGCGATCGCAATCGCCCCCTGCTGCGCACGGCCAATCCCGAGGCGACCTTGCGCGCCCTGCTGGAAGCCCGCGACCCTCTCTACCGCGAGATCGCCGACTTGGTAGTAGAAACCGACGAGCGGCCACCACGCATGGTGGTGATCGATATTCTCGAGCGCTTGCAGCAGTTGCCGCCCCGTTAGCCCGGGACTATTCTCGGCCCCCAGCGCCGAGGCGAGGTTCAACGTTACCGCGTGGGCGCCTGAACGGCGTCGCGCCCAAGTACATTGTGGGGATACATGCAGACACTAAAAGTCGACCTGGGCGAGCGTAGCTACCCGATCTACATTGGCGAAGGCCTGCTGGACCAGCCCGAGCTGCTGGCGCCGCACATCGCCGGGCGGCAGGTTGCCATCGTTTCCAACGAGACCGTCGCGCCCCTGTATCTCGAACGCCTGAGCAAGACCCTGGGTGCCTATTCGGTGCTGCCGGTGGTATTGCCCGATGGCGAAGCCCACAAGAACTGGGAAACCCTGCAACTGATTTTCGATGGCCTGCTGACTGCGCGGCACGACCGCCGCACCACCGTGGTCGCCCTGGGTGGCGGCGTGATCGGTGACATGGCCGGCTTCGCTGCCGCCTGCTACCAGCGCGGCGTCGACTTCATCCAGGTGCCGACCACCCTGCTGTCCCAGGTCGACTCTTCGGTCGGCGGCAAGACCGGCATCAACCACCCGCTGGGCAAGAACATGGTCGGTGCCTTCTACCAGCCCAATGCGGTGCTGATCGATACCACCAGCCTCAAGACCCTGCCGGCACGCGAGCTGTCCGCAGGCCTTGCCGAAGTGATCAAGTACGGCCTGATCTGCGACAAGCCGTTTCTCGCCTGGCTCGAGGACAATATGCAGGCGCTGCGTGCCCTCGACCCGGTGGCGCTGACCGAAGCCATCCGCCGCTCCTGCGCGGCCAAGGCCGCGGTAGTGGGTGCCGACGAGCGCGAGTCTGGCGTGCGCGCCACGCTGAACCTGGGGCATACCTTCGGGCATGCCATCGAGACCCACATGGGTTATGGCGTGTGGCTGCACGGCGAAGCCGTGGCGGCGGGCACGGTAATGGCCCTGGAGATGTCCATGCGCCTTGGCTGGATCGACCAGGCCGAGCGCGATCGCGGAATCCGCCTGTTGCAGGACGCAGGTTTGCCGGTGGTGCCACCACAGGAAATGACCCCGGCGCATTTCATGGAGCACATGGCGGTCGACAAGAAGGTTCTCGATGGTCGTTTGCGTCTGGTGCTGCTGCGCCAGATGGGCGAGGCCGTGGTGACCGACGACTATCCGAAAGAGATTCTACAGGCCACGTTGTCGGCGGATTACCGCGCGATCGTGGCCCAGCTTTGAGGTTGTGACAGCGCAATGACCAGTTTGCATGCCGATGAGGCCTTTCTCGACCATTACCAGTTGAGCCACGATCCGTTCGCGCCCCGCGTGCCCGGCTTCAAGTTCTTCCCGGCCCAGCGCAAGCCCGTGCTCGGCCAACTGCACCACCTGGCACGCTACAGTCAGCTGATGCTGGTTGTCAGCGGCCCGCTGGGCAGCGGCAAGACCCTGCTGCGCCAGGCCTTGGTGGCCAGCACCAACAAGCAGGCGGTGCAGAGTGTGGTGGTGTCCGCCCGTGGCGCCAGCGATGCCGCCAGCGTACTGGGCCAGGTCGCGCAGAACCTGGATGTGGCCCAGGCCGAAGTGCAGGCGATCCTGGCCAAGGTGGTGCAACTGGCACTGACCGGCCAGGAAGTGTATTTGCTGGTGGACGATGCGGAACAACTCGACGAGTCGGCACTCCAAGCGTTGCTGGAATTGGCAGCGGGGGTACCGGAAGGGCGCCCGCATGTGTTCCTGTTCGGTGAGCCGTCGCTGATTGCCGGGCTTGAAGAGATCCATGTCGAGGAAGAACGCTTCCACATCATCGAGCTCGCCCCCTACAGTGAAGAAGAAACCCGCGAGTACCTGGAGCAGCGCCTGGAAGGTGCTGGCCGGGGCATCGAGGTGTTCAGCCGTGAACAGATCGTCGATATCCATGAAAACTCCGACGGCTGGCCTGGCAACATCAACCAGGTCGCCCGTGACACTTTGATCGAAGCCATGATCGCCAGCCGCTCGACGGCCAAGCGACCATCCATGGGGTTCAAGATGCCTAAAAAACATGTGCTCGCGCTGTCCGCTGTGGTTGTGGTCGCCGTTGCGGCCGCGGTGTTGATGCCGAAGAAAGGTGAGAAGGCGCCCGCCGAAGCGCCGGCCGCCCAGGCCCAGTTGCCGCTTGGCGAGGGTCAGGCCAATGGTGGCAGCCCGGCTATCGAGTTCTCGGGTTCGTCCCAGCCGATGCCGCTGCCGCTGGTTGGCCAGTCGCAGCCGGTGATGCGCGAGCCGCTGGCCCAGGCTGCGGGCATGGGCGAGGGCGAAGAGGGCAGCCCGGCCGGTGATACTGCCCTGCAGCCTGGCAACCCACCGCCAACCGTGACCACCATCGCGCCGCCGCAAGGTGTGCCGGCGGGCCCGGCACCGGTACCTGCCCAGCCTGTAGCCACGGCGCCGGCCCAGCCAGTGCAGCCGCAACCACAACCGGTTGCGCCTGCGCCAAAACCTGTCGCAACCCAGCCTGCCAAACCGGTTGCGCCTGCCAAGCCTGCACCAGCACCGACCCAGGTCGCCGTGGCCAAGCCGGCCGCCAAGCCTGCCGAGAAGCCAGCGGCCGGTGGCAGCGGCAACAGCGGCTGGTACGCCGGACAGAAACCGGGCAATTACGTGGTGCAGATCCTGGGTACCAGCTCCGAGGCTTCGGCCCAGGCGTTCGTCAAGGCCCAGGGTGGCGACTATCGCTACTTCAAGAAAAACCTGCAGGGCAAGCCGCTGTACGTGGTCACTTACGGCAACTTCGCCAACCGCGACGCAGCGGTTGCGGCAATCAAGAACTTGCCAGCGAAGGTCCAGGCTGGTAAACCTTGGCCACGTACCGTCGCCAGCGTCCAACAAGAGCTGGCCTCGGCCCGCTGATACCTTCCGGGCGGCATCACCCCGCCGCCCAGTAGCTAAGCGAATTCTAGCTTTCGACTAGCCTGCTGCGCCTGAGCGCGGCAGGCTTTTCTGTCCCGGACTGCCGGCCACAAGCCTTACTTGCAGTCATGGCTGAAACGCTTCAGACTCGAGCCAAGCCGCTATCACGGCACATGGCGCAAAAACATTCAAAATTGCGACATAAATTTTCAATGGTGAGACATGAAAATTTGTGAGCATCGCTGTCGCTGTGCAACAATGGTTTTCCATGGCCACCGCAAAAAAGCTGGCGTTTGATCGGCGTGGATGGTAAGTGGTTGTTAAAAAAGAGATTTACCTCCGTTGAGAGGTGAACCTGGTGAGAATGTGTCTATGAAAACAGGTCTGTACCATCCCGAAGAATTCAAGGACAACTGTGGTTTTGGCCTGATCGCCCACATGACGGGCGAACCGAGCCACCACCTTCTGCAAACCGCCATGCAGGCCCTGACTTGCATGACCCACCGCGGCGGCATCAACGCCGACGGCAAGACCGGTGATGGTTGCGGTCTGCTCATGCAGAAGCCCGATCAGTTCCTGCGTGCCGTGGCCCAGGAGCACTTTGCCGTCGAACTGCCCAGGCAGTACGCCGTCGGCATGGTGTTCTTCAACCAGGACCCGGTCAAAGCCGAAGCCGCTCGCGCCAACATGGACCGCGAAATCATCAACGCTGGCCTGAAGCTGGTCGGCTGGCGCAAGGTGCCGATCGACACCAGCGTGCTCGGCCGCCTGGCCCTGGAGCGCCTGCCGCAGATCGAGCAGGTGTTCATCGGCGGTGAAGGCCTGAGCGACCAGGAATTCGCCATCAAGCTGTTCAGTGCCCGTCGCCGTTCGTCCGTGGCCAACGCCCACGACGCCGACCACTACATCTGCAGCTTCTCGCACAAGACCATCATCTACAAAGGCCTGATGATGCCGCGCGATCTCGCGGCCTTCTACCCGGACCTGGGTGACGAGCGCCTGCAAACCGCGATCTGCGTGTTCCACCAGCGCTTCTCCACCAACACCTTGCCGAAATGGCCGCTGGCGCAGCCGTTCCGCTTCCTCGCCCACAACGGCGAGATCAACACCATCACCGGCAACCGCAACTGGGCCATGGCCCGTCGCACCAAGTTCGCCAACGACCTGATCCCCGACCTCGAAGAGCTCGGCCCGCTGGTCAACCGCGTCGGTTCCGACTCCTCGAGCATGGACAACATGCTGGAGCTGATGGTCACCGGCGGCATCGACCTGTTCCGTGGCGTGCGCATGCTGGTACCGCCAGCCTGGCAGAACGTCGAGACCATGGACGCCGACCTGCGCGCCTTCTACGAATACAACTCCATGCACATGGAGCCGTGGGATGGCCCGGCCGGTATCGTCATGACCGAAGGCCGCCACGCGGTGTGCCTGCTCGACCGTAACGGCCTGCGCCCGGCGCGCTGGGTGACCACCAAGAACGGCTACATCACCCTGGCGTCGGAAATCGGCGTATGGGACTACAAGCCCGAGGACGTCATCGCCAAGGGCCGCGTCGGCCCGGGCCAGATCTTCGCCGTGGACACCGAAACCGGCCAGATCCTCGACACCGACGCCATCGACAACCGTCTGAAGTCGCGCCACCCGTACAAGCGCTGGCTGCGTCAGCACGCCCTGCGCATCCAGGCGACCCTGACCGACGACCAGGGCGTGGCCAGCTACGACGCTGACCAGCTCAAGCAATACATGAAGATGTTCCAGGTCACCTTCGAAGAGCGTGACCAGGTGCTGCGCCCGCTTGGTGAGCAAGGCCAGGAGGCGGTCGGCTCGATGGGTGACGACACGCCGATGGCCGTGCTGTCGCAACGCGTGCGTTCGCCGTACGACTTCTTCCGCCAGCAGTTCGCCCAGGTGACGAACCCGCCGATCGACCCGCTGCGCGAAGCGATCGTCATGTCCCTGGAAATCTGCCTGGGTGCCGAGCGCAACATCTTCCAGGAATCCCCGGAGCACGCTTCGCGGGTGATCCTCAGCTCGCCGGTCATCTCGCCCGCCAAGTGGCGTTCGCTGATGAACCTGGAGCGCGAAGGCTTCGACCGCCAGCTGATCGACCTCAACTATGAAGAGAGCGTCGGCCTGGAAGCGGCCATCCGCAACATCGCCGACCAGGCTGAAGAGGCCGTGCGCGCTGGCAAGACCCAGCTGGTGCTGAGCGACCGCTACATTGCTCCGGGCAAGCTGCCGGTGCACGCCTCGCTGGCCGTGGGTGCGGTGCACCACCGCCTGACCGAACAGGGTCTGCGTTGCGACAGCAATATCCTGGTGGAAACCGCCACCGCTCGCGACCCGCACCACTTCGCCGTGCTGCTGGGCTTCGGTGCCTCGGCCGTTTACCCATATCTGGCCTATGAAGTGCTGGCCGACCTGATCCGCACCGGCGAAGTGCTGGGTGACCTGGACGAAGTCTTCAAGTACTACCGCAAGGGCATCTCCAAGGGCCTGCTGAAGATCCTGTCGAAGATGGGTATCTCCACCATCGCCTCGTACCGTGGCGCGCAGCTGTTCGAAGCGATCGGCTTGTCCGAGGAAGTGGTCGGTCTGAGCTTCAAGGGCGTTTCCAGCCGCATCAAGGGTGCGCGCTTCGCAGACCTGGAAAGCGACCAGAAGCTGCTGGCAGCCGAAGCCTGGAGCGCGCGCAAGCCGATCCAGCAAGGCGGCCTGCTGAAGTTCGTCCACGGTGGCGAATACCATGCCTACAACCCGGATGTGGTCAACACCCTGCAGGCTGCCGTGCAGCAGGGCGACTACGCCAAGTTCAAGGAATACACCACGCTGGTCGACCAGCGCCCGGTGTCGATGATCCGCGACCTGCTGAAGGTGAAAGTGGCCGACCAGCCGCTGCCGCTGGAGCAGATAGAGCCGCTGGAGGCGATCCTCAAGCGCTTCGACTCCGCGGGTATCTCGCTGGGCGCACTGTCGCCTGAGGCCCACGAAGCGCTGGCCGAGGCGATGAACCGCCTGGGCGCGCGTTCCAACTCGGGTGAGGGCGGTGAAGACCCGTCGCGCTACGGCACCATCAAGAGCTCGAAGATCAAGCAGGTGGCCACCGGCCGCTTTGGCGTGACCCCGGAGTACCTGGTCAACGCCGAAGTGCTGCAGATCAAGGTTGCCCAGGGCGCCAAGCCCGGTGAGGGCGGCCAGCTGCCAGGCGGCAAGGTCAACGGCCTGATCGCCAAACTGCGCTATGCGGTACCGGGTGTGACCCTGATCTCGCCACCGCCGCACCACGACATCTACTCGATCGAAGACCTGGCCCAGCTGATCTACGACCTCAAGCAGGTCAACCCGCAGGCCCTGGTTTCGGTCAAGCTGGTGGCTGAAGCCGGCGTCGGCACCATTGCCGCCGGTGTGGCCAAGGCCTATGCCGACCTGATTACCATCTCGGGCTACGACGGTGGTACCGGTGCTTCGCCGCTGACCTCGATCAAGTACGCCGGTGCCCCGTGGGAGCTGGGCCTGGCCGAGACCCACCAGACCCTGCGTGGCAACGACCTGCGCGGCAAGGTACGGGTACAGACCGACGGCGGCCTGAAGACTGGCCTGGACGTGATCAAGGCGGCCATCCTCGGCGCCGAAAGCTTCGGCTTCGGTACCGCGCCAATGATCGCCCTGGGCTGCAAGTACCTGCGCATCTGCCACCTGAACAACTGCGCCACCGGCGTGGCCACCCAGAACGACAAGCTGCGCAAGGACCACTACATCGGCACCGTCGACATGGTGATCAACTTCTTCACCTTCGTCGCCGAAGAAACCCGTGAGTGGCTGGCCAAGCTGGGCGTGCGCAGCCTCGGCGAGCTGATCGGCCGTACCGACCTGCTCGACGTGCTGCCGGGCGACACCGAGCGCCAGCAGTACCTGGACCTGTCGCCACTGCTGGGCAGCTCGCACATCCCGGCGGACAAGCCGCAGTTCTGCGAAGTCGACAAGAACCCGCCGTTCGACCAGGGCGAGCTGGCCGAGAAGATGGTGGAAATGGCCATGCCGGCCATCCGCGACCAGGCCGGTGGCGAGTTCAGCCTCGACATCTGCAACTGCGACCGTTCCATCGGTGCGCGCGTGTCGGGTGAAATCGCCCGCTTGCACGGCAACCAGGGCATGGCCGCGGCGCCGATCACCTTCCGCTTCAAAGGCACTGCGGGCCAGAGCTTCGGCGTGTGGAACGCCGGTGGCCTGAACCTGCACCTGGAAGGCGACGCCAACGACTACGTCGGCAAGGGCATGACTGGTGGCAAGGTCACCATCGTGCCGCCAGCCGGCAGCCCGTTCGAAACCCAGCACAGCGCCATCGTCGGCAATACCTGCCTGTACGGCGCCACCGGCGGCAAGCTGTTCGCCGCCGGTACTGCTGGTGAGCGCTTCGCTGTACGTAACTCCGGCGCCCACGCTGTTGTCGAGGGCACTGGCGATCACTGCTGTGAATACATGACCGGCGGCTTTGTCTGCGTGCTGGGCAAGACCGGTTACAACTTCGGTTCTGGCATGACTGGCGGCTTCGCCTACGTGCTCGACATGGACAATACCTTCGTCGACAAGCTCAACCATGAGCTGGTGGAAATCCAGCGTATCAGTGGTGAAGCGATGGAGGCCTACCGCAGCCACCTGGCGCGGGTCCTTGCCGAGTACGTGGAAGAGACCGGCAGCGAGTGGGGGCGTGAGCTCTCGGAGAACCTGGACGACTACGTGCGGCGCTTCTGGCTGGTCAAGCCGAAGGCAGCCAACCTGAAGCAACTGCTGTCCAGCACCCGTGCCAACCCGCAGTAACAACAGCTGCAAGTGGCGGCCCCGTACGCGGGGCCCGTCGTGCTCAAGTGATCGTCTTGCAGCTTGCAGCCTGAGGCTGGCAACTGCGGTAAAGAGGTTTTGAAAAATGGCTGAACGTCTGAACAACGACTTCCAGTTCATCGAGGTGGGCCGCAAGGACCCGAAGAAAAAGCTGCTGCGCCAGCGCAAGAAGGAGTTCGTGGAAATCTACGAGCCGTTCAAGCCGCAGCAGTCCGTGGAGCAGGCACACCGCTGCCTGGGCTGCGGTAACCCGTATTGCGAATGGAAGTGCCCGGTGCACAACTTCATCCCCAACTGGTTGAAGCTGGTTTCCGAAGGCAACATCCTGGCCGCGGCGGAGCTGTCGCACCAGACCAACACCCTGCCGGAAGTGTGCGGCCGCGTATGCCCGCAGGACCGCCTGTGCGAGGGTGCCTGCACCCTGAACGACGGTTTCGGCGCAGTGACCATCGGCTCGGTGGAGAAGTACATCACCGACACCGCCTTCGCCATGGGCTGGCGACCGGACATGTCCAAGGTCAAGCCAACCGGCAAGCGCGTTGCCATCATCGGCGCGGGGCCGGCCGGCCTGGGCTGTGCCGATGTGCTGGTACGTGCCGGCGTGACCCCGGTGGTGTTCGACCGCAACCCGGAAATCGGCGGCCTGCTGACCTTCGGCATTCCCGAGTTCAAGCTGGAAAAGACCGTGCTCAGCAACCGCCGTGAAGTGTTCACCGGCATGGGCATCGAGTTCCGTCTGAACACCGAGGTGGGCAAGGACGTGACCATGGAGCAACTGCTCGCCGAGTACGACGCGGTGTTCATGGGCATGGGGACCTACACCTACATGAAGGGCGGCTTCCCGGGCGAGGACCTGCCGGGCGTGCATGACGCGCTGGACTTCCTGATCGCCAACGTCAACCGCAACCTGGGCTTCGAGAAGTCGCCGGAAGATTTCGTCGACATGCAGGGCAAGAAGGTGGTGGTGCTGGGCGGTGGTGACACTGCAATGGACTGCAACCGCACCTCGATCCGCCAGGGCGCCAAGTCGGTGACCTGCGCCTATCGCCGTGACGAGGCCAACATGCCGGGTTCGCGTCGCGAGGTGAAGAACGCCAAGGAAGAGGGCGTGAAGTTCCTCTACAACCGCCAGCCTATCGCCATTGTCGGCGAAGACAAGGTCGAAGGCGTGAAAGTGGTCGAGACCCGTCTTGGCGAACCGGATGCCCGTGGCCGTCGCAGCCCCGAACCGATCCCGGGGTCCGAAGAGATCCTGCCGGCCGATGCCGTGGTCATCGCCTTCGGCTTCCGCCCAAGCCCGGCGCCGTGGTTCGAGCAGCATGGCATCCAGCTGGACAGCCAGGGCCGCGTGGTGGCACCGGAGAAGGGCAAGTTCAAGCACCAGACCAGCAACCCGAAAGTGTTTGCCGGTGGCGACATGGTGCGCGGGTCGGACCTGGTGGTGACGGCTATCTTCGAAGGACGTACTGCTGCTGAGGGTATCCTGGACTACCTGGAAGTCTGATCGATTGTCGGGGCCGCTTCGCGGCCCTTTCGCGACACAAGGCCGCTCCCACAGGGGAAATGCATTCCTCATGTGGGAGCGGCCTTGCGTCGCGATGGGCTGCAAAGCAGCCCCAACGGCATTTTTGTATACAAAAATCCTTGATCCATGGCATCCAATAGACAAAACGCATGGCCTTGACCGTGCCTTTTGCGCTGGCGTCTGAGAAAATGCCCGCACTATTTTTCCGGATGCCGACATGACTGCCCTGAAGAACGATCGTTTCCTGCGTGCACTGCTCAAGCAACCCGTAGACGTCACCCCGGTGTGGATGATGCGCCAGGCCGGCCGCTACCTGCCGGAGTACCGCGCCAGCCGCGCCAAGGCCGGTGACTTCATGAGCCTGTGCATGAATCCCCAGTTCGCCTGTGAGGTCACCTTGCAGCCGCTGGACCGCTACCCGCTGGACGCTGCGATCCTGTTCTCGGACATCCTCACCATCCCCGATGCCATGGGCCTGGGCCTGTACTTCGAAAGCGGCGAAGGCCCGCGCTTCAAGAAAGTCATCAGCACCCCGGCCGACATCGAAGCGCTGCCAATCCCCGACCCGCAGAAAGACCTTGGCTACGTGATGGACGCGGTCAGCACCATCCGCCGCGAGCTCAACGGTCGTGTGCCGCTGATCGGCTTCTCCGGCAGCCCGTGGACCCTGGCCACTTACATGGTCGAAGGCGGCTCGTCGAAGGATTTCCGCAAGACCAAGGCCATGGCCTATGACAACCCGCAGGCCCTGCACCTGCTGCTGGACAAGCTGGCCCAGTCGGTCACCAGCTACCTCAACGGCCAGATCCTCGCTGGCGCCCAGGCCGTGCAGATTTTTGACACCTGGGGCGGCAACCTGTCGGCGGCGGCTTACCAGGAATTCTCCCTGGCCTACATGCGCAAGATCGTCAGCGGCCTGATCCGCGAGCACGAAGGGCGCAAGGTGCCGGTGATCCTGTTCACCAAGAATGGCGGCCTGTGGCTGGAAAGCATCGCCGAAGCCGGTGCCGATGCGCTGGGCCTGGACTGGACCTGCGAAATCGGCGACGCCCGCCGCCGCGTGGGTGACAAGGTGGCGTTGCAGGGCAACATGGACCCGACCGTGCTTTACGCCAAGCCCGAGGCCATCCGCAAGGAGGTGGCGCGCATCCTGGCCAGCTATGGCCACGGTACAGGCCATGTGTTCAACCTGGGCCACGGCATCACCCCGGAAGTCGACCCGGAGCACGCTGGCGTGTTCATCAACGCCGTGCATGAACTGTCGGCGCAGTACCATCAGTGAATCGATCGCTGAACACGAAAGCCCGGCCATGTGCCGGGCTTTTTGTTGCATTAAGTTTTAATTCAGCGATCGTCGTTAATCTGGTCCCATCGAAACCGAAACAGGACCTGATCCTCATGAAAGCACGTTATCTTGCATTGATCCTCGCCCCCTTGTTCAGCACTGCGGCCCTGGCTGCCGGGTATACCGGCCCAGGTGCCCAGTCGGTCACCACCGTAGCTGCGGCCAACGATGCTGCCGATGACACCCCGGTTGTGTTGCAAGGCTTCGTGACCAAGAAGATCAACAACGACGACAAGTACGAGTTCAAGGACAACACCGGCACCATCACCGTGGAAATCGATGATGAAGACCTGCCGCCGACGCCGTTCAACGACAAGACCAAGGTCAAGCTGACCGGTGAGGTGGAGAAGCACCTGATGAGCCGGGAGGTGGATGTGGATAGGGTCGAGATCATCAACTGAGCCACTGGCCTCTTCGCGGGTGAACCCGCTCCCACAGGTATAGCGTTGCCCTCAGCTGTAGCGCGGTCCCTGTGGGAGCGGGTTTACCCGCGAATGGGCCTCAAGCAGTTTTCGGTGGTAGCCTGCTCAGGTGCAGCGCCACCAGCAACGCCACCACCAGCAAGCCGCCAATGAACAGCCCGATGCCGTTCCAGCCCCACTGGTGCCAGAACACCCCGCCCGCCGTACCGGCCACACTCGACCCGGCGTAATAGCTGAACAGGTACAACGACGACGCCTGCCCTTTGGCCTTCAAGGCCCTGCGGCCAATCCAGCTGCTGGCCACCGAGTGTGCGCCGAAGAAGCCAAAGGTGAACACCAGCATACCGACGATCACCATCGCCAGGGGGCTGGCCAGGGTCATCAGCAAGCCACCCGCCATCACCACGATACTGGCCCAGAACACCTTGCGCCGGCCCAGCTTGTCGGCCAGCGCGCCGACCTGCGCCGAACTGTAGATGCCCGACAGGTACACCACCGACAGCAAGCCGACCAGTGCCTGGTTCATGTGGTAGGGCTCGGCCAGCAGGCGGTAGCCGATGTAGTTGAACAGGGTGACGAAGGCGCCCATCAGCAGGAAGGCTTCGAGGAACAGCCAGGGCAGGCCGGCATCCCTGAAGTGCATGACGAAGCCATCCAGCAGGCTGCGTGGGTTCATCGCCTGTGGGCGGAAGTTGCGCGATTCGGGTAGCACCCTCCAGAACACCAGCGCCGCCACCAGGGCCAGGCCGCCGATGGTCAGCATCGCCGTGTGCCAGCTGACGAAGTCGATCAGCACGCCGGTGATCAGGCGCCCGCTCATGCCGCCAATGGCATTGCCACCGATGTACAAGCCCATGGCCAGGCCGATGTGCTGCGGGTGAATTTCTTCGCTCAGGTAGGTCATGGCCACCGCCGCCAGGCCGCTCAACGACAGGCCGACCAGGGCGCGGGTGGCCAGTACCAGCTCCCAGCTCGGCATTATCGCGCTGGCCAGGGTGGAGAGGGCGGCGCAGACCAGGGCAAACACCATCACCGGCTTGCGCCCGATGCGGTCGGAGACAGGGCCGGTGATCAGCAGGCCGATCGCCAGCATGGCTGTCGAGACCGACAGCACCAGGCTGCTCTGCGCCGCATTGATGGCAAATTCCTTCGACAGCAACGGCATCATCGGCTGTACGCAGTACAGCAGGGCGAAGGTGGCGAAGCCGCCGCTGAATAGCGCCAGCACGGTCTTCATGAAGGCGGGGGTGCCTTTTTCGATCCACATTTCGTTCAGCGGGGCAGGTTCGGGCTCGGCGGGAAGGGGCGCTACAGCAGTTTTCACGGGCGGGTACCTCTGGCGCAATGAAAAAAAGCATATAGCTGGCTAATGATTAGATCCAATATATTGTTCGACCTATTTAAGACGTTTTACGACCTGTTCGGAGCCGATCATGGAACTGCGCCATCTGCGTTACTTCATCGCCGTGGCCGAAGAGCTGCACTTTGGCCGCGCTGCCCAGCAACTGGGCATTTCGCAACCACCTTTGAGCCAACAGATCCAGGCGCTGGAGCAGGAACTGGGAGCCCGGCTGTTCGAGCGTACCAACCGTCGGGTCGAGCTGAGCGAGGCGGGGCGGCTGTTCCTCGAGGAAGCCCGCCAGGTGCTGGCGCAAGTGGAGAAGGCCGCCGACGTGGCCCGGCGTGCGCAGTTAGGTGAGCTGGGGGAGATGAAGATCGGCTTTACCTCGTCGGCACCGTTTACCTCGAAGATCCCCAAGGCCATCCATGCCTTCCGCCAGCGCTTCCCGGCGGTGCACCTGAACCTCAAGGAAATGAGCAGCCGCGATGTTGCTGAAGGAGTATTCGACGAGTCCATCGAAGTGGGGCTGATGCGGCCGATGCCGCTGCCGGAAGGGCTGGTGGCCACTGAACTGTTTCGCGAGCCGCTGGTGGCGGTGATCAACGCCTCGCACCCGTTGGCCGAAGGCACGGAACATGGCGTGCACATGGCCGCCCTGGCCCATGAGCCGTTCGTGTTCTTCCCGCGCAGCTATGGCAGCGGGTTGCACGCGCAGTTGCTGAGCCTGGCGCGCCAGGCGGGTTTCAGCCCGCATTTTGCCCAGGAGGCAGGGGAGGCGATGACCATCATCGGCCTGGTGTCGGCGGGGCTTGGGGTGTCGGTGCTACCGGCGTCGTTCCAGCGCATGCGCATCGAGGGGGTGGTTTATCGCACGCTGCTGGATGAAGGGGCGATGTCGGCGGTGTGGCTGGTGCAGCGCGAGCGTGGGGCTTCGGCGATGGCCAAGGCATTCGCCGAGCTATTGACGGGGCAGGTGGTCGGCCAAGGGTAATGCGGGTCAAATGGCGCTGGTCATTGCCGCAGCCGCACCACATACTCGGGCATTCGTTGATACACGGAGGTCAATCATGCGGCGCGTGGTGTTCAATCAGAAAGGTGGCGTGGGCAAGTCGAGTATCGCCTGCAACCTGGCGGCGGTCAGTGCCAATGAAGGCTACCGGACCCTGTTGATCGACCTGGATGCCCAGGCCAACTCGACCCAGTACCTCACCGGCCTCACCGGCGAGGACATCCCCATGGGCATCGCCGACTTCTTCAAGCAAAGCCTGTCCAGCGGGCCGTTCAGCAAGAAGAACCAGGTCGATATCTACGAAACCCCGTTCGACAACCTGCACGTGGTCACCGCCACGGCCGAGCTGGCCGATCTGCAGCCCAAGCTTGAGGCGAAACACAAGATCAACAAGCTGCGCAAGTTGCTCGACGAGCTGGACGAGGACTACGAGCGCATTTACATCGATACCCCGCCAGCGCTGAACTTCTATGCGGTGTCTGCGCTGATCGCCGCCGATCGCGTGCTGATTCCCTTCGACTGCGACAGCTTCTCGCGCCAGGCCCTGTATGGCCTGCTGGCCGAGATCGAAGAACTCAAGGAAGACCACAACGAAGACCTGGTGGTCGAAGGCATCGTGGTCAACCAGTTCCAGTCCCGCGCCAGCCTGCCACAGCAGATGCTCGACGAGCTGCTGGCCGAAGGGCTTCCGGTGCTACCGGTGTACCTGGGCAGCTCGGTGAAGATGCGTGAGTCGCACCATGCCAGCCTTCCGCTGATTCACCTGGAGCCCAGGCACAAGCTGACCCAGCAGTTTGTCGAGTTGCACGATTTGCTCGAACGCTGCGAGTGAGCGTTGTTTCTTGTCGCTTGCAGGAAGGGTGACTACCGCTCATAATCTCCCAAAACGGGAGATATGCTTGGATGCGCGTCATTGCCAAAAGCACCTTGGTGAAGTTCTGGGGTTTGCCCGGACATGAGGATGCCAAAGCCCCCTTGGAAAGCTGGCACGACATGGCCATCAAAGCCATCTGGCGAACGCCGCAGGATGTAAAGGACCAGATTGGCAGCGCCAGCATATGTGGCAACAACCGCGTGGTCTTCAACATCGGGGGTAACAAGTACCGGCTTGTAGTCGAGATGCAGTATCGAGCCGGTATTGCCTGGGTGAAGTTCGTCGGTACGCATGAGCGACATGACGAGATTGACGTGGAGACAATCTGTGAATATTAAGCCAATCCGCAACGATGATGATTTGCGAGCAGCATTCCAGCGGCTTGAAACCATTTTTCAGGCTGAAGCGGGAACGCCAGAAGCCGATGAAATGGAAGTGCTTGTGACACTGATCGAGGTGTACGAGAACAAGCACTACCCCATCCACCCGGCTAACCCCATCGAGGCCATCAAGTTCTGCATGGATCAGCAGGGGCTCACACCGCGTGATCTAGAACCCTTCATTGGTCCAAGCGGGAGAGTCTCGGAAGTCTTGAATGGAAAGCGTGGATTGAGCCTTTCCATGATCAAGCGCCTGCATGATGGCCTTCGTATCCCCTATGAGTCGCTGCTGGCGAGTGCTTGAGAACTAAACTCCCTGGCTACGCAACCACTCCAGCAACGACTGGAGTGGAAACGCCCCGGCTTGACGGCTGACTTCACGGCCATTCTTGAACAGCAGCAGGCTGGGGATCGAGCGGATACCCAGTTGCCCGGCCAGGTTGCGGTTGGCTTCGCTGTCGAGCTTGGCCAGGCGGCAGCGGCCGGCCAGTTGGCGGGCGGCCTGTTCGAATGTGGGGGCGAAGGACTTGCATGGGCCGCACCAGTCGGCCCAGATGTCGACCAGCAGTGGCAGGTCGCCTTTGATCTGGCTGGCGTAGCTGGCTTCGGTGAGTTCGAAAGGGGTGCTCAGCAACACGTCCTGTTTGCAGCGGCCGCATTTCGGCGCGTCGCCCAGGCGCTCGGCAGGCAGGCGGTTGAGGCCGTTGCAGTGGGGGCAGGGGATTACCAGTGGTTCGGACATATCAATTCCTTGTGTTGTTTGTTCGGGCCCTATCGCCGGCAAGCCAGCTCCCACAGGGTTCGGAGTTGGTCAGGAGGAGCAGCTGATTTCCAGGTGCTTGCCCCATTCCGGCGGTCGCTCGGCATAGTCCTGCATCCCGGCCTGCTCCTCGAACGGGCGGCTCAGCACTTCATGCAGCCGTCGCACTTCACTGTAATCCCCCGCTTCGGCCGCTTCGATGGCTTTCTGCGCCAGGTAGTTGCGCAGCACGTACAGCGGGTTCACCGCATGCATGCGCTCACGGCGCCCTTCGGCATGATTCGCTTCGCGCTCGCAGCGGGCCAGGTAGTCCGCCCCCCAGGCATCGAAACCGGCCAGGTCGATGAAGTCGTCGCGCACCACCTTCAGCGCCTCGGTGACGGGCTGATCACCCAGCTTGCGGAAGAACAGGTTGTAGTCCACACCACCGCTCTGCATGCGCTGCAGCAGGCGTTCTACCAGCGCCATGTCGTCCTCTTCTGCGGTGGTCAGGCCCAGGCGCCGGCGCATCAGGTCCAGGTAGTGTGCCTGGTACAGCGGCAGGAACAGGCCCAGCGCCTCCTTGAGCGGTTCGACTTCGATCACCGTGGTCAGCGCCTGGGCCAGCGCACTGAGGTTCCAGTGGGCGATCGGTACCTGGTTGGCGTAGCTGTAGCGACCACGGTCGTCGGAGTGGTTGCAGATGAAGTTGGCGTCGAAGTCGTCGAGGAAGGCGTACGGGCCGAAGTCGAAGGTGATGCCGAGGATCGACATGTTGTCGGTGTTCATCACCCCGTGGCAGAAACCATAGGCCTGCCAACGGGCGATCAGCTCGGCATTGCGTTCGACGATGGTGCGGAACATGGCCAGGTACGGCTGCTCGGCATCGCGGCATTCGGGGTAGTGCTGCTCCAGCACGTGGTCGATCAGCACGCGTTGCTGTTCCGGCTGCCTGGTGTAGTAGAAGTATTCGAAATGCCCGAAACGCACATGGCTCTGCGCCAGGCGGGTGAGCATGGCCGCGCTTTCGCGGGTTTCGCGCCACACCGGGGTGCTCGAGCCGATCACGCACAATGCCCGGCTGCTGGGAATGCCCAGGGCGTGCAGGGCCTCGGAGGCGAGGAACTCGCGGATCGACGAGCGCAGCACGGCGCGGCCGTCGCCCATGCGCGAGTAGGGCGTCTGTCCGGCGCCCTTGAGGTGCAGGTCCCAGTGCTCGCCCTGATCATTCAGCACTTCGGCCAGCAGCAGCCCGCGGCCATCACCCAGGCGCGGGTTGTAGGAGCCGAACTGATGGCCGGAATAGACCATCGCCCGCGGATCGGCCTCTTCCCATAGCTTGTGGCCGCTGAACAGCTCGGCGAAAACCGGCAGCTCTGCCTGGGCCGGGTCGAGATCGAGCAGGGCCATGGCCGACTCGCTCGCTACCACCAGGCGCGGGTCTGCGATGGGTTCGGGCAGGACCTGGGTGGAGAACGCATCGCCCAGGCGGGCGAAGCGATTGTCGAAGGTGAGTTGGTCGAGGGCTTTCACGGGGCCGGCTCCAGAAATTGATTGGCTGGGGCCGCTTTGCGGCCCTTCGCGGGCTTGCCTGCTCCCACAGGGATTGCACCGCTCTCAGGGGCAGCGGTGGCCCTGTGGGAGCGGGCGAGCCCGCGAACGAGGGCAAAGCCCTCGCAGGGGTTCTGCACAGAATAAAGTATTCGCGCCCGTTCAGGCCGAAGCAGTGCCATCCGGTTTCGGCTGTTCCACAGGAATCAGCTGCTGTTTGCCGCCCTTCGGATCCATCAGGAACACCTCGACCTGGCGCACCGAGATCTTGATGTTGTGCGCCTTGAACTCGCGGTTGATGTAGCGGTTGATCTCGTCCAGCGTCGGGTTGCGATCGCCCAGGTCCCGCACGTGCATGCGCAGCTCGTGGTCCAGCGAGCTCTCGCCGAAGTTGAGGAAGTACACGATCGGCTCCGGGTCCTTGAGCACGCGTGGGTTTTCGTGGGCGCCCTTGAGCAGCAGGTCGCGCACCAGGTCCAGGTCCGAGCCATAGTCGATGCCCAGCTTCAGCGTCACCCGGGTGACCGTGTCGGTCAGCGACCAGTTGATCAGCTGGCCGGTGATGAAGGTCTTGTTGGGGACGATGATGTCCTTGCGGTCGAAGTCGGTGATGGTGGTGGCGCGGATGCGGATCTTGCTCACGGTGCCGGACAGGTTGCCGATGGTGATGGTGTCGCCAATCCGTACCGGGCGCTCGAACAGGATCATGATGCCGGAGATGAAGTTGGCGAAGATCTCCTGCATGCCGAAGCCCAGGCCCACCGACAGCGCTGCTACCAGCCACTGCAACTTGTCCCAGCTCACCCCGAGGGTGGACAGGGTACTGACGATGCCGACCCCGACGATGACATAGGACAGCAAGGTGGTGGTGGCGTACGCACTGCCCTGGGCCAGGTTGAGCCGCGACAGCACCAGGACTTCGAGCAGGCCGGGCAAGTTGCGTGCGAGCGCGAAGGTGATGCCGATGATGACCAGCGCACCGAGGAAGTCGCCCAGGCTGATCGGCACCATGCTGGCGGTGGCGCCGGTGCCGCTGGTGTATTCGTAGAGGACGAAGTTGTTGAGGTAGGCGAACACCGAGATCAGGTCTGACCACACCCAGTACAGGCCGGCGATGAAACCGCCAAGCAAGGCCAGGCGGATCAGGCGCAGCGACTGCTGGTTGACCTGTTCGATGTCCAGCGTGGGTTCTTCGGTGATGACTTCGCCATCCAGCCCTTCCTTGGCCGCCGCCCGCTTGCTCAGCGCACGCTGGTAGGCCAGGCGCCGTGCCGCCACCGACAGGCCACGCACGAACGCGGCTTCGATCACCAGCCAGAACAGCAGCAGGTACAGGGTGTAGATCAGCCGGTCGGTCAGTTTCAGCGCGGTGTAGTAGTAGCCGAAGCACACGGCCACGAACAGGGCGATGGGCAGGGCGGTGAAGGCCACGCCCACGGCCTTGCGGAACAGCGAGGTATCGCGGTGCGCCGGGCTGCTGAGCAGCAGGCGGCTGAGCAGCCAGGCCATCAGCGCGTAGCAGGCCAGCACCACGCCGATGCCCAGTACATCATCGGCCAGCGCCGAAGGCTGATGTTCGGCTACCGCCACCACGCCGACCAGCGCCAGTACCACGGTGCCCAGGCGGCGCACCCAGCCGCGCAGGAACTCGACCTGCGGCTTGTGCCAGCGGAAGTGGATTTCCGCCACGCCGCCGGGAGCAAGGATGCGGTAGGCGGTGTAGAACACCAGCCAGGCCTGGGCCAGTTGCCAGAGGGCGGCGCCGAGGTTGGCGTTCTGCCCGCGCGCGTCGATCTGCAGGGCGTAGCTGCACAGGGCCAGGCCCAGGCTGACCGGCATCGCCAACAGGATGTTGATGAGGATCGCCTGAGGCGTGTGCCACTGGCTGTCGCGGCGGAAGTGGCCGATGTCCTGGTGCACCTTGCCCAGCCTTTGGTACAGGTACGTGCGGCGCCACAGCAGGGCGCCGATCACCAGCAGCAGCGGCAGGAACAGCAACGGGCGTTGGCTCAGGCCGTCGGCCAGCTCCTTCAGGCCCGAGCCCCACGGCAGGTTGGCCACCTGGTCGGCCAGGCGTTCCGGCACATAGCGCAGCCAGTCCCAGTCCAGCGGCTTGTTGCTGGGGATCCAGAACATTTGCTCGTCGAGGGTAGTGCGCAGGCTCTGGGCAGTGCCCAGCAGCTGCTTCTGGTTGAGCTGCAGGGTGATCGATTCGTTGAGCAGTGCCGACAGCTCGCGGTTCAGCCGCTCCAGCAGGTCGCTGCGGGTAATCGCCACTTCCAGCAGGGCTTTGCGCAGCTGTGGCGTCACCTCTTCCTGCGGTTGGGCGGCCAGCAGCTTGTCGACGTAGGTGACCGGGCTGCTCATCTGCTCGCGTTGCTGGTTGACCTCGAACTGGTACAGGCGGGTGTCGGCGATCTGGTCGGCCAGGTCACGGTCGACCTTCAGGTGCGGCAGGGTCTGCTTTTGCTTGTAGAGGATCTTCGACAGCAGCAGGCTGCCCTTGAGCACATTGATCTGCTCGTCCAGTGCCTGGTCGGCTTGGGTCAGGCTATCCAGTTGCTGCTTGGTGCGCAGGTTCTGCTGGGTCAGTTCGTTGAGGCGGTCGGTGCTTTTCAGCAGGTAGTCGGAGAGCTTGAGGTTGACCGCGCTTTCGGTGGCCAGCAGGCTGCTGCCGCCGGCTTTCTGGGCCTCGATCGACTGCTGGGTGACGGCTTCCTGGGATTGGGCCAGGCGCTTGTCGTTGATCAGGGTCTGCAGGTCCTGGATTTCCTGCTCCAGGCGCGCGGCGCGTTCGATCAGCAAGTCGTGGCGGGCGTTGCCCAGGTCTTGCAGCAGGCTGTTGCCGGCCAGCTCCTGGCGGCGCAGCAGGGTCAGCGCGTTGAGCGAAGCCAGTTCGGCATTGAGCTGGTTGCGCTGGTCGGCGTTGATCTGTTTGCCGGCGTCCTTGCCTGTCTTGAGGATGTTGTTGATCTGCTGGGTGCGCGCCTGGCTGTTGCTGATTTCGGCTTGGGCGCGTTCCGGGCGGGTCTGCGAGTTGATGATCAGGCTGTTGGCTTCGGACAGTGCCTTCTGCAGCTCTCCCTGCTGGGTGCTGCGTTCGCTGAGCATCTGCTCCAGTTGCGGCACGCTGAGGCTGGCATAGCGCTGGGCCACCGGCTGTGGCTTGCTTTCCTTGAGCCTTGCCAGTTCGCGCTGGCTGTCGCTGGTTTCTTTTGGCGCACCAGCCAGCTGCTGCTTCAGCGCGGCGAGTTTCTTCTCGTTGTCTTCCTTGCTGGCGAGCAGGCTGAGGGTTTGCTCCAGCACCTGCTGCAGGGCTTTCTGCTCGGCCTCGGGTAGCTTGCGCTCGGCGATCTTGTCGAGGCTGTTCTGGATGCTGGCGGTGGTCGGGGCTTCTGCTGCCGTGGCTGCAAAAGAGAGAGACAGGCACAGCCCGAGCAGGGCTGTGCGGAGGTACACGCACAGGGACATAGGCAGACTACTTGTGGATCCGGCAGAAACGAAGTTTAGAGGAACAATCCTGGTCCGGGTCGCGTTCCTTCGGGGAATCTGACGCCTACTTTCTGGATCTTGTTCCCGTCCATGGTGGCCACGGTCCAGATCGTGCCATGCCATTCGACCTGGTCACCTACTACTGGAGCGCCTCCGACCTTCTGTCGGATGAACTGGGCCAGCGGCATTTTCGCGTCCAGGCCGTCGAGTTTCAGGCCGTACAACGCTGCCACCGCACCCAGTTCGGCATCGCCTTCGAGCACGAAGTCGCCAAAGAAGCGCAGGTCAAGGCCGCGTTGTGGCGCCTGGCTGAACAGTTTGCCCAAGGCCGGCAGGTTGTGCTCGTGGCCGATCACGCAGAGCATGTCACCCACTTCCAGCACGGTGCTGCCCGAGGGGTGCAGCAACTGCTCACCCCGGAACAGCGCGGCGATCCGCGTGCCTTCGGGCATTTTCAACTCGCGCAGGGCAGCGCCGATGCACCATTTTTCGGCGCCCAGGCGGTAGACGAACAGTTCCCACTCGCTGGTGATGTGCACTTCCAGGGCGGAGCGGGAGATTGGCGCCGGGTCTGGCGGTACCGTCACTTTCAGCAGCTTGGCCATCCACGGCAGGCTGGTGCCTTGCACCAGCAGCGACACCAGCACGATGAAAAAGGCCAGGTTGAAGAACAACTGGGCGTCCGGCAGGCCGGCCATCAGCGGGAACACCGCGAGGATGATCGGCACCGCACCGCGCAGGCCGACCCAGGAAATGAAGGCCTTTTCACGGCCGTGGAAGGCCTTGAACGGCAGCAGGCTGGCGACCACCGACAGTGGGCGTGCCACCAGGATCATCCATAGCGCCAGGCCCAGTGCCGGCAGGGCGATGGGCAGCAGGTCGTGGGGCGTGACCAGCAGCCCCAGCACCAGGAACATGCCGATCTGCGCCAGCCAGGCCATGCCGTCGAGCATGTGCAGGATGCCGTGGCGACTGCGGATCGGTTTGTTGCCCAGCACCAGGCCGCACAGGTACACGGCAAGGAAGCCGCTGCCGTGCAGGGCGTTGGTCGCCGAGAACACCACCAGGCCGCCGGCGATCACCAGGATGGGGTACAGGCCGCCAGCGAGCTTGATGCGGTTGACCAGTTGCAGCATCAGCCAGCCGCCGCCCAGGCCCAGCAGCCCGCCGATGCCGAACTCGCGTAGCAGGTGGGTGAGCAGGCTCCAGTGCAGGCCGGTCTGGCCGCTGGCGATCATGTCGATCAGGGTGACGGTGAGGAACACCGCCATCGGATCGTTGCTGCCCGACTCGATCTCCAGGGTGGCGGTGACCCGCTCGTTGAGGCCTTTGCCGCCGAGCAGCGAGAACACCGCCGCGGCGTCGGTGGAGCCGACGATGGCGCCGATCAGCAGGCCCTGGATCAGGCTCAGGTCGAACAGCCAGGCGGCGACCAGGCCGGTGAGGGCGGTGGTGATCATCACGCCGATGGTGGCCAGCGACAGCGCCGGCCACAGCGCCACGCGGAAGCTCGCCACCCGCGTGCGCAGGCCGCCGTCGAGCAGGATCACGGCCAGCGCCAGGTTGCCCACCAGGTAGGCGGTCGGGTAGTTGTTGAAGATGATGCCGCCACCATCGACCCCGGCGACCATGCCGACGGCGAGGATGATGACCAGGATAGGGATGCCCAGGCGCGACGACAGCGAGCTGACCAGGATACTTGCGCCCACCAGCAATGCGCCGATCAGGAACAGGCTGTTGATGGTGCTTGCATCCAAGGGCAGGTACTCCGGGGACAGCGGGGGGAGGGGACTTGATAGCATGTCGCTAGCAGGTCGCGTGCCAAATGATTCTAACCTGATGAATTGGCAGGCTGTAAAGCGTTTCTGCAGATGAAAAAAAGGCACCGCGGTGGGTGCCTTTTCTGGTGTTGCCTGGGCGGGCCCTTTCGCGGGTGAACCCGCTCCCACAGGTGCTGCACGGTTTCCAGACCTATGCAAAGCCTGTGGGAGCGGCTTTAGCCGCGAAGAGGCCGGTACAGGTTTACGCCTGCTTCACTTCACGCATCGGCTTGCCCTTCACCGGTGCATCGCCCGCCACGTAGTACTTGGCAGTGCTGCGCGGCAGCGGCTTGCGGCCACGGATCTTGTCCGAAATTTTCTCGGCGATCATGATCGTGGTGGCGTTGAGGTTACCGGTGATGATCAGCGGCATGATCGACGCATCGACCACGCGCAGGCCCTTCATGCCATGCACGCGGCCTTCGCCGTCGACCACTGCCATGTCGTCGGTGCCCATCTTGCACGAGCAGGACGGGTGGAAGGCGGTTTCGGCGTGCTCGCGGATGAACTTGTCCAGCTCTTCGTCGGTTTGCACGTGTGCGCCCGGGCTGATTTCACGGCCACGGTACGGGTCCAGTGCCGGCTGGGCCATGATTTCACGGGTCAGGCGGATGCCGTCACGGAACTCCTGCCAGTCCTGTTCGGTGGACATGTAGTTGAACAGGATGCTCGGGTGTTGGCGCGGGTCCTTCGACTTGGCCTGGATGCGGCCGCGGGCAGGCGAGCGCATGGAGCCCATGTGTGCCTGGAAGCCGTGTTCCTTCACGCCGTTGGAGCCGTTGTAGTTAATGGCCACCGGCAGGAAGTGGTACTGAATGTTCGGCCACTTGAATTCAGGGCGGGTACGAATGAAACCACCGGCCTCGAACTGGTTGCTGGCGCCGATGCCGGTGCCGTTGAACATCCACTCGGCACCGATGGCCGGCTGGTTCCACCACAGCAGCGACGGGTACAGCGAAACAGGCTGGGTGCAGGCGTACTGAAGGTACAGTTCCAGGTGGTCCTGCAGGTTTTCGCCAACGCCAGGCAGGTCGTGCACCACCGGGATGTCGAGGCTTTCCAGCAGGGCGCGCGGACCGACGCCGGAGCGCTGCAGCAGCTGCGGCGAAGCGATGGCGCCGGAGCTGACGATGACTTCCTTGCGGGCACGGGCTTCAACGCGCTCTTCGCTGTCGCCGACCAGGTAGGTCACGCCAATGGCGCGCTTGCCGTCGAACAGCACGCGGTCAGTCAGGGCGTGGGTGACGATGGTCAGGTTCGGGCGCTTCTTGGCCTGGTCCAGGTAGCCACGAGCGGTGCTGGAACGGCGGCCGTTCTTGGTCACGGTACGGTCCATGGGACCGAAGCCTTCCTGCTGGTAGCCGTTGAGGTCCTCGGTGCGCGGGTAACCGGCCTGCACGCCGGCTTCGACCATGGCGTGGAACAGCGGGTTGTTGCCCGCTTTTGGCGTGGTCACGCTGACCGGGCCTTCGCCGCCGTGATAGTCGTTCGGGCCGATGTCGCGGGTTTCGGCTTTACGGAAGTACGGCAGGCAGTCCAGGTAGGTCCAGTCTTCCAGGCCTGGCAGTTCTGCCCAGCCGTCGAAGTCCATGGCGTTACCGCGGATGTAGCACATGCCGTTGATCAGCGACGAGCCACCCAGGCCCTTGCCGCGGCCACATTCCATGCGGCGGCCGTCCATGTACGGCTCCGGGTCGGTTTCGTAAGCCCAGTTGTAGCGGCGGCCCTGCAGCGGGAAGGCCAGGGCGGCCGGCATCTGGGTGCGGAAGTCGAAACGGTAGTCCGGGCCACCGGCCTCCAGCAGCAGTACGGTGACGCCGGCGTCTTCGGTCAGGCGGGTCGCCAGGGTGTTACCGGCAGAGCCGGCACCGACGATGATGTAATCGAATTCTTGGGACATGAAAGTACCCTCGTGTTGGCGGTGATCAGGGAGCGGGAACGCCCGTGCGCAGTGGCACGGGCGGGGCCGTACAGGGCCTTAGAAGACCGAGTTGTAGCCGCCCAGCTCGACCTGGACCGACTTGATGCGAGTGTATTGCGCCAGCGAGCTGACGCCGTTCTCACGGCCGACACCCGACTGCTTGTAGCCACCGACCGGCATTTCGGCCGGCGATTCACCCCAGGCGTTGATCCAGCAGATACCGGCTTCGAGCTTGTGGATGATGCGGTGGGCGCGGGTGATGTCGTTGGTGCACACACCGGCGGCCAGGCCGTATTCGGTGTCGTTGGCGCGACGGATGACTTCTTCTTCGGTTTCGTAGGTGAGGATGCTCATCACCGGGCCGAAGATCTCTTCCTTGACGATGGTCATGTCGTCGGTGCAGTCGGTGAACACGGTCGGGGCCACGAACGCGCCCTTGGCGAAATCACCGGCGGTCAGGCGCTCGCCACCGCACAGCACGCGGGCACCTTCTTCCTTGCCCTTGGCGATGTAGCCGAGCACGCTTTCCATGTGCTGGAAGCTGACCAGCGGGCCGAAGTTGGTGTTTTCGTCTTCCGGGTTGCCAGCGCGGATGCGGGCAACGCGCTCGACGATCTTGGCCTCGAAGGCAGCCTTCATTTCAGCCGGGATGAACACGCGGGTGCCGTTGGTGCACACCTGGCCCGAGCTGTAGAAGTTGGCCATCATGGCGATGTCGGCGGCCTTGTCCAGGTCGGCGTCGGCGCAGATGATCAGTGGCGACTTGCCGCCCAGTTCCATGGTGACTTCCTTGAGCGACGAGCTCGAGGCGCTGGCCATGACCTTCTTGCCGGTGGTGGTGCCGCCGGTGAAGGAGACTTTTTCGATGCGTGGGTGTTCGGTCAGCCAGGTGCCGACTTCGCGGCCGCTGCCGGTCAGAACGTTGAACACGCCGTTTGGCAGGCCGGCTTCGGTGTAGATCTCGGCCAGTTTCAGGGTGGTCAGCGAGGTGACTTCCGACGGTTTGAAGATCATCGCGTTGCCGGCGGCCAGGGCCGGGGCGGATTTCCACAGGGCGATCTGGATCGGGTAGTTCCAGGCGCCGATACCGGCGGTCACGCCCAGCGGCTCGCGGCGGGTGTAGACGAAGGACGATTCACGCAGCGGGATCTGCTCGCCTTCGATGGCCGGAACCAGGCCAGCGTAGTACTCCAGCACGTCGGCGCCGGTGACGATGTCGACGTAGCGGGTTTCCGAGTACGACTTGCCGGTGTCCAGGGTTTCCAGCATGGCCAGCTCGTCGTTGCGCTCGCGCAGGATCTCGACGGCGCGGCGCAGGATGCGCGAACGCTGCATGGCGGTCATTGCGGCCCAGACTTTCTGGCCACGCTCGGCGCTTTCGACGGCCTTCTCGACGTCAGCCTCGGTGGCACGTTGCACGTGGGCGAGGACTTCGCCGGTAGCCGGGTTGATGGCTTCGAAGGTGGCATCGCTGCCAGCGTCGACGTAAGCGCCATCAATGTAGAGTTTTTGCGTTCCGAAACGGGCCATAGTGTCCTCGCAAGTGCAGTGTGTGGTTTGGCTTGCGCGTCACGCTCCTGCCGGGTTGGCAAGGGCCGTGCGCGGTTGTTCAGCGGCCTGGTCGTTTGTACCCAGGGTGTGCTGTTTAGCCAGTTGTAGATCCATGTATTCGTAAGCAATCCGTATCGCCTGGTCGGTGTCGAATGCATCACCCGACAGGGCGCCACGCAGCCACAAGCCGTCGATCAACGCCGCCAGGCCGCGGGCTGCCTTGCGCGCATGGTAGAGCGGCAGGGCGCGGCGGAACTGGCAGCACAGGTTGGAATACAAGCGGTGGTCGTTGATCCGCTGCAACCTGTGCAAATCGGGCTGGTGCATGCTGGAAGCCCAGAAGGCCAACCAGGTTTTCATCGCCGGGCCGTTTACCTGGCTGGCATCGAAGTTGCCCTCGATGATCACTTTCAGGTGGGCGCGCGGGCTGTCGTCTTTCAGTGCCTGGCGACGTGCTCTGACACCTTCGTTGAGCATGTTCATGATGTAACCCATCGTCGCTGCGATCAGGCCGTTCTTGTCCCGAAAGTAGTGACTGATGATGCCGTTCGACACACCGGCCAAACGGGCAATCAGCGCAATGCTGGCGTCACCCAGTCCGACCTGATCGACCGCCTGCAACGTGGCTTCGATCAACTGCTGGCGGCGGATGGGTTGCATACCGACCTTGGGCATCTTGCTATCTCCTCAGGCCTGCGAGCAGACGACGGGCGGCTGACTCGGCGAAGGCCAGTCTATTTTGTTTTGATTGAACGTTCAATCAATAAAGAATAAGCTCTGCGACAATTTGTGCCATTGACAGTTTTTCAGGCGGTCGAGAAGGCATGGATTGACACCCCAGGAAATCGCGTAACCCCCGGAATACAAGGCGTTGACGGGCATGAGCGATGCGAAATGCAGATTCTGCCGTGCGGTCATGGACCCTGCGGCGGGCCCTTGGAGCGGGCGGGGTGATCTGTGACGAATGCGCGCACCTCGGCTGAGGCGTGGCATTTGCAGCAGGCCACCTGTCTGTTTTTTGCAACGTATCGATTCGGGATCACGGTTTCCAGGGTGCTTTTATAACACCTGATGCAGTGGGGATATTCCACCAATTGCTCGGGAAAGACTGATTAGCCTCCAAAGCCGCACTGCCCGGAGCATTCGTGCAATGAGTTCTGCCTCACTTACCAACCCTCCGGCCGAGAGGGTACGGGTCAACCGCGTGGTGTTCTTCACCTCCGCGCTAATGATCCTCGTTCTGACTGCCTTGCTTATCGCTGTACCCGAAACCGCCGGCCAAGTGCTGGGCGTGGCCCAGAAATGGCTGACGCGCACCTTCGGCTGGTACTACATGCTGGTAATCGGCGGTTACCTGCTGTTCGTCATCTACCTGGCCTTCTCCGACTACGGCAAGCTCAAGCTTGGCGGCAAGGATGACCAGCCCGACTTCAGCTATGGCGCCTGGGCCGGCATGCTGTTCTCCTCCGGTATCGGCATTTCGCTGCTGTATTTTGGCGCTTCCGAGCCGCTGGACCACTACTTCAACCCGCCAGAAGGCACCTCTGCCAGCCTCGACGCCGCGCGTCAGGGCCTGCAGCTGACCTTCCTGCACTGGGGCCTGCACGGCTGGGCGATCTACGCCCTGGTCGGCCTGGCCGTGGGTTACTTCGCCTACCGCCACAACCAGCCGCTGGCCCTGCGCTCGGCACTGTACCCGCTGGTTGGTGAGCGTTGGGTCAAGGGCGCTGCCGGCAATGCCGTGGACATCTTCGGCATGTTCGTCACGCTGTTGGGCCTGGTGACCAACCTGGGCATCGGCTCGATGCAAGTGGCCTCCGGCCTGGAATACCTGTTCGGCATGGACCACAGCAAGACCAACTTGCTGGTGGTGATCCTGGTCATGGCCGGCGTTGCCACCGTGGCGGCGGTCTCGGGTGTGGAAAACGGCATTCGCCGCTTGTCCAACCTGAACATCGTGCTGTTCAGCGGCCTGTTGATCTTCGTCCTGCTGGGCGGCGAAACCCTGCACCTGCTCAACGGCTTCGTGCAGAACATCGGTGACTACCTAAACGGCATCGTGCTGAAAACCTTCGACCTCTACGTGTATGAAGGCGAAGCCGGCAAGTCCGAGCGCTGGCTGGGCCTGTGGACCGTGTTCTACTGGGCCTGGTGGATCTCCTGGGGCCCGTTCGTCGGCATGTTCATTGCCCGTATCTCCAAGGGCCGCACCGTGCGCCAGCTGGTCAGCGGCGTGCTGCTGATCCCGCTGGGCTTCACCCTGGCCTGGCTGTCGATCTTCGGCAACACTGCGCTGGACCTGGTGATCAACCAGGGCGCCGTGGAACTGGGCAAGACCGCCCTGGAGCAGCCGTCGATGTCGATCTACCAGCTGCTGGAATACTTCCCGGCGGCCAAGATCGTGATCGGTGTAGCGGTGTTCGTCGGCTTCGTGCTGTTCCTCACCCCGGCCGACTCCGGCGCGGTGATGATGGCCAACCTGTCGTGCAAAGGTGGCAAGGTCGACGAAGACGCCCCGCACTGGATGGTGGTGTTCTGGTCGGTGGTCATCACCCTGGTCACCATCGGCCTGCTGTTCGCCGGCAACTTCGAAGCCATGCAGACCATGGTGGTGCTGGCGGGCCTGCCGTTCTCGGTGGTGCTGGTACTGTTCATGTTCGGCCTGTACAAGGCCATGAAGCAGGATGTGGCGGTGGAAAGCGAGCGCGCCGAGCTGGCCGCCCGTGGCCGTCGTGGCTTCAGTGAGCGCCTGACCCAGCTGGAGCTGCAGCCGACCCAGGCCGTGGTGCAGCGTTTCATGGACAAGCATGTCAGCCCGGCGCTGAAAGAAGCCGCCGCGCAGCTGCAGACCTTGGGCTTCGAGGTGGAAACCCGGGTTGGCCAGTCGCGCAACACGATGGGCCTGCGGGTGATGATGGAAGAGGGCAACCCGTTCGTCTATGAAGTGAGCCTGGACGGTTACCTGGCCGCACCGAGCGAAGCGCCGGTGGAAGGCGAGCCGGAAGTGCGCCAGCGCTTCTATCGTGCCGAGGTTTACCTGCACGATGGCAGCCAGGAGTACGACCTGATGGGCTTTGCGCCAGAGCAGATCGTGCGTGATGTGCTGGACCAGTTCGAAAGCCACCGCCAGTTGCTGGGGCGTGTGTATAGCTGATCGCTGTTGAGGCAAAAGAAAACCCCGCTCACCCGAGCGGGGTTTTTTGTTGGGGCCGCTTTGCGGCCCTTCGCGGGCACGCCCGCTCCCACAGGGTTGTCACTGGCCTCGAAACCTGCGCGATTCCTGTGGGAGCGGGCGTGCCCGCGAAGGGCTGCAAAGCAGCCCAGGTTTCTCAGCGATTGGTGTAGCGGCCATTCTTGCCATGCCCCGGCATCGCCTGATTGCTGCGCACGGCAATCATCTGCTTGAGCCTGATCAACTCGATGCCCTGGCTCCTGAGCCTTGGCAACTCCCGTTCCAGCACTTCCAGAGTCTGTGGATAAGGATGCCCGATCAGCACCGCCGACCCCTGCCTGCGCGCCAGGGCGATGCCCTGCTGCAACTGCCCGGTAATCGCTTCAGTGGTGCGCACATCATCAAGGAACACATCACGCGAAACGTGGGCCAGGCCGATGCGCTGGGCTTCGGCTGCGGCCACGGTGGCGGCGCTGGTACGGCTGTCGACGAAGAACAGGTGACGTTGCTGCAGTTCACCCATCAACCAGGCCATGGGCTCACGCTGCGCCGTCATGCGGCTGCCCATGTGGTTGTTGATGCCGGCGGCGTACGGCACCTTGGCCAGGGCCGCGTCCAGGCGTTTGGCCAGCTCTTCGATCGGCGTGCCAGGGTGCCAGGCATAGGGCCCGGTGGCCGGGTCCATGGGCATGTGCAGGATTACCGTCCTGCCGGCCTTGTGCGCCTGGCGGGCGAAGTCGGTGGCATGCGGGGTATCGGGCATGATCGCCATGGTCACCGGGCCGGGCAGGGCCAGGGTGCGGCTGTCACGCTCGCTGCTCTGGCCCAGGTCGTCGATGATGATGCTCATGTAGGCCTTGCCGGCCGGCGCCGCTTGCGCGACCCCGGCCATCAGGCTGAACAGCAGACACAGCAGATAACGCATGGGGTGGATCAGTCGCCCTTGGTGATGTTCAGGCCTTTGAGCAGGCTCAGGGCCTGGCTCAGCTGGAAGTCGTTTTCCTGCGGGCGCTCCTTGCGCTTGCCGCTGCCAGTCGGGCGGTCGGCGCCGCCGTTGCCGTTGCCCAGGTGGCCTTGCAGGTCGGCTTCCTTGAAGTTTTCGGTGTCGGCTTCGGCGGTGAGCTTGGCCGGGCGCACTTCGATGTCGGGGACGATGCCCTGGGCCTGGATCGAGCGGCCGTTGGGGGTGAAGTACAGCGCGGTGGTCAGCTTCAGCGCACGGTCGTTGGCCAGTGGCAGCACGGTCTGCACCGAGCCCTTGCCGAAGCTGTCGGTGCCCATCAGCACGGCGCGTTTCTGGTCTTGCAGGGCGCCGGCGACAATTTCCGAGGCCGAGGCGCTGCCGCCGTTGATCAGCACGACCAGTGGCACGCCGTTGCTGGCGTCGGCCGGGTCGGCCGAGAAACGCAGCTCGGAGTTGGCAATGCGGCCCTTGGTGTAGACGATCAGGCCCTTGGTCAGGAAGTGGTCAGCCACTTCCACCGCCGACTGCAGCACGCCGCCCGGGTTGTTGCGCAGGTCCAGCACCACGCCGCGCAGCTTCTTGCCGTTATCCTTGCGCAGCTTGGCCAGGGCCTTGCCGACTTCGTCGCCGGTCTTGACCTGGAACTGGGTGATGCGGATGTAGCCGTAGTCGTTCTCCAGCAGCTGGCTCTTCACGCTCTTGACCTGGATGACCGCGCGGGCCAGGGTCACGTCGAAGGGGGTGCCGCCGTCGCGCACCAGGGTCAGGGTGATTTTCTCGCCGACCTTGCCGCGCATCTTGTCGACCGCTTCGGTCATGGTCTGGCCACGGGTCGGGGCGCCGTTGATCTTGACGATCAGGTCGCCGGCCTGCACGCCAGCACGCGAGGCCGGGGTGTCGTCGATAGGCGAGACCACCTTGATGAAGCCGTCTTCCTGGCCCACTTCGATGCCCAGCCCGCCGAACTCGCCGCTGGTGCTTTCCTGCAGCTCCTGGAAGTCTTCGGGGCCGAGGTACGCCGAGTGCGGGTCGAGGTTGCTGAGCATGCCCTTGATGGCATTTTCCAGCAGGGTCTTGTCATCCACCGGCTCTACATAGGCCGCCTTGATGCGGTCCATGACCTCGGCGAAGGTGCGTAGCTCTTCAAGCGGCAGTGGCGCCTTGGCGGGCACCTCGGTGGCCGGTACTGCGGCTGGCTTGGCCGGCTCCGCGGCAGTAACCAGGGGCGCGCCGACCGCCAAGGCGATGGACAGGGCCAGCTGGGTGAGGCGAGGCGAGTGCAGCATGTCGAACGAACTCCTGATCCTGGAAGCGCTCCCTGGGGAGCATCGGCGCAGCCCGCAGGCTACGCCGTAGAAATTTGACTAGCCCCGGCACCACTGCGAAGGGTCGGTAGGCCGGCCCTGCTGGCGGATGGCGAAGTACAAGCCGGCAGCATCCTGGCCGCCGCTGTCGCCAACGGTGGAAATGGCCTCGCCGGCCTTGACGATATCACCGGCGCTCTTGAGCAGGCTCTGGTTATGGCCGTACAGGCTCAGGTAACCGTTGCCGTGGTCGAGAATGACCAGAAGCCCGGCACCGCGCAACCAGTCGGCGAACACCACGCGTCCGCCGTGCACGGCACGTACCTGGGTGCCCGGGTTGGCGCTGATCATCACCCCGTCCCACTTGGCGCGGGCATCGCTGCCGCGGGCATCACCGAAGCGTGCCAGCAATCGACCATTGACTGGCCAGGGAAGTTTTCCCCGTGCGGCAGAAAATGCGCCGCCGTAGCTCGCGCCGTCGCTGGAAACCATCGGGCCCAGGGTGGTGCGGGCCTTTTTCGGCGGCTCCACCGGTTCGCGGGCCTGTTCGCGGGCGGCAGCGGCGGCCAGGGCTTCCTGCTGGCGGCGTTTTTCCGCTTCCTGCTGGGCCAGCAAGGCCTTCTTGCGCGCTTCTTCGGCCTCGCGGGCCTGGCGGGCGAGGGTTTCCTCGATGGTCTTGAGTACTTTGGACAGGTCGGCCTGGTCCTGCTCGCGCGACTGCAGCTTCTGGTCGCGGTCCTTCATGTCGCTGTTGAGCTTGGCCAGCACCTGTTGGCGCTTGCCGCGCTCGGTTTCCAGGGCCTGGCGGCGGCTGTCGAGGTCGGCGCGCTGGGCCAGCAGCTGTTGCTGCTGGGTGGCGATTTCCTGTTCGACGTTGGCCAGTTGGCGCAGGGTCTCGTTGAAGGTGCGCAGTTGCTCCAGGCGCGCCTTGCTCAGGTAGTCGTAGTAGGTGAGGGTGCGGGCGAACTTCTCGGGGTTCTGCTGGTTGAGCAGCAGCTTGAGGTATTCCTCGCGGCCATTCTGGTAGGCCGAACGGGCCTGGATGGCGATCAGTCGCTGTTGTTCAACGCGGGCGCTCTGGAGTTTTTTTTTCTCGGTATCAAGGCGCTCCAGCTCGCCCTCGGTCTTTTTTAGTTCTTGCTGCAGGGCCTCCACCTGCTTTTCGAGGTTGCCGATATCGGTCTCGGTGGCTTTGAGGTCCTTTTGCACACCGGCCTTTTCTTCCTGGAGCTTGCCCAGCGTCTTCTTGAGCTCGGCAATGTCCTGGCGAGTGGCGTCCAGTTGCTGCTGGGTCTGCGCACGCTCATCGGCAAAGGCCGGGCTGAGCAGGCAAGACAGGGCTAGGAGGATCAGGGCGCGAAGCATGGGGTTTGGCGTACCAAGGATGGAGACTGGCCTAGTATGCCCGCCCGGGCGGGCAAAAAAAACGCCTCGCTGCAGGTGCAGAGGGGCGTTTGTCTGGAATTCATGAGCAAAGGGGCTGCAAAGCAGCCCCATAATTAGAATCAGGCGTCGACCAGGATGGACGTACCGGTCATTTCCACCGGCTTTTCCAGCCCCAGCAGCTTCAGCATGGTCGGCGCCACATCGGCCAGCACGCCGCCTTCACGCACCTTGACGTTGCGCTTGCCGACATAGATGAACGGCACCGGTTCGGTGGTATGTGCAGTGTGCGCCTGGCCGGTGCACTCGTCTTCCATCTGCTCGACGTTGCCGTGGTCGGCGGTGATCAGCGCTTCGCCGCCGACCTTGTCCAGTGCTTCGACGATGCGCCCGACGCAGCCATCGAGGGCCTCGACGGCCTTCACCGCAGCTTCGAACACGCCGGTATGGCCGACCATGTCGCCGTTGGCGTAGTTGACCACGATCACGTCATAACGCTGCTGCTCGATGGCCTCGACGATGCGGTCGGTCACTTCCGGCGCGCTCATTTCCGGCTGCAGGTCGTAGGTGGCGACCTTCGGCGACGGGATCAGGATGCGCTCTTCGCCTTCGAACGGCTCTTCGCGGCCACCGGAGAAGAAGAAGGTGACGTGGGCGTACTTCTCGGTCTCGGCGATGCGCAGTTGGGTCTTGCCGTTCTTCGCCAGGTACTCGCCCAGCACGTTGTTCAGGCTGGCCGGGGCGAAGGCGGCAGGGGCCGGGATCTTCGCCGAGTACTGGGTCAGGCCGATGTAGGCCGCCAGTTGTGGCAGGCGCGGGCGCGGGAATTCGTTGAAGTCGGCTTCGACGAACACGCGCGACAGTTCGCGGGCACGGTCGGCGCGGAAGTTCATGAAGATCACCGCGTCGCCGTCTTCGACCTTGACTGCATCACCGATACGTGTGGCCTTGACGAACTCGTCGCTCTCGTCGCGGGCGTAGGCCGCTTCCAGGCCAGCCAGGGCGGTGTCGGCGGTGTATTCGGCAGCGCTGTCGACGATCAGGTTGTAGGCGGCGCTGACGCGGTCCCAGCGGTTGTCGCGGTCCATGGCGTAGTAGCGGCCGATCAGGCTGGCGATGCGGCCCTTGCCCAGCCTGGCAAAAGTGGCGTCGAGCAGTTCGATGGACGACTGCGCGCTGCGTGGCGGCGTGTCGCGGCCATCGAGGAAGGCGTGCAGGTAGATCTTCTCTGCGCCGCGCTGCGCGGCCAGTTCAGCCATGGCCACCAGGTGGTCCTGGTGGCTGTGTACGCCGCCATCGGACAGCAGGCCGAGGATGTGCACGGCCTTGCCGGCACTGGCTGCCTTGTCCACGGCGCCGGTCAGTACCGGGTTCTCGAAGAACTCGCCGTCGCGGATGGCCTTGGTCACCCGGGTGAAGTCCTGGTACACCACGCGGCCGGCGCCGAGGTTCATGTGACCGACTTCGGAGTTGCCCATCTGCCCGTCCGGCAGGCCGACATCCATGCCAGAGCCGGAAATGAGGCCATGCGGCTGGCTGGCGCGCAGGCGGTCATAGACCGGTGTGTTGGCGGCATAGATGGCATTGTATTCGGGGCTTTCGCTGTGGCCGAAGCCATCCAGGATGATCAGGACCAGGGGTTTGGGCGTACTCGTCATCAATCAAACTCACGGTTGTTCAAAGATGATAAAGACACGCATTTTAGGGCAAATGCGCCACCGGCGGCGAATATTCGTCCCATTCCCCCGACCGGCGCGCACGTGCCAGCAATGTGCAGGTGGCTTTGCCGCCGGCCCGCCGGGCTTTGGTGGCAATAAGGGGCTGTGTATACTGGCCGGCATTTTCAATCGCGTGGAACACCCCAGATGGTTGCTAACCTGATTCAATTTGCGACAAACCACTACATCCTGGTGGCGATCTTCGTTGTCTTGCTGGTCGCGCTGCTGGTCAACGAAATCCGTCGCGGTGGCCAGAGCCTGAGCAACGGCCAGCTGACTGCCCTGGTCAATGCCGATAAAGCCCTGGTCATCGACATCCGCCCGGCCAAGGAATACTCCGCCGGTCACATTGTCGGTGCGCTGAACATCCCGCAGGACAAGCTGGCCAACCGCATGACCGAGCTGGACAAGCACAAAGAGAAGACCCTGATCGTCGTCGACTCGATGGGCCAGCAGTCCGGCACCATCTGCCGCGAGCTGCTCAAGGCTGGTTACAACGCCGCCAAACTGAGCGGTGGCGTTTCCAGCTGGAAAGCCGATAACCTGCCCCTGGTGAAGTGATATGAAGCCCGTCATCGTCTATTCCAGCGACTACTGCCCCTACTGCATGCGCGCCAAGCACCTGCTCGAGAGCAAGGGCGTGGCCTTCGAGGAAATCAAGGTCGACGGCAAGCCGCAGGTTCGTGCCGAAATGAGCCAGAAGGCCGGCCGTACATCGGTGCCGCAGATCTGGATCGGCAGCACCCATGTCGGTGGATGCGATGACCTCTATGCCCTGGAGCGTGCCGGCAAGCTCGACGCGCTGCTGGCGGCCTGATTTGCACTGCATTCAAAAACATTAGGATAAGGATCTGCCATGACTGACCAACAGACCAACGGCGCTGCTGCAGAAGACAACAGCCCTCAGTTCTCCATGCAGCGCATCTATGTGCGCGACCTGTCGTTCGAGGCCCCGAAAAGCCCGCAGATCTTCCGCCAGACCTGGGAGCCGAGCGTAGCCCTGGACCTGAACACCAAGCAGAAAGCCCTGGAAGGTGACTTCCACGAGGTGGTGCTGACCCTGTCGGTTACCGTCAAGAACGGTGACGAAGTGGCCTTCATCGCTGAAGTGCAGCAGGCCGGTATCTTCCTGATCAAGAACCTGGACGCGGCTTCGATGAGCCACACCCTGGGTGCGTTCTGCCCGAACATCCTGTTCCCGTACGCCCGCGAGACCCTGGATAGCCTGGTGACCCGCGGTTCGTTCCCGGCCCTGATGCTGTCGCCGGTCAACTTTGACGCCCTGTACGCGCAAGAAATGCAGCGCATGCAGGAAGCCGGCGAAGCGCCGACCGTGCAGTAATAGCTGCTGGTATCAAGAAAGCGCCTCTCGGGGCGCTTTTTTGTTGCCTGTGCCGCCCCCTTCGCGGGTAAACCCGCTCCCACAGGTACAGCGCTGCCCTTGAGGTTGGCTTGGTTATTGTGGGAGCGGGTTTACCCGCGAAGAGGCCGGCACAGGCTATAGCTCAGCTCCCGGCAAACCCATTCTGCCGCCACGCCTCATACACCGTCACTGCCACGGTATTGGACAGGTTAAGGCTGCGGCACCCCGGCCGCATCGGCAGGCGCAGGCGTTGTTCGGCCGGCAGGCTGTCCAGGACTTCGGTCGGCAAGCCACGGCTCTCGGGGCCGAACAGGAAGGCATCACCCGGCTGGTAGGCCACTTCGTGGAACGGGTGCGAGCCCTTGGTGGTGAGGGCGAACAGCCGTGGGTTGCCCAGGCTTTCCAGGCATCCGGCCAGGCTCTCGTGGCGCTTGAGCGTGGCATACTCGTGGTAATCCAGCCCCGCACGGCGCAGGCGCTTGTCATCCAGTTCGAAGCTGATGGGTTCGATCAGGTGCAGGTCGCAGCCGCTGTTGGCGCACAGGCGAATGATGTTGCCGGTATTCGGCGGAATTTCTGGTTGAAAAAGGATGACGTGAAACATGCACGGCTCCAAGCGTGAAGATGACGGGCATTCTACCCCCGAACCGGACGTGCGTTCGAAGGCGTTCCCGCGGATGATGCTGTCGCTGGCAATCGTCGGCTTGATGGTAGGGCTGATGATCGGCCGGCTGACCACGCCGGACGAGCGCGAGCTGCAACAGGTGGAGGTGGTGCAGGATGGCCTGGAGCTGTGGTTCAACGAAGAGCCTCAGCTGCATGGCGAGAATGTGGACGGTACGGTTGCGCTATTGTTCCAGGCGCAGGGCAAGGCCCGGCAAGGGCAGTTGAGCCTGCAAGGCAAGCCTGTGAGCTGGCGGGTGCAGAAGAGCAAGGAAGGCTTGTTGCTGACGCTGGTGGCCGCGCGCCCCCTGCACGGCGAGTGGGCTGGTGCAGAGGACGCTGGGCGCTGGCGGGTGCAGGTGAAACTGCACGAATAAAAGAGGGGATATCCCGGCCTGCCTGTACCAGGGTCCCCGAAAGGGGTACTGCGTATAAAGGGGGGATGGCCCGGCCTGCCTGTACCGAGGTCCCCAAAACTGGCGATGTTGCGAATAAAAGAGGGGTTCACCCGGCCTGCCTGTACCAGGGCCCCCGAAACTGGAGATGTACTAGGTATTGCAGGGGGCGTGCCAGTTTTGCAAAGCCCGTGAATATTGGGCTTTAAGGGTGAATTAGCCGTTTTTTGAGGGGATTTGTGCCTTCGTGAGGTGCATCGGGCACAGGAACGGTGCATGGAGCCGATATCTGTTCTGGTTCTACAAACGCATTCGCGGGTAAACCCGCTCCCACAAGTACGGCGCCGACCTTGAGGCTGGCGCTGTACTTGTGGGAGCGGGTTTACCCGCGAATGCGTCGGTGCAGCCAGTCAAGGATTAATGGTCATCACCTTCCTCATCATCGCCACCCGCCACATTCATCCCCAGCTCCTTGATCTTGCGCGTCAGGGTATTGCGCCCCCAACCCAGCAACAGCGCCGCATCGCGCCGACGGCCAGCGGTGTGCTTGAGCGCCGTCTCGATCATGATCCGCTCAAAGCTCGGCACTGCGCTGTCCAGCAGGCTGGTCTGCCCACGCGCCAACGCCTGGTCGGCCCACTGGCGCAGGGCCTGCTCCCAGTTGGTTACCGGCGCGGCGTCCTGTGGCAGGTTCAGCAACTCGGGCGGCAGGTCGCCGATCAGCACTTCGCGGCTGGAGGCCATCACGGTGATCCAGCGGCAGGTGTTCTCCATCTGCCGCACGTTGCCCGGCCACGGCAGATTGCGGATGAACTCTTCGGTTTCCGGCTTGAGGATCTTCGGCTCCACCGCCAGCTCCTGGGCGGCGCGGGCGAGGAAGTGGCGGGCGAGGGCGGGGATATCCTCACGGCGGTCGGCCAGCCGTGGAATGTGGATGCGAATCACGTTCAGGCGGTGGAACAAGTCCTCGCGGAACTTGCCGGCCTGTACCAGCGACTCGAGGTTCTGGTGGGTGGCAGCGATGATGCGCACGTCGACCTTGACCGGCACGTGGCCGCCCACGCGATAGAACTCGCCATCGGCCAGCACCCGCAGCAGGCGGGTCTGGGTATCGGCGGGCATGTCGCCGATCTCGTCGAGGAACAGGGTCCCGCCGTCGGCCTGCTCGAAGCGCCCCCGGCGCAGGTTGGCCGCACCGGTGAAGGCGCCTTTCTCATGGCCGAACAGCTCGGACTCCATCAGGTCCTTGGGGATCGCGGCCATGTTCAGGGCAATGAACGGCGACGCCGCACGTGGGCTGTGGCGGTGCAGGGCGTGGGCCACCAGTTCCTTGCCGGTACCGGACTCGCCGTTGATCAGCACGGTGATGTTGGAGTGGCTGAGGCGGCCGATGGCGCGGAACACCTCCTGCATCGCCGGTGCTTCACCGATGATTTCCGGGGTGCGTGCCAGGTTTTGCGGCACATCAAGCCCTTGCTGCTCCTGGGCGTGCTGGTTGGCACGCTTGACCAGCGAGACCGCCTCGTCCACATCGAATGGCTTGGGCAGGTACTCGAAGGCACCGCCCTGGTACGACGCCACGGCGCTGTCCAGGTCGGAGTGGGCAGTCATGATGATGACTGGCAGGCGCGGGTGCTGCTCGCGGATTTGCGCCAGCAGGTCGAGGCCACTGGTGCCGGGCATGCGGATGTCGGAAATGATCACGTCCGGTTGCTGGCGTGCCAGGCGGCCCATCACGCCATCGGCGCTGTCGAAGCTCTGGGTGGTCATGCCTTCCTGTTGCAGGGCTTTTTCCAGGACCCAGCGGATGGAGCGATCATCGTCGACGATCCATACGGTTTCACTTCGGCTCATGAGGCGGTGGCTCCTTGTTCCAGGGGCAGGTAGATCGAGAAGGCGGTGTGGCCTGCATGGCTTTCACACTCGATCAGGCCCTGGTGCTGGCTGATGATGTTCTGGGTAATGGCCAGGCCCAGCCCGGTACCGTCCGGGCGGCCGCTGACCATGGGATAGAAGAGGGTGTCCTGCAGTTCCGGCGGGATGCCCGGGCCGTTGTCGATGATCTCCACCCGCGCCACCAGGCGATGGCGCACGTGGCCGATGGTGAACTGGCGCAGGGCACGGCTGCGCAGGGTGATGCGGCCCAGGCGCAGCTCGTTCTGCGAGCTGATCGCCTGCATGGCGTTGCGCACGATGTTGAGCACAGCCTGGATCATCTGTTCGCGGTCGATCAACACATCCGGCAGGCTGGGGTCGTAATCGCGCACCAAAGTGATGCAACCCTGGCTTTCGGCCTCTACCAGGCTGCAGACCCGCTCCAGTACTTCGTGGATGTTGGTCATGGCCAGCGACGGTAGCTTGTTCGAGCCGAGCATGCGGTCGACCAGGTTACGCAGGCGGTCGGCTTCCTCGATGATCACGTTGGTGTAGTCGCGCAGGCCTTCGTCAGGCAGCTCGCGGGCCAGCAGCTGGGCTGCGCCGCGGATGCCGCCGAGCGGGTTCTTGATTTCGTGGGCCAGGCCGCGCACCAGCATCTTGGTGGTTTCCTGCTTGCTCAGCTGGGCCTCTTCCTTGGTGATGCGCAGCAGCCGGTCCCGTGGGTGAACCTCCAGCAGCAGCAGGGTCTGGCCCTGGTGCAGGATCGGCGTTACCGCGTAGTCGACGGTGATGGCCTGCCCGGTCAGCGAGGTGAGCTGCGCTTCGCGCTTGGTGAACGGGTGCGCCTGCTCGACCGCCTGGCGCAGCGAGCTGAGCGCTTCGGTCGACTCGGTGAACAGTTCGCTGATGAACTGCCCATGGCTGCGCTGGCCACTGACCGCCAGCAGCATTTCTGCGGCAGGGTTCATGTACTCCAGGCGTAGCTCGGCGTTGAGCAGTAGCGTGGCGGTGGTCAGGTTGTCCAGAAGCAGACGGTGCTGTGCATCGCTGATGGTCATAAGGCGTCGTTGACCTCTTTTGGCGCTTGGCTGGCATGGCGCGGCCATGGCCGGGCGCGCGGTGGATCCGCTGATGCGAGACTCTCTACCTGCAGAAATGCAAGAAACAAACCAAAGCTCCGAAAAGAAGCGGGATTTGCCGAAAAAGGCCTGGATCTGCGCAAAATCGGATCAGAAAGTCTTGGTGAAGCGTTTCATGTGAACCAGATTGGGGAGCAAATGGGGGCACGGCGTTCGATTGTGCACCAAGATAGAGCATAGCGTGACGGGCGGGGTTTCTGTGGGTTCTGTATGGCGCGGAAACGAAAACGGCCTCCCGAGGGAGGCCGTTCTGATCATGTCATCGGCGCCAGGCGCCGATCAGATCAGCAGCTGTAGTACAGCTCGTATTCCAGCGGGTGAACGAAGGTACGGACCTTGATTTCTTCTTCGCTCTTCAGCTCGATGAAGGCATCGATGAAGTCGTCGGAGAACACGCCGCCCTTGGTCAGGAACGCACGGCCTTTGTCCAGCTCTTCCAGTGCTTCCTTCAGGCTGCCGCAAACCTGCGGGATGTCCTTGGCCTCTTCAGGCGGCAGGTCGTACAGGTTCTTGTCGGCAGCATCGCCTGGGTGGATCTTGTTCTGGATACCGTCCAGGCCAGCCATCAGCAGGGCCGCGAAGGCCAGGTACGGGTTGGCCGATGGGTCCGGGAAGCGTGCTTCGATACGGCGGGCTTTCGGGCTGCCGACGTAAGGAATACGGATCGATGCGGAACGGTTGCGAGCCGAGTAGGCCAGCATTACCGGGGCTTCGAAGCCTGGGACCAGACGCTTGTAGGAGTTGGTCGACGGGTTGGTGAAGCCGTTCAGGGCCTTACCGTGCTTGATGATACCGCCGATGAAGTACAGGGCGGTGTCGGACAGGCCGGCATAGCCTTCACCCGAGAAGGTGTTCTTGCCGTCTTTCCAGATCGACATGTGCACGTGCATGCCCGAGCCGTTGTCGCCGTACAGTGGCTTCGGCATGAAGGTGGCGGTACGGCCGTAGGCGTCGGCAACGTTGTGCACGACGTATTTCAGCGCCTGTACTTCGTCAGCCTTCTTCACCAGGGTGTTGAACTTGACGCCGATTTCGTTCTGGCCGGCAGTCGCCACTTCGTGGTGGTGAACTTCGACGGTCTGGCCCATCTCTTCCAGTGCGTTGCACATGGCAGTACGGATTTCGTGGTCGTGGTCGAACGGCGGAACCGGGAAGTAGCCGCCTTTCACGCCCGGACGGTGGCCTTTGTTGCCGCCTTCCACGTCAGCGCCAGTCATCCACGAGCCTTGCTCGGAGAAGATCTTGAACATCGAGCCGGAGATGTCCGATTGGAACTTCACTTCGTCGAAGATGAAGAACTCAGGCTCTGGGCCTGCGAATACGGTGTCACCGATGCCGGTGCTCTTCAGGTACTCTTCGGCGCGCTTGGCGATGGCACGTGGGTCGCGATCGTAGCCCTGCATGCTCGACGGGTCGACGATGTCGCAGGTGATGATCAGGGTTGGCTCTTCGGTGAACGGGTCCAGTACGGCAGTTTCGTCGACCGGCATCAGGATCATGTCGGATGCTTCGATGCCTTTCCAGCCAGCGATGGAGGAACCGTCGAACATCTTGCCGACTTCGAAGAAGTCGTCTTCCAGCGCATCACGCGCCGGCATGGTCACGTGGTGCTGAGTGCCTTTGGTGTCCGTGAAACGCAGATCAATCCACTTGACGTCATGATCTTTGATGAGTTGAACCGACTTCGACATGTTGTCCTCCGGATGGTCTAGAGCGCGGTGGGCCGCTGCCCTGGAAAAAGGGTGTTGCCGGGCGCGGATAGTCGGCCAAGCTTTACCTGCCTCACAAGGGAGCAAATTGCATGCCAGTGCCCGAAAATGGCGAGGGCGGGATAAAAGGGGGCGTTTGTGGGCATTTGGCGGTGGGGCGACGGGGGGAAATGCACCCTTAAGATGCGAATTTTGGTAGCAGTGCACCAATAGTGTGCATTGCTTGAGTTGTATGCTTTTCTTGAGGGCCTCTTCGCGGGTGAACCCGCTCCCACAGGGGATAGCACTACCTTGGAATTGTGTGCGGTCCCTGTGGGAGCGGGTTTACCCGCGAAAGGGCCGGAGCTGGCAGCACAAAACCCGCCTCCTGCATTTATCTGAAAGCTTCTGATCAAAAGTTGGTCAAATCCTGAGCAATTTCCGCTATAATTCGCGCCCCTCATTTTCGGCAGGCCCTGCGCGCGCTGTTAACCAATGAAACTTATCGTCAAAGTCTTCCCAGAAATCACCATCAAGAGCCGGCCGGTGCGCAAGCGCTTCATCCGCCAGCTCGGCAAGAACATCCGCAACGTGCTCAAGGACCTCGACCCTGAGCTCGTGGTCGATGGTGTCTGGGATAATCTCGAAGTGGTCACCCGCGTCGAAGACGAAAAAGTCCAGCGCGAGATGATCGAGCGCCTCACCTGCACCCCGGGTATCACCCACTTCCTGCAGGTAGAGGAATACCCGCTCGGCGACTTCGACGACATCGTCGCCAAGTGCAAGCACCACTTCGGCCACCTGCTGGCCGGCAAGCACTTCGCCGTGCGCTGCAAGCGCGGCGGCCACCACGACTTCACCTCGATGGACGTCGACCGTTACGTCGGCAGCCAGCTGCGCCAGCAGTGCGGCGCCGCCGGCATCGAGCTGAAGAACCCGGAAGTGCTGGTGCGCATCGAAATCCGCGACCAGCGCCTGTACGTGATCCACAACCAGCACCAGGGCATCGGCGGTTATCCGCTGGGCGCCCTGGAGCAGACCCTGGTGCTGATGTCCGGTGGCTTCGACTCCACCGTGGCGGCCTACCAGATGATGCGCCGTGGCCTGATGACCCACTTCTGCTTCTTCAACCTCGGTGGCCGTGCCCACGAGCTGGGCGTGATGGAAGTGGCCCACTACCTGTGGAAGAAGTTCGGCAGCAGCCAGCGCGTGCTGTTCATCAGCGTGCCATTCGAGGAAGTGGTCGGCGAGATCCTCAACAAGGTCGACAACAGCTACATGGGCGTGACCCTCAAGCGCATGATGCTGCGCGGTGCCGCACACATGGCCGACCGCCTGGAGATCGACGCGCTGGTCACCGGCGAGGCGATTTCCCAGGTGTCCAGCCAGACCCTGCCGAACCTGTCGATCATCGACTCGGCCACCGACAAGCTGGTGCTGCGCCCGTTGCTGGCCAGCCACAAGCAGGACATCATCGACCAGGCCACCGCAATCGGCACTGCCGATTTTGCCAAGCACATGCCGGAGTACTGTGGCGTGATCTCGGTGAACCCGACTACCCATGCCAAGCGTCATCGCATGGAGCACGAAGAAAAGCAGTTCGACATGGCCGTGCTGGAGCGCGCCCTGGAGCGTGCCAGGTTCATCTCCATCGACCATGTGATCGACGAGCTTGGCAAGGACATCGAAGTCGAGGAAGTGGCCGAGGCGCTGCCGGGCCAGATCGTCATCGACATTCGTCACCCCGATGCCCAGGAAGACGAACCTCTGGCGCTGGAGGGTATCGAAGTCCAGGCCATGCCGTTCTATGCGATCAACAGCAAGTTCAAGCACCTGGACCCTACGCGCCAGTACTTGCTGTATTGCGACAAAGGTGTGATGAGCCGTCTGCACGCACACCACCTGCTCAGTGAGGGACATGCCAATGTGCGTGTTTATCGTCCGACATAAGACGCCAGGGCTGTATGGCGGCAGCATCCGCCATCGCCCTCCCGACCATCGGGCCCGCTGAGCCTCAAACCGTACATATTCGCCGCCTACACTGGCGGCAACCGAATCCTCTGATCGAGATACAGTTGTGATCGAAAATCTGCGTAACATCGCCATCATCGCCCACGTTGACCATGGTAAAACCACCCTGGTCGACAAACTCCTGCGCCAGTCCGGCACCCTGGAGCGTAACGAGCTCAACGACGAGCGCGTGATGGACTCCAACGACCAGGAAAAAGAGCGCGGCATTACCATTCTGGCGAAAAACACCGCCATCAACTGGAACGGCTACCACATCAACATCGTCGACACCCCCGGCCACGCCGACTTCGGTGGCGAGGTTGAGCGTGTAATGTCGATGGTCGACTCCGTGCTGCTGCTGGTCGATGCCCAGGACGGCCCGATGCCGCAAACCCGCTTCGTGACCAAGAAGGCGTTCGAAGCCGGCCTGAAGCCGATCGTCGTGATCAACAAGGTTGACCGCCCGGGCGCGCGTCCTGACTGGGTTCTGGACCAGATCTTCGACCTGTTCGACAACCTCGGTGCCACCGACGACCAGCTGGACTTCCAGGTGGTCTACGCCTCGGCCCTGAACGGCATCGCCGGTCTGGACCACACCGACATGGCCGAAGACATGACCCCGCTGTACCAGTCGATCGTCGACAACGTACCGGCGCCGAACGTTGACGTCGATGGCCCGTTCCAGATGCAGATCTCCGCGCTGGACTACAACAGCTTCCTCGGTGTTATCGGCGTTGGCCGTATCGCCCGTGGTCGCATCAAGCCGAACACCCCGGTTGTTGCCATCGACACCGAAGGCAAGAAGCGTAACGGCCGTATCCTCAAGCTGATGGGCCACCACGGCCTGCACCGCGTCGACGTTGAAGAAGCCCAGGCTGGCGACATCGTCTGCATCAGCGGTTTCGACGAGCTGTTCATCTCCGACACCCTGTGCGACATGAACCACGTCGAAGCGATGAAGCCGCTGACCGTTGACGAGCCGACCGTATCGATGACCTTCCAGGTCAACGACTCGCCGTTCTGCGGCAAGGAAGGCAAGTTCGTCACCAGCCGTAACATCAAGGAACGTCTGGACAAAGAGCTGCTGTACAACGTTGCACTGCGCGTTGAAGAAGGCGACTCGGCTGACAAGTTCAAGGTTTCCGGCCGTGGTGAGCTGCACCTGTCGGTTCTGATCGAAACCATGCGTCGTGAAGGCTTCGAGATGGCTGTAGGCCGCCCTGAAGTGATCATCCGCGAAGTCAACGGCGTGAAGCAGGAGCCGTTCGAGAACGTCACCATCGACATCCCTGAAGAATCCCAGGGCAAGGTCATGGAAGAAATGGGCCTGCGTAAAGGCGACCTGACCAACATGGCGCCGGATGGCAAGGGCCGTGTACGTCTGGAGTACAACGTACCTGCTCGCGGTCTGATCGGTTTCCGTAACCAGTTCCTGACCCTGACCAACGGTGCCGGCATCCTGACCTCGATCTTCGATCGCTACGACACCATGAAAGCTGGCCAGATGTCCGGCCGCCTGAACGGTGTTCTGGTTTCGATCGAGACCGGCAAGGCGCTGACCTACTCGCTGGAAACCCTGCAGGCTCGTGGCAAGCTGTTCATCGAGCACGGCCAGGACATCTACAACGGTCAGATCATCGGTCTGAACAGCCGTGACAACGACCTGGGCGTGAACCCGACCAAAGGCAAGAAGCTCGACAACATGCGTGCTTCGGGCAAAGACGAAGTCATCGCCCTGGTACCGCCGGTTCGCCACACCCTGGAACAGGCTCTGGAATTCATCCAGGACGACGAGCTGTGCGAAGTGACTCCGAAGTCGATCCGCCTGCGCAAGAAGATCCTGGACGAAGGCGAGCGTACCCGCGCTGCCAAGAAAGCCAAGGCTTGATCGTCTAGCTTGAGCTGAAACGAAAACGCCCCCGGTCGAAAGGCCGGGGGCGTTTTTGTTTGCCTGCAGGATTTGTGTCGGCCCTTTCGCGGGCTTGCCCGCTCCCACAGGTACTGCACAGGCTGAATGTTGCGGAGATCCTGTGGGAGCGGGCAAGCCCGCGAAGAGGCCCTTGAAGGCTGGCGATCAGCGCCCGACCACCTTGGGCTTGTACGCACAATACCCCGGCCGCGGCCCGACCTTGGGGTGGTTGCGGCAGGTGTCCGGCCGCTTGTCATAAATGGTGCACAGCCGGCTTTTACGATCCAGGTACAGGCAGTCATCATTGCTCATCCGGGTCAGGGTGAAGATCCCCGACTTCTGGTTGAAGCGTTCGATGATGCCGTCCTTCTGCAGGCGCTTGGCGATGTTCTTCGGCGGTTCGTCTTTCTCGAACTCGTCGACCACGCCGATACGGATCAGATCCTTGATCTTCACCTCCACCGGCAGGGTGCAGCAGGTCGAATGGCAGCCATGGCACATGTTGCTGGTGTAGCGCTGCCAGGTCTCCAGGCGGTCGACTTCGGCCGCGGCGATCAGGGTCGTTTTCATCGTTATAGGGGTGTATCACGGTCTTGGGGCGCGCGATCATACCGGAATTGTTCAATTTATGAACAACCTTTTGCCGGAATCGCAGAGTGGGCATGAAAACTGCGAACGGTAACTGTCACTCCCTGTCGAAGGGGCTAGGCTCAACAGTCTCCCTCCGCTTTCGTCAACTTGCCAGAGGATGCCGCATGTCCCAGGAACCCAAAGCACGTGACGCCGAGGTGGCCGAATTTCGCGCCGCTGTATTGAAGAAGCTGACCTACGCGGTCGGCAAGGACCCGGAGCACGCCTTCGACCACGACTGGTTCGAAGCCATTGCCCTGGCCGCGCGCGATCACATGGTCGATCACTGGATGGACCACACCCGCCAGGCTTATCGCCGAAGCCAGAAGCGGGTCTATTACCTTTCCCTCGAATTCCTCATCGGTCGCCTGCTGTACGACAGCCTGAGCAACCTGGGCCTGCTCGATATTGCCCGCGAAGCGCTGGAAGGGCTGGACGTGGACCTGGAGCGCATCCGCCTGCTCGAACCCGATGCTGCGTTGGGCAACGGTGGCCTGGGCCGCCTGGCGGCGTGTTTCATGGAGAGCATGTCGACCCTGGGCATCGCCGCCCACGGCTATGGCATCCGCTACGAACACGGGCTGTTCCGCCAGGCCATGGTCGATGGCTGGCAGCAGGAGCAGACCGAGAACTGGCTGGATTTCGGCAACCCCTGGGAGTTCGAGCGCGCCGAGGTGATCTACCCGATCAGCTTTGGTGGCAGCGTCGAAACGGTGCACGACACCCATGGCCAGCAGCGCCAGGTGTGGTGGCCGGGCGAGACCGTGCGGGCGGTGGCCTATGACACCCCGGTGGTCGGTTGGCGCGGGGCCAGCGTCAACACGTTGCGCCTGTGGCGTGCGCGGGCGCTGGAGGAGCTGCACCTGGAGCGCTTCAACGCCGGCGACCACCTGGGCGCGGTGGCCGAGGTGGCACGGGCCGAAAGCATTTCGCGGGTGCTGTACCCGGCCGACAGCACCGAGGCTGGCCAGGAGCTGCGCTTGCGCCAGGAATACTTCTTCGTCTCGGCCTCGCTGCAGGACCTGCTGCGCCGCCACCTGAACATGCACGACAACCTGCTCAACCTGCCGGACGCGGCGGCCATCCAGCTCAACGACACCCACCCGTCGATCGCCGTCGCCGAGCTGATGCGCCTGCTGGTCGACCAGCATGAAATCCCCTGGGATACCGCCTGGGAGCTGACCGTCGGCACTTTGGCCTACACCAACCACACCTTGCTGCCCGAAGCCCTTGAAACCTGGCCGGTGGCGTTGATGGAACGCATGCTGCCGCGGCACATGCAGATCATCTACCTGATCAACGCCTACCACATCGACGCGCTGCGGGCGAAAGGCCTGCACGACTTCGACGTGCTGCGGGCGGTATCGCTGATCGAGGAGGACAACGGCCGCCGGGTGCGCATGGGCAACCTGGCGTTCCTCGGCTCGCACAGCGTCAACGGTGTGTCGGCGCTGCACAGCAAACTGATGAAAAGCACGGTGTTTGCCGAGCTGCACAAGCTCTACCCGCAACGGATCAACAACAAGACCAACGGCATTACCTTCCGCCGCTGGCTGTACCAGTCCAACCCGCAGCTGACCGCGATGCTGGTCGAGGCGCTGGGGCCGGAGCTGCTGGACGACCCCGAAGGGCGCCTGGCCGGCCTGGTGCCGTTCGCCGACAAGAGCGGCTTTCGAAAGCAGTTCGCTGCCCAGCGCCTGCACAGCAAGCGTGCCCTGGCCAGCATCATCCAGGACCGCCTGGGCGTCACGGTGAACCCCGAGGCGTTGTTCGATGTGCAGGTCAAGCGCATCCACGAGTACAAGCGCCAGTTACTTAACCTGCTGCATACCGTGGCGCTGTACCAGGCCATGCGCAACGACCCCGGTACCGACTGGGTGCCGCGGGTGAAGATTTTTGCCGGCAAGGCCGCGGCCAGTTACCACCAGGCCAAGCTGATCATCAAGCTGGCCAACGACATCGCCCGGGTGGTGAACAACGACCCGACCGTGCGTGGCCTGTTGAAGGTGGTGTTCCTGCCCAACTACAACGTCAGCCTGGCCGAAAGCATCATCCCGGCGGCGGACCTTTCCGAGCAGATTTCCACCGCCGGTTACGAAGCCTCCGGTACCAGCAACATGAAGTTCGGCCTGAACGGCGCGCTGACCATCGGCACCCTGGATGGCGCCAACGTGGAGATGTGCGAGCAGGTGGGCGCCGACAACATGTTCATCTTCGGCCTTACCGCGCAGCAGGTGGAAGCCAGGCGGCGTGCCGGGGACTTCGGTGCCAGTGCGGCGATTGCCGCGTCCAGCCGCCTGAGCGACGTGCTGCAGGCCATTCGCAGCGGGGTGTTCTCGCCGGACGACCCGTCGCGCTACAGCGCGTTGATCGATGGGCTGGTGGGCCATGACCGCTTCCTGGTGTGTGCCGATTTCGACGCTTACTGGGATGCCCAGCGGCGGGTCGAGGAACTGTGGCACACGCCGCAGGAGTGGTGGCGCATGGCGGTGCTGAACACTGCGCGGATGGGCTGGTTCTCGTCGGACCGGACCATTCGGGAGTATGCCAGCGAGATCTGGAAGGCTTTGGATTGAGGTAAGCCTGTGCCGGCCTCTTCGCGGGCACGCCCGCTCCCACAGGATTTGCACAGCCTCGGAAACCTGTGCAGTCCCTGTGGGAGCGGGCGTGCTCGCGAAGAGGCCTACAACCAGACCACCGGCCTGGCGCACGCTGAACTACCGACCTATTGTGCCGTCTGAGAGCCGTGGCGAGTCTCATCACTCGCTAGCCCGCAACTCTCCCTGTAAACTGCGTGGGTTTTTCATCCCCCAATCCTTTCGGAGCCATACATGTCCCGCGTTACCCTGAGTCGCTATCTGATTGAGCAGACCCGCAGCAACAATACCCCTGCCGATCTGCGCTTCCTGATCGAAGTGGTGGCGCGTGCGTGCAAGGAAATCAGCCATCACGTGTCCAAAGGCGCCCTCGGCGGTGTGCTGGGCAGCATGGGCACTGAAAACGTGCAGGGCGAAGTCCAGAAGAAACTGGACGTGATTTCCAACGATATCCTGCTGGAAGCCAACGAATGGGGCGGCCACCTGGCTGGCATGGCCTCCGAAGAAATGGACAACGCCTACCAGATTCCGGGCAAGTACCCGAAAGGCGCCTACCTGCTGGTCTTCGACCCGCTGGACGGCTCGTCCAACATCGACGTCAACGTTTCGGTCGGCACCATCTTCTCGGTACTGCGTTGCCCTAACGAGTACCTGAGCCAGAACGAAACCCTGAACGAAAATGCCTTCCTGCAGCCAGGCACCCAGCAGGTCGCCGCCGGTTACGCCATCTATGGCCCGCAGACCATGCTGATCCTGACCCTGGGCAACGGCGTCAAGGGCTTCACCCTGGACCGCGAACTGGGCAGCTTCGTCCTCACCCACGAAAACATCCGCGTGCCGGAAAGCACCGCCGAGTTCGCCATCAACATGTCCAACCAGCGCCACTGGGAAGCCCCGGTTCAGCGTTACGTGGGCGAGCTGCTGGCAGGCGAGACCGGCCCGCTGAAGAAGAACTACAACATGCGCTGGATCGCCTCGATGGTGGCCGACGTGCATCGCATCCTGACCCGTGGCGGCCTGTTCATGTACCCACGTGACGCCCGCGAGCCGAGCAAGCCGGGCAAGCTGCGCCTGATGTACGAAGCCAACCCGATGTCGTTCATCATCGAACAGGCCGGCGGCGCCTCCACTAACGGTTACGATCGCATCCTCGACATCAAGCCGGAAAGCCTGCACCAGCGTGTGTCGGTAATCCTCGGCTCGAAGGAAGAGGTCGAGCGCGTCACCGCCTACCACAAGGAGTAAGTCATGCTCGCACCTTGGCAGCCGTTGCTGGAGTGGTGGTTCGGTTGGGGCACCAGTCCCCAGGCCGTGGCTGACGAGAAGAGCACGCTGTGGTTCGGCAAGCATCACGATGCCGAGGCCCATGCGCTGTTTGGCGAGCTGGTCGAGCACGCCCTGGCGGGTGGGCTCGACGAGTGGCAGCAAAGCCCGCAGGGCTGGCTGGGCCTGCTGATCCTGCTGGACCAGCTGCCACGCATGATCTACCGCGACACGCCGCGCGCCTTCGAGGGCGACCGGCGTGCCCAGGTGGTGGCGATGCAGGGTTTGCAGAAGAACTGGGATTACCAGTTGCTGCCGATCCAGCGGGTGTTCGTGCTGCTGGTGCTGGAGCATGCCGAAGTGCTTGACTGGCAGAACCTGTGCGTCGAGCGCTACCAGTTGCTGCTGGACGAGCAGCCTGAAGCCAACCGCCGGCTGTTCGAAGGCTTCCTCGACTATGCCGAGCAGCATCAACGGGTGATTGCCCGGTTTGGGCGCTTTCCGCACCGCAACCTGGTGCTGGAGCGGCCGAGCACCAGTGAAGAAATGGACTTTTTGCTGGAGCCAGGCTCCAGATTCTGAGGTTTTGTGGTCTGCTGCGCAGGCCATCGCGACGCAAGGCCGCCCCTGCACGGGGCGGCCTTTTTGTTTGGTCGGGATACTCCTTTGTGATTAATCGCACAGTAGTGGCCATCCGACCAATGGCGTAGGGGTAGAGGAGGGAGGGCAGGGAACCTGGGAGGGTTTTTATCGTCGAAGGTCACTACAGGCCACTCGCCTGTATCCCCTCTTCAGGAGTGTCCTTCATGTCGTTGCGTTCCCTCGCCCTGTTGTCGCTGTGCGTCGTCCTGACTGCCTGCAGCAAGATCAACCAGGAAAACTATTCCAAGATCAAGGCCGGTATGAACAAGGCCGAGGTCGAGCAGTTGCTCGGCACGCCGACCGAGTGCTCTGGCGCACTGGGCATGAGCAGCTGCACCTGGGGGGACGAGAAGAGCTTCATCAGCGTGCAGTACGCTGCAGACAAGGTACTGATGTATTCAGGGCAGGGTCTCAAATGAGGCGTCTGTATCTGCTGATGGGGGTATGCCTGGCGTTGCTGCTGGGTGGTTGTGCCGGCTCCGTGCACGATCCGCTGGCGCCGAAGACCGCTGGCCACATCGACCTCAAGCGCTACCAGGGCAAATGGTACGAGCTGGCGCGCCTGCCCATGCGCTACCAGACCGGCTGCGAACAGTCCGAGGCGCATTACAACCTCAAACTGGATGGTAGCCTCGGCGTGCTCAACCGCTGCCGTACCATGGGTGACGAATGGCTGCGCGCCGAAGGGCATGCGAGCATCCAGGAGCCGGGGCACACTGACAAGTTGTGGGTCGAGTTCGACAACTGGTTCACCAAGCTGGTGCCAGGTGTGGCCAGGGGCGAGTACTGGATTCTGTATGTGGATGAACGCTACCGCACGGCGGTGGTCGGCAGCCCGGATCGCAAGCACTTGTGGATCCTTTCGCGTACGCCGACGCTACCGGCCTGGGAGCGCGAGAACCTGATGTCCAGGGCACGGCAACAGGGGTATGACACCAGCCGCCTGATCTGGCGCGCGTCGGACCAGCAGATCGTCAAGAGGCACTGAGGTTCAGAGTGGTTGTGGGTGTGGGCCTACCCGCAACCGCGATGTATGGCACCGGCTTCGCCGGTGTTCGCGGGTAAACCCGCTCCCACAGGTACTGCACCGCATCTGAGTTCAGCGCCTCACCTGTGGGAGCGGGTTCACCCGCGAATGCGAGAGAACTGCCGGTAGATCAGCCCAAAAGCTGCCGCAGTACCTCGGCAAACGCCAACCGGCTTTCCTCTTCCTGCGCATGCCGCCCCTGGCGCACCACCCACTGCCCATTCACCATCACATCCCGCACCTGGCGATCGCCCCCGGCAAACAGCCAGCGGTTGAGAATGGCATCTCCGTCCGCCATGGCGATGTAAGGGTCCTGCCCGTCGAGCACCAGCCAGTCGGCGCGCTTGCCCACAGCCAGCTCCCCGACCGCCTGCCCCAGCGCCTGTGCACCGCCCGCCAGCGCAGCGTCATACAGCGTGCGCCCGACCATCGGCTGGTCGCCGCGATACAGGCGGTTACGCCGCTGGTCGCGCAGCCGCTGGCCATATTCCAGCCAGCGCAGCTCCTCCACCACGCTCAGCGACACATGGCTGTCCGAACCAATGCCCATGCGCCCACCCTGTGCCAGGTAGTCCACTGCCGGGAAAATCCCGTCGCCCAGATTGGCCTCGGTGGTCAGGCACAGCCCGGCTACCGCGCCGCTGCGAGCCATGGCAGTAACTTCATCCGGCTCGGCATGGGTGGCATGCACCAGGCACCAGCGTGGGTCCACGTCCACATGTTCGTATAGCCACTGCAACGGGCGCAGGCCGCTCCAGGCCAGGCAGTCGTCGACTTCCTTCTGCTGCTCGGCGATATGGATATGCACCGGGCATTGCTTGTCGCTGGCTGCCAGCACCTCGGCGATCTGCCCGGGCGTCACCGCCCGCAGCGAATGGAAGCACAATCCCAGTTGCTGGGCGGGTTGTGCGGCCAGCAGCGGGGCCAGTTGCGCTTGCAGTTGCAGGTATTGCTCGGTGGAGTTGATGAAGCGCCGTTGCCCGTCATTCGGGGCCTGGCCGCCGAAGCCTGAATGGCTGTAGAGCACCGGCAGCAAGGTCAGGCCAATGCCACTGTCGGCTGCGGCTGCGCTGATGCGGCGGGACAGTTCGGCCGGGTCGGCATAGGTCTTGCCGGCCTGGTCGTGGTGCACGTAGTGGAATTCGGCGACCGAGGTGTAGCCGGCCTTGAGCATCTCGATGTACAGCTGGCGGGCGATGACCTGCAGCTGCTCCGGGCTGATCTGGCCGACCAGGCGGTACATCAGGTCGCGCCAGGTCCAGAAACTGTCATTGGGGTTGCCGGCGACCTCCGCCAGCCCTGCCATGGCGCGCTGGAAGGCATGCGAGTGCAGGTTGGGCATGCCGGGCAGCAGCGGGCCGGCCAGCCGCTCGGCGCCCTCGGCCGAGGCGCCCGGCTCGATGCGGGCCACGTGGCCATCGCGGGTGACCTCGATACGGACATGGCTGGCCCAGCCCGTGGGCAGCAGGGCGCGTTCGGCGAAGTAGGCGGACATCGGTGAAAATCCTGTTATTGTTAACTTGTATATACATATACAGGCGTTTGCCTGCCGGGTAAACTGCGGCAAGCTACCGCTCATTCCATTTGCACAAGGATCCAACGCCGTGCCGACACCTCCTGTCTCCGCGCTGGTTGCCCAGATGGGCGAGGGCCCGGCGCCGCTGTACGCCCGGGTCAAACAGATGATCATCCAGCAGATCGACAATGGCAGCTGGCCACCGCATCACCGGGTACCCTCGGAGAGCGAACTGGTCAGCGAGCTGGGCTTCAGCCGCATGACCATCAACCGCGCCCTGCGCGAACTCACCGCCGAAGGCCTGCTGGTGCGCATGCAAGGGGTCGGTACCTTCGTGGCCGAGCCCAAGGGGCGTTCGGCGCTGTTCGAGGTCAACAACATCGCCGACGAAATTGCCGCGCGTGGCCACCAGCATAGCTGCCAGGTGATCACCCTCACCGAGGAAGCGGCCGGTTCCGAGCGGGCGCTGGCCCTGGACATGCGTGAAGGCCAGCGGGTGTTCCACTCGCTGATCGTGCATTTCGAGAATGGCGTGCCGGTGCAGATCGAGGACCGCTACGTCAATGCGGCGATTGCCCCCGAGTACCTCAAGCAGGACTTCACCCGGCAGACGCCTTACGCCTATCTGTCGCAGGTGGCGCCGCTGACCGAGGGTGAGCACGTGGTCGAGGCGATCCTGGCCGAGCCGGAAGAATGCCGCCTGTTGCAGATCGAGCGGGGCGAGCCCTGCCTGCTTATCCGCCGTCGCACCTGGTCCGGCCGCCAGCCGGTGACCGCCGCGCGGCTGATCCACCCCGGTTCCCGTCATCGCCTGGAAGGACGTTTCAGTAAATGAGTCAGCTGCAGTTGTTGCGTGCGCAGGACTACCCGCGCATGCCGTGGAAGAACGGTGGCGGTTTCACCGAAGAAATTACCCGCGACAGTGGCGAGGGCCTGGACGGCTTTGGCTGGCGCCTGTCGATTGCCGATATCGAGGAGTCCGGCGGCTTTTCCACCTTCGCCGGCTACCAGCGGATCATCACCGTGCTGCAGGGCGACGGTATGCGCCTGCTGGTCGACGGCCAGGCCAGCCGGCCGTTGCTGCCGTTCGATGCCTTTGCCTTCAGCGGCGAGAGCCAGGTCAGCTGCAAGCTGCTGGGCGGGGCGATCCGCGATTTCAACCTGATCTATGCACCGCAGCGCTACCGGGCGCGGTTGCAGTGGTTCGATGGCACCAGCCGCTTGTACAGCTCGGCGTCGACGGTGTTGCTGTTCGCAGCCAGCAGCCAGGTCGAGGTTGGCATCGCCGGGCGTGAGACGCAGCGGTTGGGGTTGTATGACTGCTTGCGGCTGGAGGGCAATGACCAGTTGCTGGGGCTCGAGGTTCAAGGGCGGTTCTGCCTGATCGAGTTGGTGGGGCGCTGAGGGGTTCGCCTGTAGGTTTTTGTCTCCTGTAAGTTCGCCTGTAGTTTTTTGTCGCCTGTAAGATCGAGCGCCGCCCGCGCGGCGCTTCGCGGGACAAGCCCGCTCCCACATTTGTTGCAACGTGCCGAACCTGTCAGGCCATGGTTGCTTGCCTTGGTGCATGTCTTGAGACGGGTGAGGCGGCCGCAGCGCCAGCCGAGAAATTGAGTCAGACCAACAAGGCTGACAACCATGGCCTGACAGACATGGCCACGTTGCAACAAATGTGGGAGCGGGCTTGTCCCGCGAAGCGCCGCGCGGGCGGCGCTCGATCTCACTGGCGCAGAAAGAATCAACGCATGCACCAAACCATTCAGCGGAAAGGTCCGATTATTTTGGTTGTCCATGCTTGTACATACAAGTAAAGATGTGTTTGTATATCTACCACGACATACCCGCCCGCGGACGACCGTAGAGGACCTTTCCCGTGACCGACAACAACAAATACCGTGACGTTGAGATCCGTGCCCCACGTGGCAACAAGCTGACTGCCAAAAGCTGGCTGACCGAAGCGCCACTGCGCATGCTGATGAACAACCTCGATCCACAGGTCGCGGAAAACCCGAAAGAACTGGTGGTGTACGGCGGTATCGGCCGTGCCGCGCGCAACTGGGCCTGCTACGACAAGATCGTCGAGACCCTGACCCGCCTGGAAGACGACGAAACCCTGCTGGTACAGTCGGGCAAGCCGGTCGGCGTGTTCAAGACCCACAGCAACGCCCCGCGCGTGCTGATCGCCAACTCCAACCTGGTGCCGCACTGGGCCAACTGGGAACACTTCAACGAACTGGACGCCAAGGGCCTGGCCATGTACGGCCAGATGACCGCCGGCAGCTGGATCTACATCGGCAGCCAGGGCATCGTCCAGGGCACCTACGAAACCTTCGTCGAAGCCGGTCGCCAGCATTACGGCGGCAGCCTGAAAGGAAAGTGGGTACTGACCGCCGGCCTGGGTGGCATGGGCGGCGCGCAGCCTCTGGCCGCCACCCTGGCCGGTGCCTGCTCGCTGAACATCGAATGCCAGCAGAGCCGCATCGACTTCCGCCTGGAAACCCGCTACGTCGACGAGCAGGCCACTGACCTCGACGACGCCCTGGCACGCATCGCCAAGTACACCGCCGAAGGCAAGGCCATCTCCATTGCCCTGCACGGCAACGCTGCCGAAATCCTGCCAGAGCTGGTCAAGCGTGGCGTGCGCCCGGACATGGTCACCGACCAGACCAGCGCCCACGACCCACTGAACGGCTACCTGCCGGCCGGCTGGACCTGGGAACAATACCGCGACCGTGCGCAGACCGAACCGGCTGCCGTGGTCAAGGCCGCCAAGCAGTCGATGGCCGTACATGTTCAAGCCATGCTCGACTTCCAGAAGCAGGGTATCCCGACCTTCGACTACGGCAACAACATCCGCCAGATGGCCAAGGAAGAAGGCGTGACCAATGCCTTCGACTTCCCGGGCTTCGTGCCGGCCTACATCCGCCCGCTGTTCTGCCGTGGCATCGGCCCGTTCCGCTGGGCGGCGCTGTCCGGTGATGCCGAAGACATCTACAAGACCGACGCCAAGGTCAAGGAACTGATCCCCGACGACGCCCACCTGCACCGCTGGCTGGACATGGCCCGCGAGCGCATCAGCTTCCAGGGCCTGCCGGCACGTATCTGCTGGGTTGGCCTGGGCCTGCGCGCCAAGCTGGGCCTGGCGTTCAACGAAATGGTACGCAGCGGCGAGCTGTCGGCACCGATCGTGATCGGCCGTGACCACCTGGACTCCGGTTCGGTGTCCAGCCCCAACCGTGAAACCGAAGCCATGCGTGACGGCTCCGATGCCGTCTCCGACTGGCCGCTGCTCAACGCCCTGCTGAACACCGCCGGCGGTGCTACCTGGGTTTCGCTGCACCACGGTGGTGGCGTGGGCATGGGCTTCTCCCAGCACTCGGGCATGGTCATCGTCTGCGACGGTACCGATGAAGCCGCCGCGCGTATCGCGCGCGTGCTGACCAACGACCCAGGGACCGGTGTAATGCGTCATGCCGATGCCGGTTACGACATCGCCATCGACTGTGCCAAGGAGCAGGGCCTGGACCTGCCGATGATCACTGGCTGATCGCCACGCTTTGGATCGCACCCCACAAGGGTGATACTGAACAACAAGAAGGGGCGCGCAGGCACCAGAAAACGGGCCTGCGGCTCCACGCGATTGGAGTAGTGAAGTGACCGAATTGACCCTCAAGCCCGGCACCCTGACCCTGGCCCAGCTGCGCGCCATCCATGCCGCGCCCGTGCGCCTGCAACTGGACGCCAGCGCCGCGCCGGCCATCGACGCCAGCGTTGCCTGCGTCGAGCAGATCATTGCCGAAGACCGTACCGCCTACGGCATCAACACCGGTTTCGGCCTGCTGGCCTCGACCCGCATCGCCAGCCACGACCTGGAAAACCTGCAGCGCTCGCTGGTACTGTCCCACGCCGCCGGTGTCGGCGCGCCGCTGGATGACGACCTGGTGCGGCTGATCATGGTGCTGAAGATCAACAGCCTCAGCCGTGGCTTCTCCGGCATCCGCCGCAAAGTCATCGACGCGCTGATCGCCCTGGTCAACGCCGAAGTGTACCCGCACATCCCGCTGAAGGGTTCGGTGGGCGCTTCCGGTGACCTCGCCCCGCTGGCGCACATGTCGCTGGTGCTGCTGGGTGAAGGCAAGGCCCGCTACAAGGGCCAGTGGCTGCCAGCCACCGAAGCCCTGGCTGTGGCCGGCCTCGAGCCGCTGACCCTGGCCGCCAAGGAGGGCCTGGCCCTGCTCAACGGTACCCAGGCGTCCACCGCCTATGCCCTGCGTGGCCTGTTCCAGGGCGAAGACCTGTACGCCGCCGCCATCGCCTGCGGCGGCCTGAGTGTCGAAGCCGCACTGGGCTCGCGCTCGCCGTTCGATGCGCGCATCCACGAAGTGCGCGGCCAGCGTGGCCAGATCGACACTGCTGCCTGCTTCCGTGACCTGCTGGGCGACTCCAGCGAAGTGTCGCTGTCGCACAAGAACTGCGACAAGGTCCAGGACCCGTACTCGCTGCGTTGCCAGCCGCAGGTCATGGGCGCCTGCCTGACCCAGCTGCGCCAGGCCGCCGAGGTACTGGGCATCGAAGCCAACGCCGTATCGGACAACCCACTGGTGTTCGCTGCCGAGGGTGACGTGATTTCCGGCGGCAACTTCCACGCCGAGCCGGTGGCCATGGCCGCCGACAATATCGCCCTGGCCATCGCCGAAATCGGTTCGCTCAGCGAGCGCCGTATCTCGCTGATGATGGACAAGCACATGTCCCAGCTGCCGCCGTTCCTGGTGGAAAACGGCGGGGTCAACTCCGGCTTCATGATCGCCCAGGTCACCGCTGCTGCCCTGGCCAGCGAGAACAAGGCCCTGTCGCACCCGCACAGCGTCGACAGCCTGCCAACTTCGGCCAACCAGGAAGACCACGTGTCGATGGCCCCGGCTGCCGGCAAGCGCCTGTGGGAAATGGCCGAAAACACCCGTGGCGTGCTGGCCATCGAATGGCTGGGCGCCTGCCAGGGCCTGGACCTGCGCAAGGGCCTGAAGACTTCCGCCAAGCTGGAGCAGGCGCGCCAGGCGCTGCGCAGCGAAGTGCCGCACTACGACCGTGACCGTTTCTTCGCGCCCGACATCGAAAAGGCCGTGGAACTGTTGGCCAAGGGTAGCCTGACCGGCCTGCTGCCGGCGGGTGTGCTGCCAAGCCTGTAATGCCCCTAGGGCCGCGTTGCGGCCCATCGCGAGCAAGCTCGCTCCTACAAAGGCAACGCATTCCCTTGTAGGAGCGAGCTTGCTCGCGATTGGGCAGCATGGCGGCCCCCTCGATCTCACGACCACAAAAACAATTCAAGGACGTGACATGCAACAAGCTCAAGGTCTCAAGCGCGGGCTGAGTGCCCGCCACATCCGTTTCATGGCCCTCGGTTCCGCCATCGGCACGGGCCTGTTCTACGGCTCCGCCTCGGCCATCCAGATGGCCGGCCCAGCCGTGCTGCTGGCCTACCTGATCGGTGGCGCCGCCGTGTACATGGTCATGCGCGCGCTCGGTGAAATGGCCGTGCACAACCCGGTTGCCGGCTCGTTCGGCCACTACGCCAGCACCTACCTCGGCCCCATGGCCGGCTTCATCCTCGGCTGGACCTACGCCTTCGAGATGGTCATCGTCGCCATCGCCGACGTTACCGCCTTCGGTATCTACATGGGCTTCTGGTTCCCGGAAGTGGCCCGCTGGATCTGGGTGCTGGGCATCGTCTTCCTGATCGGCGGCCTCAACCTGTGCAACGTCAAGGTCTTTGGCGAAATGGAATTCTGGCTGTCGCTGCTCAAGGTCGGCGCCATCGTGGCGATGATCCTGGCCGGCCTCGGCATCATGGCATTCGGCTTCAGCCAGGTAGGCACCGGGCAAGCCGTGGGTGTCAGCAACCTGTTCGACCACGGTGGCTTCATGCCCAATGGCGTGGGTGGCCTGATCGCCTCCTTTGCCGTGGTGATGTTCGCCTTCGGCGGCATCGAGATCATCGGCGTCACCGCCGGTGAGGCCAAGGACCCGCAGCGGGTCATCCCCAAGGCGATCAACGCCGTGCCGTTGCGCATCCTGCTGTTCTACGTGCTCACCCTGTTCGTGCTGATGTGCCTGTTCCCATGGCCACAAATCGGCAGCCAGGGCAGCCCGTTCGTGCAGATCTTCAGCAACCTGGGCATCGGTTCCGCCGCCGCCGTGCTGAACGTCGTGGTTATTTCCGCCGCGATCTCGGCCATCAACAGCGACATCTTCGGCGCCGGTCGCATGATGTACGGCCTCGCTCAGCAAGGCCATGCCCCGCGCGGCTTCAGCAAGCTGTCGAAGCACGGCGTGCCATGGATGACCGTGGTGGTGATGGGTGCTGCGCTGCTGATCGGTGTGCTGCTCAACTACCTGATCCCGGAGAACGTGTTCCTGCTGATCGCATCGATCGCCACCTTCGCCACCGTGTGGGTGTGGCTGATGATCCTGGTCACCCAGGTGGCCATGCGCCGCAGCATGAGCCGTGAGCAGGTGGCCCAGTTGCAGTTCCCGGTACCGTTCTGGCCTTACGGCCCGGCCATGGCCATTGCGTTCATGGTGTTCATCTTTGGCGTGCTCGGTTACTTCCCGGATACCCAGGCGGCATTGCTTGTCGGCGTGGTCTGGGTGGTGTTCCTGGTGGCGTCCTACCTGCTGTGGTGCAAGCCGCGCGCAGGGCAGGGCCAGCCGGCAGCGCAACCGGCCGAGCTGCACCGCTAGTACAGGAGTAAATGTATGAGAACCGTCTGGCAGCACTGCCATGTGGCAACCATGGCCGAGGGCCGTTACTCGGCCATCGAGGACGCGGCCATTGTCACCAACGCCGGGCTGATCGAGTGGATCGGCCCACGCACCGAGCTTGCGTCGGTCGAGGCCGAGCGTACGGTGGACCTGGGCGGCGCCTGGGTCACCCCGGGGCTGATCGACTGCCACACCCATGCGGTGTTCGGTGGCAACCGCAGCGGTGAGTTCGAGCAGCGCCTGCAGGGCGTGAGCTATGCCGAAATCGCCGCACAGGGCGGTGGCATCGCCAGCACCGTGCGGGCCACCCGCGCGGCCAGCGAGGACGAGTTGTTCGCCAGTGCTCGTCAGCGGGTCCAGGCGCTGATGCGTGACGGCGTGACCACCATCGAGGTCAAGTCCGGCTACGGCCTGGACCTGGCCAACGAGCGCAAGATGCTGCGCGTGGCCCGGCGCCTGGCCGACGAGTTGCCGCTGGCGGTGCGCGCCACCTGCCTGGCCGCCCACGCCTTGCCGCCGGAGTACGCCGGCCGGGCTGACGACTACATCGCGCATATCTGCGACGAAATGTTGCCGGCCCTGGCCGCCGAAGGCCTGGTGGACGCCGTGGATGCCTTCTGCGAACACCTGGCGTTCTCCCCGGCCCAGGTCGAGCGGCTGTTCATCAAGGCGCGCGAGCTGGGCCTGCCGGTCAAGTTGCACGCCGAGCAGTTGTCCTCGCTGCACGGTTCCAGCCTGGCGGCGCGCTACCAGGCGCTGTCAGCCGACCACCTGGAGTTCATGACCGAGGACGACGCCATTGCCATGGCAAACGCTGGCACGGTCGCCGTGCTGCTGCCGGGCGCGTTCTACTTCCTGCGCGAAACCCAGCTGCCGCCGATGGACGCGCTGCGCCGCCACGGCGTGAAGATCGCCCTGGCCAGTGACCTCAACCCCGGCACCTCGCCAGGGCTGTCGCTGCGGCTGATGCTGAACATGGGCTGCACCTGCTTCCGCATGACCCCGGAAGAAGCCTTGGCCGGTGTCACCGTGCACGCGGCCACGGCGCTGGGCCTGGGCGACAGCCATGGCTCGCTGGAAGTGGGCAAGGTCGCCGACTTCGTCGCCTGGCGGATCGAACGCCCAGCCGACCTGGCCTACTGGCTGGGCGGTGACCTGCCCAAGCGCGTGGTGCGCAAGGGCCACGAGATTTCCAACTGAGAGAGGCACGATGGACAAGGTACTGAGTTTTCACCAGGGCCGCCTGCCGCTGCTGATCAGCATGCCCCATGCCGGCCTGAAACTGTCGCCGGCTGTACGAGATGGCCTGGTCGACCAGGCGCGCAGCCTGCCGGATACCGACTGGCATATTCCACGGCTGTATGACTTTGCCCGCGAGATGGGCGCCAGTGTGGTGGCAGCGGAGTATTCGCGCTTCGTCATCGACCTGAACCGCCCGGATGACGACAAGCCGCTGTACGCCGGCGCCACCACTGGCCTGTACCCAGCCACGCTGTTCGATGGCGAGCCATTGTTCAAGGACGGGCTGGAGCCGACTGGCGAGGAACGCAAGCAGTATCTGGAGCAGATCTGGCGCCCCTACCACGACACGATTCGTCGCGAGCTGGCGCGGCTGCGCGAGCAGTTCGGCTACGCCCTGCTGTGGGACGCCCACTCGATCCGTTCGCTGATCCCGCACCTGTTCGACGGCAAGCTGCCAGACTTCAACCTGGGCACCTTCAACGGCGCCAGCTGCGACCCGGTTCTGGCCGAACAGCTGAATGGGGTCTGCGCCCAGGCCCAGGGCTACAGCCATGTGCTCAATGGCCGCTTCAAGGGCGGGCATATCACCCGGCATTATGGCGACCCGGCCAACCACATCCATGCGGTGCAGCTGGAGCTGGCGCAGAGCACCTACATGGAGGAAACCGAGCCGTTCGATTACCGCGAAGACCTGGCCCGGCCGACACAGGAGGTGTTGAAACAGCTTCTGCAGGCGCTGCTGGACTGGGGCGAGGCGCGTTACGCGCGGTGAAGCTCGCCAACGAGAATGGCGACGCGATGCAGGTCATGCGCGTCGCCAGTCACTGCGGGTCAGTTGGTGTTGATCTGCTTGATGGTGAGTTCGCGCAGTAGCTCCTGCTCTTCCTGATCCTTGTCATCCTGCAGGCCTTGCTGCAAGTTCAACTCATCCTGAAGCGAGTGGTCCTTGCTGGCCAGTTCGAGCACGCGCAGGCGGAAACGGGCCTCTATTTCGGCGAAGCGGTCGGCATATTCGGTTCGCAGACGCATGCTCCAATCCGGATTCGCCAGCATGTAGTCGACCAGTGCATCGCTCAGTTCACTTTTACGGACCTTTTCCAGCACGTTGGATAGCTCATCGCGCGCGAGGTTCGCAGCCCCTCGAAAACGCATGCTGTCGGCGATCGGCAGGTCCAGTTCCCTGGCCAGTTCGCGACGGTAGGCCAGGCGCACCGAGACCCGGTCACCCGTGCCAGTCCGTTGGTTGGCCAGTAACTCCAGCCGTTCGATCCGGAAAAGCTGCAACAGGCGATGTCGCAGTGCTTGCAGGGTATCGCCGGCGTCGATCAACAGGCGTTGGCTCATCAGGTACAGTTCAATGTTGTTGAACTCCTGCAGCGCGCCATCATGGCAGGTCTGCGAGCCGGTTTCCGGGTCTGGCAACGCTGCTGCGGCGATGCTCTCCATGATCGGTCGTTCGGATTCGTTGCTTGCAGCCACCACCAGCATCATGCGTACCCGTTCGCAGAAGGTGGTTCGCGTATTCGGGTCAACGTATGGGGCGGCATTGTGCAAACGGCCCACCAGACGCAACAGGTCACTGCCTTCCAGTTGTTCCCAACAGTCCTGCAGCGCCTCGTTCTGCGCCTCGCTGCCCAGCATCCAGTCCTCCAGCCTGGGCGTATCGTCGCCCAGCAGGGGGAAGTGAGGGTGGTCGAGTGACCCTTCGCTCGAAGAATCGACGGCCATCAGGTTGCCCGGAATATCCAGGGCAAAGGAATAGCTGTGCTGGCTGCTGTCCGAGAACGCGCGTACCCGCAGGATGGTTTCAAGCGGCAGCGGGTTGTCGAACAGGGCGATCGACGAGATCGGCATGGGGTTGTTCAGGTTCGAGAGGATGTGCTCGGGCAACTGGGTAATGTTGTTCGAGCTCAGGTCCAGCAGCTCCAGCGGCAGCAAGCTGTCACACCAGCTAGGCCAGGCTTGCAGGTTCATGTTGGTCAGTGCGAGTGACTGCAGGCTGCTGGACAGTGATGCGGGTACCCGCTCGATGCTGCCCACACGGTTGCCTGACAGGTCCAGCGAGGTCAGATGTTGCAGCCCTGCGAAGATATCCAGCATGGCCTGGTCGACTTCCAGCCCCATGTTGCGAAACTCCAGGTAGGCGAGCTGGGGAAGGCGAGCCAGGGCCGATGCCAGCGCGGGGGTGGCGGCCTGGTGCTCGTCGATGGTCAGTCGGGTGACGTTCGGGAACCGCCTGAGCAGTTCATCGAGCTGCGAGGCGCTGCCCCGTAACCGCGTCAGGCCAAGTGCACGCACGCGCGCACCGAAGAACGCCGGAAGCCGCCTGGGGAAATGCTCGATGGCCACCTCCTCGAGTTGCAAGCGAAGGTATGACTGGCCCTGCTCCTGTTGTTCCCAGAATTGACTGATCGCCGACTCGATGCGCTGCCTGTCTGCCAGTGCGGCCTGGGTCAAGGGGTTGCTCGAGCTGGACGCCTGGGCCCAGCCATCGATCGCTTCGCGCATCTGTTGTCGCTCCTCGCGAATGCGGGCGAGCTGTTCGGAAAGTGCTGCGGGCTGGTCCGTGGTGATACCCGACGTGTCGAAACGCTCATTCAGCAGCAAGCGCTGCAGGTGGGATTCATTGATGCTGTTGCCTTCCAGGGCGATCACCGGTGGAGTGGTCAGCGTGTCTGTTTCGTGAAGCAGGAACGAGGGCAACGACCTGAGGTTGTTGTGGCGCAACGACAGACGGGCAATGCGCGCCAAGGCGTCGCTGCCAATCCCGATTGGCCATTGGGCCAGCTGCATCTGGTCCAGGCCCAGGTAGTCCAGGGTCAGTTCATGGAAACTTGGCCTGTTGCCCTGCGCCAGACGGTTACCACTCAGGTCCAGGTACCTCAACTGGCGAAGCCCTGCCAGCAGGTTCAGGTCACTTTCGGAAAGCGCCATGTTCTGGTTGGTGATCACCAGCCGTTGCAACCCTGGCAAGTGTTCGGTGATGGTGGGAATGCAAAACAGGAAGGACGAGGGCGTTGCCCTGGGGTCGAACGGCCGGCTGATTTCCAGCGACTCGATCTGTGGCATCTGCCTGAGCAGGCGCTGCAGCAGGCGCTCGTTTTGCGCCCAGCCTGCCAGGGTTCCTGAAGGCAGGTCGATCAGGCTCAGGCTGCGCACCCGTGCGTTGAAGAAATCGGGCAAGGTCAGGGGGATGTCGGCCAGGGGCACACGGGCGATACGCAGCTCGGTGCCAGGCCCGGCGCTGTCGTCCAGTGCGGCGTCGTACCAATGTTGCATGATCGAGTCACGCAGGTTGTCGTAGTCGTGTGCTGCCTGATCGGTTGCCGGCGAAATGGCTTCGCTCCAGTCGTCCAGCCTGCTTTGCAGCTCGTTGCGCTGCTCCAGCAGTGTCTGCAAATGTTCGAATATCTGCAGCGGTGTACGGCCGTGACCGGCAAGTGCCAGCAGCACCTGGTCCGGGGAGCGGCCGGTACGTGCAGCGAGGCCTGTGGCTTCGACAGCTTCGAGCAGGCGCTGGCGGGTGACGCCTTGCGTGGCCGGGCCGCCGCCACTGAGCGGGTAGCCGAGGCGGCCGTCGGCCAGGCGCATGGGGGAGCGATAGCCAGGGCGTACGGGCTGCATGCCCAGCAGCACCCTCAGGGCCGGGCGAGGCAGCAACGGGCTTTCCTGTACAAGGCGCTGCAGCGCTTGCGGGGCGGCGACATCCATTTGTGCCATGGCCGCTGGCAGTGCCTCGTACAAGGCGGCGTAAAGGCTTGGGTGGGTTGTGACCACCGCACTCGACAGGTTTTCGTCGTGGACGATGTACCCTGCCCGGGCGTGGGTGATGGTCTTGTACGGGTGGTCGTCCAGCGGGCCTATGGCATGGTCCTGGGTCGGCCAGGACACACGCTGGAGCAGCCGGAGCCTGGCTTCTGTGGGCCAGCCTGGCAGGCGTTCGAGGGTGTGCATGATCAACCGGTCGCTGTCCCAGTTTGGCACGCTGGACAGGTACAGCCCTTCACGGGCGCGGGCCAGGCGGATGTGTTGCTGGTAGACGCGGGCCTCCTCGCCAAGGCGCAGTGGTACCTTGCCGTTGTCGAGCATTTGCAGCTCGTCGGTACTGGCGCCGCGCGCCAGCTCGTTGGCGACTGCTACCGGCAGTTTCGGGTACACCCGCTGTATGGCCTCGGCGCCCGGCGCCAGGCTGAGCGGCAGGCTGGCATAGGCCTTGGAAAACTCAGCTGGGCGAGTGCTGGCATCCGGCAGTTGGCGGATCGTTTCGTCCAGCTTGAAGCGTTGCAGGGTGTCTTCCAGCAAGGCCGGCAACCGTTGGCTGTCGGCCAGGGCCCGGCGCAGCTCGTCTTCGTGTATGCCGCTGACGGCGAAAATCCGTTGCAGTGTCGGCTCGTCGAAGTGCGCGCTCAAGTGGCCGATACGGCGCAATAGCGTCGTGCCCGACCAACTCAGTGGCTTGTCCGTTACCTGCAACCATGCCCCGGCACCGTTGTGCCGCACTGGCGGTTGGTAGCGGCGAGGATTTGCCGGGTGTTGCAGACGATACTCACCGGTCGTTGGCGCTGGTGTGACGATGTACTGATTGCCCTGCAATACCAGCCAGCGTCTCCCTTGGTGATGCCGTAGGCCCAGTTCGTCCGGTACCAGGTCGTCGGGCAGTGTCTCTGTGCTTTGGTAGGGCGTGAGGTCGGGTTTCCACAGGCGCGTCTGGCCATCGGGTGTTTCCACGTCTTCCAGTTCTTCGATGAAGGAAGGCGTTTCCACAGGAATACGTGCCAGCTCTGGCGCCTCATCCGCTGGCTCTTCGATCTCCGGCCCTTCCAGCGCGTTGCCGGCTTCGCCGCCCCGTGAAGCTCCCAATGCCTTGGCTGCCGCGCCGAGGGCGGCCATGATCGCCACGTTTTCGATCACATCGACCAGGTAGCCATAGGCTGTATCACGCTCGTCGTTTTCCCAGGCGTCGATACCGTCATACACCTCATGGGCCAGCTGGGCCAGGCACACGGCAAGCATCGCTTCGCCCAGCCCCGGCACGAAGAAGCCGGCGATGTTCAAGCCCGTCAGTACGCGGCTGGCAATCAGTTCCCGGTGGGCGAGTGCGGTGCGCCGGTCGACGATTTCGGTCGGCGTGGCGTGGAACAGCACATCCTTCTCATGACGCTGGGCCTTCTGGAAGGCCATCACGCCCTGGAATGCGTGGCTGAAAGGCCTTTTGACCGGGTACAGGGTGGCGTGCGGGTCCGGAACACGTTCCTGCAGGCCGCGAACACTCCAGGCGAGGGGGGTGAGCCGGTCCTTGACGCGGGTGATTATGGGCGCCTTGTCGCGCTCGGCGAGGTGCCTGTCCAGGTAGCCGATATCGGCCTGGAGCCTGTCGCGCAATTCGTCGTGCAGGGCTTTCTGGCTGGTGAACTCCTTGAGTGGCGTCGTGCTGTCTTCAGGAATATACAGGGCCACGGCCTGATGCCCTGTGGCTTGCAGGGTGATGAGCACAACCCCGGTCAGTTCGGCTTCCCACAAGTCGAGCAAGCTGAAGGTAATCGGTGAGGAGGGCGACGCCGCCTGGTCAAGTGGCGCGGCTAGAGCGGCGGTATATAGCGTTTCGCTGATGTCGCCCTTGAGGCGGGCGAAATGCAGGGATTGCCGGAATGCCGAGACCTCGGCACGCCCCAGGGTTTCATAAACGGCCAGTGCGGTTTCATCGGCGCTGAGCGGCGGCGTGGCCGCCGGATAGTAGATGGCATGTACCCGCTCATGGTACTTGCCGCCGATATCCAGCGTGCGACACAAGTCGGCGAAGTCTTCGGCGGCGATGTCCAGTGCATTGATGATCGGCACGGTACCCATGAAGCGCCGATGATCGACGATGACCGACTTCTTCAGCAGGCTAGCGGGCGCGTCCATGCCATGTTCGGTGGTGGCGGGCAGGTCGAAGTTGTGCAAGGCGCAATGCAGAAGCGAGCGCGTAGCCCGGTCGATGGCCTGGCGGCTGTCGATGGCATTGGTCGCCTCGATCAGGCGGGCATCGATGAGGTAGGTGTTGCGCACGTCCAGGTCAAGCCCGAATTGCTGCTTGACGGCTTCGGTGAGTGCTTGGGTGGCGTAGGTTTCCAGGGTTGGAAGCTGTTCGAACAGCTTGTGCACCTGCGCCTGGTGTTCGCGGTGGCGTGCATGCTCCTCCTGCCATGCCTTGGCGACCTCCGGTTGTTGCTGGAGTGCCGTTGCCAGCCAGGCAGGGGTTTGAAGCCAGTTGCGCATCGCGCGGTGGGTTTCTGGCGGAGCCTGCTTGAGCCAGGTGGGGACTTTGCGCTCGATGGTGGCGTAGTGAACACTAGGCGCGGCAGTGACTGCAGTTGGCATGGCGAGGCCCTTGCTTGATTTGGGGCAAGGGACTATCGCTGGCCTGTCCGGGCTGTGGGAGGTAGATATATGTGCCCTTCAGGGGCAGTGCTCAAAGCGCAATTCAGGTTTATGATGGCCCACGGCTGAACAATCCTCACACGGAGTGCGCAATGCAGACCCTGTACCCGCAGATCAAACCTTACGCCCGGCACGATCTGGCCGTGGAAGCGCCGCATGTGCTGTATGTCGATGAAAGCGGCTCGCCAGAAGGTCTGCCAGTGGTATTCATCCACGGCGGCCCGGGCGCCGGTTGCGACGCCCAGAGCCGCTGCTACTTCGACCCCACCCTGTACCGCATCATCACCTTCGACCAGCGCGGCTGTGGTCGCTCCACGCCGCACGCGAGCCTGGAGAACAACACCACCTGGCACCTGGTCGAGGACCTGGAGCGCATCCGCGAGCACCTGGGCATTGATAAATGGGTGCTGTTCGGCGGCTCGTGGGGTTCCACCCTGGCCCTGGCCTACGCCCAGACCCACCCCGAGCGGGTACATGGCCTGATCCTGCGCGGTATCTTCCTGTGCCGCCCCCAGGAAATCCAGTGGTTCTACCAGGAAGGCGCCAGCCGCCTGTTCCCCGACTACTGGCAGGACTACATCGCGCCGATCCCGCCGGAAGAGCGCGGTGACCTGGTATCGGCCTTCCACAAGCGCCTGACCGGCAACGACCAGATCGCCCAGATGCACGCGGCCAAGGCCTGGTCCACCTGGGAGGGCCGTACTGCCACCTTGCGCCCCAACCCGCTGGTGGTCGATCGCTTCTCCGAGCCGCAGCGCGCGCTGTCGATCGCCCGTATCGAATGCCACTACTTCATGAACAATGCTTTCCTCGAGCCGGATCAGCTGATTCGCGACCTGCCGAAAATTGCTCATCTGCCGGCGGTGATCGTGCATGGCCGCTATGATGTGATTTGTCCGCTGGACAACGCCTGGGCGCTGCACCAGGCCTGGCCGAACAGCGAACTGAAGGTTATCCGTGACGCTGGCCACGCGGCTTCCGAACCGGGCATCACCGATGCCTTGGTGCGTGCTGCCGATCAGATGGCCCGACGTTTGCTCGATCTGCCCCTGGAAGAAGCATGAGGGGCCTGCTGCAACGTGTGCGCGGCGCACGGGTGGAAGTAGCGGGGGAGGTGGTAGGTGCCATCGACCAAGGTTTGCTGGTGCTGGTGGCCGTCGAGCCTGAAGATACCCGTGAGCAGGCCGACAAGCTGCTGCACAAGCTGTTGAACTACCGGGTGTTCAGTGACGAGCAGGGCAAGATGAACCTGTCGCTCAAGGATGTCGGGGGTGGTTTGTTGCTGGTGTCGCAGTTCACCCTGGCGGCAGACACCCGCAACGGCATGCGCCCGAGCTTCTCGACGGCAGCGCCACCGGCCCTCGGCGCCGAGTTGTTCGACTATCTTTTGCAGCAAGCCAGGGCTCGGCACGCCGACGTGGCAAGCGGGCAATTCGGCGCAGACATGCAGGTGCACCTGGTCAATGATGGCCCCGTAACATTTATGTTACAAATGTGAGGGCAAAAAACCCCTTGTTCACAAGAAAACAAGGGGTTTTGTACGATAAATAGTTGTTCCAGCCTGATGCGTTGTCACGCGACCTGCTGGATAATCGCGCGCTGCATGGACCTGCGTTCGCAGGTTCGTTTCACTCTGACTCGAGCATTGTCTGGATCCGTTTGGGGAATCATTACGCCCTCACGGGGTCCGAACAGTGCTCGCCAACCCGGCATTTGTCGCTGGCCGTTGGTTTCATGATCTGTTTTCGGCGAGGGTTGCTCGTGATTGTTAGTCCCCAAAAAGCATCAAGAATCCCCGGAACCGGGCTACGCAAGGCCCTGATGGCCAGTGTGGCACTGATCGGCCTGATGAGCGCGGGCCAGCTGTGGGCATTCAATCTTGACGATGTTGCAGCCAAGGCAAAGGATCTGGCCGGCCAGAAGTACGACGCACCGAAAAGCAACCTGCCAGCCGTATTCCGCGACATGAAGTTTGCGGACTACCAGAAGATTCATTTCCTGCAGGAAAAGGCCGAGTGGGCCAAGGACAAGACTCCGTTCAAACTGTCGTTCTATCATCAGGGCATGCACTTCGACACCCCGGTGAAGATCAACGAGGTCACCGCCACCAAGGTCGAGGAAATCAAGTACGACCCGAGCCGTTTCGAATTCGGTGACGTGCCCCACGACCCGGAAACCACCAAGAACCTGGGTTACGCCGGTTTCCGCGTGCTGTACCCGATCAACAAGGCCGACAAGCAGGACGAGATCATGACCCTGCTTGGCGCCAGCTATTTCCGCGTGGTCGGCAAGGGTCATGTATATGGTCTGTCGGCCCGTGGCCTGGCCATCGACACCGCACTGCCGTCGGGCGAGGAGTTCCCGCGCTTCACCGAGTTCTGGGTCGAGAAGCCCAAGCCGACCGACAAGCATCTGGTGATCTACGCCCTGCTGGACTCGCCGCGTTCCACCGGCGCCTACAAGCTGACCCTGCGCCCGGGCAACGACACCGTGGTCGACGTGCAGTCCCGCGTGTTCCTGCGTGACCATGTCAGCCGCCTGGGCATCGCCCCGCTGACCAGCATGTACCTGTTCGGCCCCAACCAGCCGTCCAAGGTCCTCAACTACCGCCCGGCCCTGCACGACTCCGAAGGCCTGTCGATCCATGCCGGCAACGGCGAGTGGCTGTGGCGCCCGCTGAACAACCCGAAACACCTGGCCGTGAGCAACTTCAGCGTCGAGAACCCGCGTGGGTTCGGCCTGATGCAGCGCCAGCGCGCCTTCAGCGACTACGAAGACCTCGACGACAACTACCAGAAGCGCCCGAGCGCCTGGATCGAGCCGAAGGGTGACTGGGGCAAGGGTACCGTCGACCTGGTCGAAATCCCGACTGCCGACGAGACCAACGACAACATCGTGGCCTTCTGGAGCCCGGAAAAGCTGCCTGAGCCAGGCAAGCCATTCGAGTACGCCTACCGTCTGCACTGGACTATCGACGAGCCGAAGTTCCAGGCCCCCGAGCTGGGCTGGGTCAAGCAGACCCTGCGTTCCACTGGCGACGTCAAGCAGTCCAACCTGATCCGCCAGCCAGACGGCAGCGTGGCCTTCCTGGTCGACTTCGCCGGCCCGGCACTGGCCGCCCTGCCGGAAGACACCGCCGTGCGCAGCCAGATCAGCGTGGCCGACAACGCCGAGGTGGTCGAGAACAACCTGCGCTATAACCCTGAGACCAAGGGCTGGCGCCTGACCCTGCGTTTGAAGGTCAAGGAAGCCAACAAGTCGACCGAAATGCGTGCCGCGCTGGTGCGTGACGTGCCGGTCGAAGCCGCCAAACCTGCCAAGCAGGACAAGGCTGCAGCCAAGCAAGCCAAGGCCGAGAAAACCGCCAAGGCCGAACAACCTGCCGCCGATGCGGCGCCCACCAACGGGACCCCGGCCACCACCGAGAAGGTGCTGACCGAGACCTGGAGCTATCAGTTGCCTGCCGATGAGTAACTCAAGCGCAAGGCCGGAATCGCTTCGCGAGTACCTGGCCCACCTACCACTGAGCGACGAGCAACGGGCGGAACTCGCCAGCTGCACGTCATTCAGTGAGCTGCACCAACGCCTGGCGGCCAACCCGGCCGCCAGCTCTGCCGAGGCCGTGCAGGCCTCGGTGGGCCCGCGCCTGACCGTAGGCAGCGCCGCCGAGCTGGAAGACGCCGAAATGCTTGGCGTCGACGGCAGCGGCCGCCTGTGCCTGAAGATCGCCCCGCCGATCAAGCGCACCAAGGTCGTGCCCGAGCCATGGCGCACCAACGTGCTGATCCGCATGTGGCGGCGCATGACCGGCCGTACCAACGCGCCGCAGCCGCCCAAGCGCGAGCTGCCGCCGGCCCGCTGGCGCACGGTCGGCTCGATCCGCCGTTACATCCTGCTGGCGCTGATGATCGGCCAGACCATCGTCGCCGGCTGGTACATGAAGGGCATCCTGCCGTATCAGGGCTGGTCGTTCGTGGACTTTGACGAAGTCGTCAACCAGCCGCTTTGGGACACCGTGGTGCAGGTATGGCCGTATGCCTTGCAGACGTCCATCCTGATCCTCTTCGGCATTCTGTTCTGCTGGGTGTCGGCGGGCTTCTGGACCGCGCTGATGGGCTTCCTCGAGCTGCTCACCGGGCGTGACAAGTACAAGATTTCCGGTAGCAGCGCAGGCAACGAGCCGATCGCGCCCGAGGCGCGTACCGCGCTGGTGATGCCGATCTGCAACGAAGACGTGCCACGCGTGTTCGCCGGCCTGCGCGCAACGTTCGAGTCGGTGGCTGCCAGCGGCAACCTTGACCGCTTCGACTTCTTCGTGCTCAGCGACACCAACGACACCGACATCGCCGTGGCCGAGCAACAGGCCTGGCTGGACGTGTGCCGCGAAACCAAAGGCTTTGGCCGCATCTTCTACCGTCGCCGTCGGCGCCGGGTGAAGCGCAAGAGCGGCAACCTCGACGACTTCTGCCGTCGTTGGGGCGGCGAGTACAAGTACATGGTCGTACTCGACGCCGACAGCGTCATGAGCGGCGAGTGCCTGAGCAGCCTGGTGCGCCTGATGGAGGCCAACCCGGACGCCGGCATCATCCAGACCGGGCCTAAAGCCTCGGGCATGGACACCCTGTATGCGCGTCTGCAGCAGTTCGCCACCCGCGTGTACGGCCCGCTGTTCACCGCCGGCCTGCACTTCTGGCAACTGGGCGAGTCGCACTACTGGGGTCACAATGCGATCATCCGCATGAAGCCGTTCATCGAGCACTGCGCCCTGGCGCCGTTGCCGGGCAAGGGCGCGTTCGCCGGTGCAATCCTCTCCCACGACTTCGTCGAAGCCGCGCTGATGCGCCGTGCCGGCTGGGGCGTGTGGATTGCCTACGACCTGCCGGGCAGCTACGAAGAACTGCCGCCGAACCTGCTCGACGAGCTCAAGCGCGACCGCCGCTGGTGCCACGGCAACCTGATGAACTTCCGCCTGTTCCTGGTCAAGGGCATGCACCCGGTGCACCGTGCAGTGTTCCTCACCGGGGTGATGTCGTACCTGTCGGCGCCACTGTGGTTCCTGTTCCTGGTGCTGTCGACCGCGCTGCTGGCGACCAACACGCTGATGGAGCCGCAGTACTTCATCGAGCCGTACCAGCTCTACCCGCTGTGGCCGCAGTGGCACCCGGAGAAGGCCGTAGCGCTGTTCTCCACCACCATCGTGTTGCTGTTCCTGCCCAAGCTGCTCAGCGTCATCCTGATCTGGGCCAAGGGCGCGACCGAGTTTGGCGGGCGCATCAAGGTCACCCTGTCGATGTTGATGGAGATGCTGTTCTCCATGCTGCTGGCACCGGTGCGCATGATCTTCCACACCCGCTTCGTGCTGGCTGCGTTCCTCGGCTGGGCCGCGACCTGGAATTCGCCGCAGCGTGACGATGACTCCACGCCGTGGAGCGAAGCGGTGCGCCGCCATGGCCCGCAGACCCTGCTGGGCATTGCCTGGGCGGCGCTGGTGGCCTGGCTGAACCCGAGCTTCCTGTGGTGGCTGGCGCCAATCGTCGGTTCGCTGGTGCTGTCGATCCCGGTTTCGGTGATCTCCAGCCGCACCCGCCTGGGCCTGGCGGCCAAGGACGAGAAGCTGTTCCTCATCCCCGAGGAATACGCCACCCCGCAAGAGCTGCTGGCCACCGACCGGTATACCCACGAAAACCGCTGGCATGCCCTGCATGACGGCTTCGTGCGGGCCGTGGTCGACCCGCGGCAGAACGCCCTGGCCTGTGCCATGGCCACTGCCCGTCATGGCCAGGCGGCACCGATCGAGGCACTGCGCGTCGAGCGTGTGGCCAAGGCGATGGAAGTCGGGCCGCAAGGCCTGGACCTCAATACCCGCCTGGCCCTGCTCAGCGACCCGGTGGCGCTGACCCGCCTGCACGAGCAGGTCTGGGCCGAGCACAATGCGGCGTGGATCAACGTGTGGCGTGCATCGATCAAGAACGACCCGCATTCGCCGCTGTTGCCGCTGCACCCGGAGAATGAAGGCCAACCGGCACTCGTCGGCGCCTGATCGGGCCTCTTCGCGGGCACGCCCGCTCCTACAGGTACTTCACAGCCTTTGAGGCATGCGCTGTACCTGTGGGAGCGGGCGTGCCCGCGAAGCTTTTAGGGCCCTCCCTCGATTTTGGCCAACAAAGTCCCCCCCGGCTCTAGGTCCCCGAGCCGCCATGCGTTAGCATCCCTCTCCGATATGACGCATCGGCCGCTACGGCCATGCCAACAATAAGATTCGCTACTTTTCTTGCTAGGGGACTTGGTGATGATCAAGAAATACCTTTCGCGACTGCTGGTCGGTGTCACCGCCCTGGTCGCCGTGACGGCGGCCCAGGCGGGTGCTATCGATGACGCGGTCAAGCGCGGCACCCTGCGGGTGGGCATGGACCCGACCTACATGCCATTCCAGATGACCAACAAGCGTGGCGAGATCATCGGCTTCGAAGTCGATATCCTCAAAGCCATGGCCAAGTCCATGGGCGTCAAGTTCGAGCCAGTTTCCACCGCCTATGACGGCATCATCCCGGCACTGCTGACCGACAAGTTCGACATGATCGGCAGCGGCATGACCCTGACCCAGGAACGCAACCTGCGCCTGAACTTCAGCGAACCTTTCATCGTGGTTGGCCAGACCCTGCTGATCCGCAAGGAGCTGGCGGGCGAGATCAAGTCGTACAAGGACCTGAACAACGAGAAGTACCGCATCACCTCCAAGCTCGGTACCACCGGCGAAATGGTTTCCAAGAAGCTGATCGCCAAGGCCAAGTACCACGGCTACGACAACGAGCAGGAAGCGGTGATGGACGTGGTCAATGGCAAGGCTGATGCCTTCGTCTACGACGCACCGTACAACGTGGTGGCAGTGGACAAGGCCGGTGCCGGCAAGCTGCTGTTCCTCGAAGAACCCTTCACCTACGAGCCGCTGGCCTTCGGCCTGAAGAAAGGCGACTACGACAGCATCAACTTCATCAACAACTTCCTGCACCAGATCAAGCATGACGGGACCTACGATCGTATTCACGACAAGTGGTTCAAGAACAAGGACTGGCTGAAGGAAATGGAATAAGGCCCAGGCCACAAGCCCGGCTTTATGACCCCGACGCGCAGGCAAACCCTGCGCGTTCGCATTTACGGAAGTACCCCACGTGATCAAACACAAGAAAGCCCAGTGGCCCTGGCACGGTTTGACTGCCCTGGTCCTGGTGGGCCTGGCGTTCAGCCTGTATATGGCCACCTCGATGATTTCCTACGAGTGGCGCTGGAACCGCGTACCGCAGTACTTCGCCTACAAGGCCGAGGAAGCACAGCGCGCCGCCGGTTACGGCACCGTGCAGGAGATCGTCATCTCGGGCGACAATGCCCGTGTCACGCTGAAAGATGAGAACGGTGCCGAGCAGGTACTCGACGTGGCCAAGGACAGCCTGCAGCTGGCCCGCGGCGACGATGTGGCCGAAGGCGACCAGATTGGCGTCACCCGCCACTGGGCGGCCGGCCCGCTGGTCTGGGGGCTGTGGACCACCCTGTGGATTTCGGTGGTTTCCGGTGCCCTGGGCCTGCTGATCGGCTTGTTCGCCGGCCTCTGCCGGCTGTCCAGCAACCCCACCCTGCGTGACCTGACGACGGTGTATGTCGAACTGGTGCGCGGTACCCCGCTGCTGGTGCAGATCTTCATCTTCTACTTCTTCATCGGTACCGTGCTCAACCTGTCCCGCGAGTTTGCCGGGGTGGCCGCACTGGCGCTGTTCACCGGCGCCTACGTGGCTGAAATCGTTCGTGCCGGCGTGCAGTCCATCGCCAAGGGCCAGAACGAAGCGGCCCGCTCGCTGGGCCTGAACGCGGGCCAGTCGATGCGCCACGTGATCCTGCCGCAGGCGTTCAAACGCGTGCTGCCGCCTTTGGCCGGCCAGTTCATCAGCCTGGTCAAGGACACCTCGCTGGTCTCGGTGATCGCCATCACCGAACTGACCAAGAGCGGCCGCGAGGCCATCACCACCTCGTTCTCGACCTTCGAGATCTGGTTCTGCGTGGCAGGCCTGTACCTGCTGATCAACCTGCCGCTGTCGCACCTGGCAAGCCGGCTCGAGCGGAGGCTTGCGCAAAGTGATTGAAGTCCGTGACCTGCTGAAAGTCTTCGACACCCGTGGCCACGTGGTACGGGCTGTGGACAACGTCACCACCCAGGTCGCCAAGGGCGAAGTGGTGGTGGTACTCGGCCCGTCGGGTTCGGGCAAGTCGACCTTCCTGCGCTGCCTCAACGGCCTGGAGCATTTCGACGAAGGCCATGTGGCCATCGATGGCCTGCAACTGGCCGACCCGAAGACCGACATCAACGCCTACCGCCGTGAAGTCGGCATGGTGTTCCAGCACTTCAACCTGTTCCCGCACATGACCGTGCTGGAAAACCTGTGCCTGGCGCAGAAGGTGGTGCGCAAGCGTAACAAGGCCGACCGCGAGGCCAAGGCCAGGGCGCTGCTGGAGAAGGTTGGCATTGCGCAGAAAGCCAACGAATACCCGTCGCGCCTGTCCGGCGGCCAGCAGCAGCGGGTGGCGATCGCCCGCGCCTTGGCCATGGACCCGAAGGTGATGCTGTTCGACGAGCCGACCTCGGCGCTTGACCCGGAAATGGTCGGCGAGGTGCTGGACGTGATGAAGACCCTGGCCCAGGAAGGCATGACCATGGTCTGCGTTACCCACGAGATGGGCTTCGCCCGTGAAGTGGCTGACCGGGTGTTGTTCTTCGACCATGGCAAGCTGCTGGAGGATTCGGCCCCGGCCGCGTTCTTTGCCGCGCCGAAGGACCCGCGCGCGCAGGCGTTCCTGCGCCAGGTGCTTTAACCTGCACCGGCCTCTTCGCGGGTAAACCCGCTCCCACAGGTACTGCACCGACTTTGAGAGCGGCGAGGTACTTGTAGGAGCGGGTTTACCCGCGAAGCAGGCGACTCCTGTCTAGATGTTGAACCGCCCCACCATCCCCCGCAACTGTTGCCCCAACTGCTCCAGTTCGCCACTCGACGCCGCCGTCTGCTCACTGGCCGCACTGGTCTGATCCGACACATCGCGCACATTCAGCACGCTGCGGTTGATCTGCTCGGCCACCACGCTCTGCTCTTCGCTGGCCGTGGCAATCTGCTGGTTCATGCCCTGGATGTTCGACACCGTATCGGTGATCTGGCTCAACGCATGCCCTGCCTTGCGGCTCAGCTCCACGCTCTGTTCGGTCAGGCTCTTGCTGCTGTCCAGCAACCGTGTCACTTCATCAGTCCCGTTGTGCAGGCTGTCGATCAGTTGGCCAATTTCCTCGGTCGCCGTCGAGGTGCGCTGCGCCAGCCCACGTACTTCGTCCGCCACCACGGCAAAACCGCGCCCGGCTTCACCGGCCCGTGCCGCTTCGATCGCCGCGTTCAGGGCCAGCAGGTTGGTCTGCTCGGACACCGACTTGATCACATCGAGGATGCCGCTGATACGCTGGCTCTCGCCTGCCAGATGCTGCATGGCCGCCAGGCAATGGTCCATCTGCCTGGCCAGTTGTTCGATACGGCCGATGGCCTCGGCCACTACCTGGTCGCCCATCTGCGCCTGCTGGTCGGCGTTTGTCGCGGCCAGAGAGGCCTGTTCGGCGTTCTGCGCCACTTCCTGTACGGTGGCGCTCATCTGGTTCATGGCAGTTGCCACCTGGTCGGTTTCCTCGCGCTGCTGGTTGATGCGCAGCTTGGTGTCCTCGCTGCTGGTCGCCAGCTCCGAGGCTGCCTGTGACAGTTGCCCGACGCCTTGGTCGATGCCACCGATCAGCTCGCGCAGGCTCAAGGTCATTTCGCGCATGCTGGTCTGTAACTGGCCCATCTCGTCGCACCGCTGCACCGTTTCGACCTGGCTCAGGTCGCCCTTGGCGATGCGTGCGGCCACGGCCAGGGTCTGGCGCAAGGGTTGGGTGATCTGCAGGGTGATCAGCCAGGCGGCCAGCACACCCACCGCCAGCGCCAGTAGCGCCACGCTGGTCAGCAGCGAGCGGGCAGCCAGGGCTTCGCTGTCGCGTTGCTCGACCTTGCGCTTGCCGAGCTCCAGGCTTACCGCGCGCAACTCATTGCCCATCTTTTCCAGGTTGTTCTGCAATTGCTCGACCTGCACCGCGGCGTGGCGGTACTGGTCCAGGCTGGTGCGGTATTTGGCCAGCTCGATTCCGGGCTGCTCGGTGACGGCGCGTGGCAGGCGCAGCGGAGCAAGGCTCTTGAGCAGTTGCCCCAGGCTGGTATCGGCAGCGTCCAGGGCGCTGTCGCCGACCTTGGCGAAGTCCTCGACAGGGGTGAAGGTGTAGGCCGGCACCAAGCTCTGCTGGTTGGCACCGTCGATATGCCGGCTGAGGGTATCCATCAGGCTCAGCACACCGCCTTGCTGACTGTCGGCAGGCATCTCCAGCAAGGCCTGGGTCTGCAGTTCGTCGATCGCCTCGTTGAGCTTCTGTTCCTGCGCCTGCATGGCCTCGCGCAGGGCGATACGGTTGGCGACGGTGCGTTGCAGTTCGCTGAAGTCATCGCGCAGGCGCTGCAGCAGTGCCAGTTTGTCGGTCAGCATCTGCCGTGACTCATCGACGTTGCTGCGTTGTTGCAGCGTGGCAAGCATGCTGTTCAGTTGATCGAGGATGGTGATGATGCGTGACTTGCTGGCGTTGTCGTTCAGCACGCGGTAAGTGATGCGCTCTGCGCGCAGGTCCTTGGTCAGATCGTTTATCTGGCCTATTTCGCTGAGTTGCTGTGAACGGACAATAGCGCCATCCAGTGCACGCCAGCCGCTGATGGTGGTGGCCAGGGTAAGCAGCAGGACCACGGCAAAGCCGAGGGCGAGCTTGGCACCGACACTGATGTTGCCGAGCTTGCGGTTGAGGTAGCCGAGCATGGTGAGTCTCCGTGCGATTGAAAAGGGGGATGCGGGCGCATTGCCGGCATCACACCTCTGCCAATCGGCAGCGGAGTTGTAGGACTTGACCTGATAATCAGGTAGGAAATTTCACCGCAGCATGTGGGAGGATTCTGCCTGTGCCGGCCTCTTCGCGGGTAAACCCGCTCCCACAGGTACTGCACAGGTGTTGAGAGCTGTGCAGTACCTGTGGGAGCGGGTTTACCCGCGAAGAGGCCGGCACAGGCGACCCACCCATCAGCCTAGAGCCTGAACCGCCCCACCAACCCCTGCAAATGGGTACCCAACCGCGCCAGCTCCATGCTGGAGCTGGCCGTCTCTTCACTGGCTGCCGAGGTCTGGTCAGAAATGTCCCGCACATTCATCACACTGCGGTTGATCTCCTCGGCCACGGCTGTCTGTTCTTCCGCGGCAGTGGCAATCTGCTGGTTCATCGCCTGGATCGACGAGACGGTGCGGGTGATGGTTTCCAGCGAGCTGCCGGCACGGCGGGTCAGTTCGACGCTGCTGTCGGTCAACTGGCGGCTGCTGTCCATCACGCTGGCCACGCGCTGGGTGCCGCTTTGCAGGCCGGCAATCAGCTCTTCGATCTCTTCGGTCGATTGCTGGGTGCGCTGCGCCAGGCTGCGCACTTCATCGGCCACCACGGCAAAGCCACGCCCGGCCTCGCCGGCACGGGCCGCTTCGATCGCCGCGTTGAGGGCCAGCAGGTTGGTCTGCTGAGCCACCGACTTGATCACGTCGAGCACGCTGCCGATCTTGTCGCTCTCGGCCTTGAGCTGGTTCATCGCTTCGCTGGAGTTGACCACTTCACCGGCCAGGCGCTCGATCTGCGCCACCGCTTCGCCCACCACACGGTCGCCTTCGCGGGCTTGCTGGTCGGCCATCAACGCGGCTTCCGAGGCCTGCTCGGCATTGCGCGCCACTTCATGCACGGTAGCGGTCATCTGGTTCATGGCGGTCGCTACCTGATCAGTCTCGACCTTCTGGTTGTTGACCCCGGCGCTGGTCTGCTCGGTCACCGCCGACAGCTCCTCGGCAGCGCTGGCGATCTGCGTGACGCCATCACCGATGCCGCCGATCAGTTCGCGCAGGCCCTGGGTCATGCGCTGCATGCTGGCTTGCAACTGGCCCAGTTCGTCACGGCGTTGTACCTGCAGCGCTTGAGTCAGGTCGCCACTGGCCACGCGCTCGGCTGCGCGCAAGGTCTGGCGCAGCGGGATGATGATCTGCCGGGTGATGGCCCAGGCTGCCAGCAGGCCGAGGGCCAGGGCCAGCACGGTGGCCACGGCGAGCAGGGTCTTGGCCTGGGCTGCGCCGGCGTCACGCACAGCGGTTTGTGAGATGGTCATCGCCTGGCTGGTCTGCAGCAGTACCGTGCCTTGCTCGGCCATGTGCTGCAGGGCCTGTTCACTGGCGACCTGGGCATTGCCGAACTGGGTGACCGCATCGCGGTAGCCGGCCAGGGCGGTGGCGGCATCGTCCAGGCTGGCGGCATGTTCAGCCGGTACTTTGGCCGGCAGCGCGCGCAGTTCGGCCAGAGCCTGGTCGATGGCTTTGAGCGCCGTTTGCTGGAAATCGGCATTGCCGCTGTAGGTGTAGCCACGCACCTGGAAGCGTGCCTGCTGGAGCAGGGCGCTGACTTCCACTGCGTACTGGTACTGGTTGATATCGCCACCTTGCAGCAGGCCCCGCTGTACCCGGCCGATCAGCTCCGCGGCCTTGTCGGCACTGTCGCCCAGCACGCCACGGCTGGCTTCGCGGCGTTGGCCGGCTTGCTTCAGTTCGTTGAACGCCTGCTGGTAGGTACGCACGGCCTCGCGTTGTTGCTCCAGGCGCTGGCGGTCAGTGGGTTGCTCGATCTGTCCGAGCATCAGCTGCACCTGGCGGTCGAGGTTGCCCAGGGCTTTTTCAAGCTCAGCCACCGAGGCTTCGTCACGTTGGCGCTGGTAATGCTGGCGGGCGATGCGCAGTTCCTGGGTGTACTGCTGGATGACCGAGATGTTTCCCAGCTTGTCGCCACGTTCGATGATGCTGTCCATACCGTGCCAGCCGACCAGAGTAATGGCCAGGGTCAACAGCAGCACCAGGCCGAAGCCCAGCCCCAGTTTGCGGTTGACGCTCACATTGCCCAACGATTGGGCGAACCATTGATACATATACGACTCCCTGGCGGCGTGGCAGCACAAATAGTTGTTGTGTTGCCAAGGCCATCGGCCAGGGAGAAGGAAACTTGATGGGCGAAAATGCGGCGTTTACGTCAGAAAATGCGCGAAAGCAGCGCCGTTACAGCAGTCTCGACCCGCAGGATACGCTCGCCCAGTTGCACCGGTGCCAGGCCTGCCTTGCCCAGCAGGTCCACCTCATAGGGGATCCAGCCACCCTCGGGACCTATGGCCAGGGTCACGGCTTGCTCCACTGCGCGCGGGCAGGCGGGGTAGGGGCCGGGGTGGCCGACCAGGCCCAGGGTGCCTGCGGCGATGGCGGGCAGGCGGTCTTCGACGAAGGGCTTGAAGCGCTTCTCGATGATCACCTCGGGCAGCACGGTGTCGCGCGCCTGTTCCAGGCCGAGGATGAGATTTTCACGAATGCTGTCCGGGTGCAGGAAGGGGGTTTGCCAGAAGCTTTTCTCGACCTTGTAGCTGTTCACCAGGATCAGCCGCGACACGCCGAGGGTGGCCACGGTCTGGAACAGCCGGCGCAGCATCTTCGGCCGGGGTACGGCGAGCACAAGGGTCAGCGGCAGCTTGGCCGGTGGCTGCTGGTCAAAGGCGACTTCCAGTTCGGCTTCGTGCTTTTCCAGGCGCAGCACCGTGGCCTTGCCCATCAGGCCGTTGATACGGCCCACGCGCAGGTTGTCGCCCACCGCCACGCGGTGGATGTCCTGCATGTGGGTGAAGCGCCGGTCAGCGAGAACGACGCGGTCGGCCGAGACGAAGTCGGCCTCTTCAAGGAGCAACAGGTTCACGGTTGGGTCGCTGGTGGCTGGTCGTTGTGGTCGTTGGCGGTTTCATCGTGGGCGCTGCGCTTGCGAATCAGGCTGCCGCACAGCACACCGATCTCGAACAGCAGCCACATGGGTACGGCCAGCAGGGTCTGGGAGAAGATGTCCGGTGGGGTAAGGACCATGCCGACCACGAAGCAGCCGATGATCACGTAGGGGCGAATCTTCTTCAGGTACTTCACGTCGACCACGCCGATCCATACCAGCAGCACCACCGCCACCGGGATTTCGAAGGCCACGCCAAAGGCGAAGAACAGCGTCATCACGAAGTCGAGGTAGCTGGCGATGTCGGTCATCATCGACACGCCTTCCGGCGTGGCGCTGGCGAAGAAGCCGAAGATCAGCGGGAACACCAGGAAATAGGCGAAGGCCATGCCGGCGTAGAACAGGAATATGCTCGACACCAGCAGTGGAATGGCGATGCGCTTTTCATGGCGGTACAGCCCGGGCGCGATGAAGCCCCAGATCTGCTGGAGGATGAACGGAATCGCCAGGAACAGCGAGACGATCATGGTCAGCTTGAACGGCGTGAGGAACGGCGAGGCCACGTCGGTGGCGATCATCGTCGCATTGGCCGGCAGGTGCTCGCGCAGCGGCGCGGAGACCAGGGTGTAGATCTGCTGGGCAAAGGAGAACAGCCCGGCAAAGATCAGGAAAATGACGGCAACGCAGCGCAACAGGCGAGTGCGCAGTTCGGTGAGGTGCGAAACCAGCGGCATTGGCTGGTCGTGTTCCGGATTCTCGCTCATGGGGCTCGCGGCGGTTGAGGCGGTTCAGAAGGCGTGGCCGGGGTGGCAGCTGTTTCGGCTGGCCTGGCTTCGAGCCCGGCGGGGGGCTGCACGGTGGCGGTGGTGACGGGCGGCTGCGCCGGTGGCGTCATCGGGTTGAGGATGCGCTTGGCTTCCTCTTCCATCTGCAGGATGTGCTCGTTGTGCAGCTGGCGGCGGATTTCGTCGGCGCCGATTTCGCGCTCCACTTCCATCTTGATGCTGTTGAAGCTGCGCTTGAGCCGGCCGATCCACAGGCCTGCCGTGCGCGCGGCACCGGGCAGGCGCTCGGGGCCGAGCACCAGCAGGGCGACCAGGCCGACGAGCAGCAGCTCGCTGAAACTGATGCCGAACATGGGTCAGTCTTTCCGCTGCGGCTCTTGGACCGGCTGGGCCTGGCCTTCGATGGTGTGGCCCTGGTTCTGCTGGGCAGTGTTCTGCACCGGTGGAACGGGTTGGGCTGGCGGCGGGGTCTGCTCGGCCGGCTTGTTCTCTTCATCGCTCATGGCCTTGCGAAAGCCCTTGATCGACTCGCCCAGGTCGCTGCCGAAGTTCTTCAGCTTCTTGGTGCCGAACACCAGGACCACGACCACCAGCAGGACGATCCAGTGTTTCCAGTCAAAGATACCCATTTCGTACTCCTGAAAAATGTGTGTACAGCAAATCGATCCGGCAACACGGCCCCTGTGGGAGCGGGCATGCCCGCGAACACCGGCGTAGCCGGTGCCATGCACCGCGGCGCATTCTTCGCGGGCACGCCCGCTCCCACAGGCGCCCGAAAATACGTCAGGCCGAAGGCTGGCGTGCGGCCTTCTCGTCATGCCCGGAAAGCCCGAAACGGCGTTCCAGCTCGTCAAGCACGGCCTGCGGATGCTGGCCCAGCGCGCTGAGCATTACCAGGCTATGAAACCACAGGTCGGCGGTTTCGTAGATGACATCGCTGTAATCCTTGCTGACTGCAGCATCCTTGGCGGCAATGATCGTCTCGACCGACTCTTCGCCGAGCTTTTCGAGGATCTTGTTCAGGCCCTTGTGGTACAGGCTGGCCACGTAGGAGCTGTCGGGCGCCGCTTGCTTGCGTTCTTCAAGCACTGCGGCCAGGCGGTTGAGGGTGTCGCTCATGTCAGTGTCCTGCGCTGTAGATGGCATCCGGGTCTTTCAGGACCGGGTCGACGGTTTTCCACTGGCCGTCCTCGAAGACGCGGTAGAAGCAGCTTTCACGGCCGGTATGGCAGGCGATATGGCCCAGTTGCTCGACCATCAGGATGATCACGTCGGCATCGCAGTCCAGGCGCATTTCATGCAGCTTCTGCACATGCCCGGATTCCTCGCCCTTGCGCCACAGCTTGCCACGCGAACGCGACCAGTAGATGGCGCGCTGCTCGGCGGCGGTCAGGGCCAGCGATTCGCGGTTCATCCAGGCCATCATCAGCACGCGTCCGGTCTTGTGGTCCTGGGCGATCGCCGGTACCAGGCCTTCGCTGTTCCACTTGATCTCGTCCAGCCAGTCTTTCATCGTCGACTCCAAAGCGGGCCCGCTCCTGTGCCGGGCCCTTTGCGCTAGTGTGCCAGCCATGGGCGCGGCTGGCTATTGGCGCACGATCAGGTAAAGGCCAGCAGCCAGCATCAGCCAGGCCGGCCAGGCGGCAGGGGCAGCCAGGCTGGCGGCTGCGGCGGCGCCAGCGGCCAGGACCGCGCCTCCGCCGAGCAGGCCGGCGCCGAGCAGGCGCAGCGCCCAGCGGTCGCCCTGGCGGCGCCGCTCCGGCAGTTGCGGATCGTGCAGGTGCGGTTGCGACAGGCGTTCGAGCAGGTCGCGGGCCATGTCGGCCAGGTGCGGCAGTTGCTCGACCTGGCTGTGGATGTTGCCGAGCACGGCCTTGGGGCTCATGCGGTCGCGCATCCAGCGCTCGAGGAATGGCTTGGCGGTGCTCCACAGGTCCAGGTCGGGGTACAGCTGGCGGCCCAGGCCTTCGATGTTGAGCAGGGTCTTCTGCAGCAGGACCAGTTGCGGCTGCACTTCCATGTTGAAGCGCCGGGCGGTCTGGAACAGGCGCATCAGCACCTGGCCGAAGGAAATATCCTTTAACGGTTTTTCGAAGATCGGCTCGCACACGGTGCGGATCGCCGCTTCGAACTCGTTGACCTTGGTGTGTGCCGGCACCCAGCCCGAGTCGATGTGCAACTGGGCGACGCGGCGGTAGTCACGCTTGAAGAAAGCGATCAGGTTGCGCGCCAGGTAGTCCTGGTCCTCGGCGGTCAGGCTGCCGACGATGCCGCAGTCGATGGCGATGTACTGCGGGCTCCACGGTTTGACCGTGCTGACGAAGATGTTGCCGGGGTGCATGTCGGCATGGAAGAAACTGTCGCGGAACACCTGGGTGAAGAATACCTCCACGCCCCGTTCGGCCAGCAGCTTCATGTCGGTGCGCTGGTCGGCCAAGGTGGCCATGTCGGTCACCGGCACGCCGTAGATACGCTCCATCACCAGCACCTTGGGGCGGCACAGGTCCCAGTACACCTGGGGCACATACATCAGCTCGGAGCCTTCGAAGTTGCGCCGCAGCTGGCTGGCGTTGGCCGCTTCGCGCAGCAGGTCGAGCTCGTCGTAGATGGTTTTTTCGTAGTCGCCGACGATTTCCACCGGGTGCAGGCGGCGGGCGTCGGCCGAAGCGCGTTCGGCGGCCTTGGCAATCAGGAACAGCCAGGCCAGGTCCTGGGCGATCACCGGCTTCAGGCCCGGGCGTACCACCTTGACCACCACTTCCTCGCCACTTTTCAGGCGCGCAGCGTGCACCTGGGCCACCGAGGCCGAGGCCAGCGGCTCGACGTCGAAGCGGCTGAACAGTTGCGTCACCGGGGCGCCCAGCTGTGCCTCGATCAGCGCCACGGCCTGCCTGGGGTCGAACGGCGGTACGCGGTCCTGCAGCAGCATCAGCTCATCGGCAATGTCGTTGGGCAGCAGGTCACGGCGGGTGGACAACAACTGGCCGAACTTGATGAAGATCGGCCCCAGGTCCTGCAGGGCCAGGCGCAGGCGCGCGCCACGGCTGAGCTCGTTCGGCTTGCGCGGCAGCCAGCGCCATGGCATCAGCAGGCGCAGGCTCATCAGCCACCAGGGCAGCGGCAGGTCGAACAGCAGGTCATCGAGACGGTAGCGGATCACCACACGCTGGATGCGAAAAAGACGGCGGACGGCGAGCAGCTTCATGCGTTATCGCTGGTATCAAGGGATCGGGAGAGGCGCTTGAGGCGCGCCTCGAGGCGTTCTGTATCGAGCTTCAGGGCATCGAGCTCGCTGAAGGCGGCTTCGGCTTCGCGCTTGCCAACCAAGGTACGGGACTCTTCGGCCAGGTACTCGGAAAGGTTCTGGCTGAAGCGCGCCAGGCCCTGGCGGGTCCAGCGTGCGCGCAGGCGGATGTGGCCGGCCAGCAGCGCCGTGGCGACCGGGCCGAGCCAGCGTTGCAGCTCGTGTTCCCAGTCAAGCTCCAGGTCCTGCAGCACACCGAACAGGTCGAGCAGCACGGCGCTGTCGCCATGCAGCTCGACCTGCGGGCTGTGCAGCACGGCGGTCTTGTCCTTGGCCAGGGCCAGTTGCACCAGGCTGCCGGCCGGGGCGCGCAGGCTGCAATCGACCTCGCCTTGCCAATGGCCGGCGAGCATCAAGCCTTGTTCATCGGGCAGGATGAACACCTGCAGGGCCGGCTGGCGGCAGTCGATCTCGATGACCTTGCCGTCCAGCGCGGCCAGCCGCGGCAGGGCCGTGCTGTCCATGCGCAGGACCCGGTTCAGGCCATGTTCGACGCTGGCGAGCAGCCCGGCCAGCAGCATCAGGGCTTGATCCCCCGGTGCACGGCGACGATGCCGCTGGTCATGTTGTGGTAGGTGACACGGTCGAAACCGGCCTCGACCATCATGGCTTTCAGGGTTTCCTGATCGGGGTGCATGCGGATCGATTCGGCGAGGTAACGGTAGCTTTCCGAATCGTTGGTGATCAGCTTGCCGGCCAGTGGCATGAAGGCGAACGAGTAGGCGTCGTAGGCCTTGGACATCAGCTTGTTGGTCGGCTTGGAGAACTCCAGTACCAGCAGGCGACCGCCCGGCTTGAGCACGCGCAGCATCGAGCGGATGGCTTCGTCCTTGTGGGTGACGTTGCGCAGGCCGAAGGCAATGGTCACGCAGTCGAAGTGGTTGTCCGGGAATGGCAGCTTCTCGGCGTCGGCCTGGACGAACTCGATGTTGCCGGCCACGCCACGGTCGAGCAGGCGGTCACGGCCGACCTTGAGCATCGACTCGTTGATGTCGGCCAGCACGACCTGACCGGTCGGGCCGACCAGCCGCGAGAACTTGGCGGCCAGGTCGCCGGTACCGCCGGCAATGTCCAGTACCCGGTTGCCGGCGCGTACGCCCGACAGCTCGATGGTGAAGCGCTTCCACAGGCGGTGCATGCCGCCGGAAAGCACGTCGTTCATCAGGTCGTACTTGGCCGCCACCGAGTGGAACACCTCGGCGACTTTCTTCGCCTTCTGGCTTTCAGGGACGTCCTGGTAACCGAAATGGGTGGTGGGTTCGGCGTGGTCGCCTTTGCGCTGGTCGTTCATATCGCTTCACCGGAAAAAATTACCGCCATTCTAGGGCGAACGGGCGGATTTGTCTTGGCGGGGTGTGCCAGTGGGCAGGGGCGGGCATAATGCCCATTATGTCTTCATCTTCAGGAACACCCGCATGACCCAGATCAGCGTCGAACGCAAACATTCCCTCGGCCGTGATGCCGCCCGTGCCAAGGCCGAAGCGCTGGTCGACAAACTGACTCGCGAATACGACCTCAAGGCCACCTGGAACGGTGACCGGGTCGACGTGGCGCGCAGCGGTGCCAACGGCAGCGTGCACATCTTCGATGACCGCATCCGCGTCGAATTGAAGCTGGGCATGATGCTGTCGATGATGAGCGGCACCATCAAGGGCGAGATCGAGCGGGCGCTGGACAAAGCCCTGGCCTGATCCCTCCCCGGGGCCATGCTCGTTCACCTTAGGGTGAAGATTCTAATTTCCCTCTCTACCTTGTGCTCAAGCCCAACCTCCATGGGCGGTTCCTCCTCCACTCATGAGCATGAGGTACAGAGCATGGCCAAAGTGACAGTGAAGAAAAAGGACGACGCCCCGGGCACGCTGGGCGAGGTGCGCGGCTACGCGCGCAAGATCTGGCTGGCGGGCATCGGCGCCTATGCGCGCGTGGGCCAGGAAGGCTCCGACTACTTCAATGAGCTGGTCAAGGCCGGCGAAGGCGTCGAGAAGCGTGGCAAGAAGCGCATCGACAAAGAGCTCGATGCTGCCAACAACCAGATCGACGAAGCGACCCAGGAGGTCAGCCGCGTACGTGGCAAGGTCGAAGTTCAACTGGACAAGATCGAAAAAGCTTTCGACGCGCGGGTCGGTCGCGCCTTGAATCGCCTGGGCATTCCGTCTAAACATGACGTTGAGGCGTTGTCCATCAAGCTTGAACAGCTGCACGAGCTGCTCGAGCGCGTCGCGCACAAACCATAAGGAGAGCAGGATGGCTGGCAAGAAGAATTCCGAGAAAGAAGGCAGCTCCTGGGTCGGCGGGATCGAGAAGTACTCCCGCAAGATCTGGCTGGCAGGGCTGGGTATCTATTCGAAGATCGACCAGGACGGCCCGAAGCTGTTCGACTCGCTGGTGAAGGATGGCGAGAAGGCCGAGAAGCAGGCGAAGAAGACCGCTGAAGACGTGGCGGAAACCGCCAAGTCGTCGACCACTTCGCGTGTGTCGGGCGTGAAGGACCGTGCGCTGGGCAAGTGGAGCGAACTCGAAGAGGCCTTCGACAAACGCCTGAACAGCGCCATCTCGCGCCTTGGCGTGCCGAGCCGCAACGAGATCAAGGCCCTGCACCAGCAGGTGGACAGCCTGACCAAGCAGATCGAGAAATTGACCGGTGCTTCGGTTACGCCGATTTCGTCGCGCACTGCTGCGGCCAAACCGGCTGCGAGCAAGGCGGCGGCCAAGCCACTGGCCAAGACGGCAGCGGCCAAGCCTGCGGCGAAAACCGCGGCGGCCAAGCCGGCAGCCAAAACTGCTGCGGCAAAACCTGCCACCAAGGCGGCTGCCAAACCTGTAGCAGCCAAACCAGCGGCGAAACCGGCAGCGGCCAAGCCTGCGGCAGCCAAGAAACCTGCGGTGAAGAAAGCACCGGCGAAACCGGCAGCCGCCAAGCCGGCAGCCCCAGCGGCCAGCGCCGCTCCGGTCGCTAGCGCAGCTCCTGCACCAACCGCGGCTCCGGCCAGCAACCCGCCGTCGGCACCGACAGGCACCGGTACCCTGATCTGATACCGCGTCGCCTTCTTCGCGGGTAAACCCGCTCCCACAGGTAGTGCGCCGCTTGTAAGCTCTGCACCGTACCTGTGGGAGCGGGTTCACCCGCGAATGCGTCGGCTGCTGCAATACATTCCTGTCAGGCTTAACCCTCCAGGTAGCGCACCGCCAACTGCTCCGCCGCCCCCCGCGCCTGAGCCTGCAGATGCGGCGCCACCAGCATCATCACCTGGTACACCACAATCCCCACATCCCCCTCGCGCCCCAGTACCCGCTGGTAATCCAGTGAGAACATCAGCGTCAGGGTGATCTGCTCCACCAGTTGCCCCAGCGCCTGGGTATCGCTCTCCACCAGCCCCTGGCCCTTGAGGCTGGCCAGCAATGCCGCCAGCGTGCGCTTGAGCGCGTTGATCAGGCTGCGCATGCCGCGGGCCAGTTTGGGCAGGCGCCCGGTCAGGTTCGACAGGTCCTGGAACAGGAAACGGTACTGCGCCATGCGCTCGACGATCAGGTGCAGGAACAGCCAGTAGTCCTCGGCGTCCAGGCGTACCTCCAGCGGCGGGTCGAGCAAGGGCATCAGCGCTTCTTCAAAGCGCTCGAACAGCCCCAGCACCAACGGCTCCTTGCCGTGGAAGTGGTAGTAAAGGTTGCCGGGGCTGATGCCCAGTTCGTTGGCAATTTCCAGGGTGGATACGTTCGGTTCGCCCTGCTGGTTGAACAGTTGCAGGGCGCATTCGAGGATACGGTCGCGAGTCTTCATCCAGTCGGCATGCTCATCGGGTCAGCACGTAAGTGCCCGGCGCTGGGCCCAGCGGTGGGTAGGTGGTATTGCCCAGCTCGCTGCGCGGTGCCTTGAGCGGGCCGGAGCGCGCGGTGATCCACTCCAGCCACAACGGCCACCAGCTGCCTTCGCTGCGCTTGGCGTCGTGGAACCAGGCGCGCGGGTCGCTGGACAGTTTGGGGTTGGCCAGGTAGTAGGCCTTGGGGTTGCCGGGCGGGTTGATGATGCTCTGGATGTGCCCGCTGTTGGCCAGCACGAAGCGCCGGTCGCCCCCCAGCAGCAAGGCCGAGCGGTACACCGCGTCCCACGGGGTGATGTGATCGTTGCTGCCGGCCACGGTGAAGCTGTCCAGCTCGACCTTCTGCAGGTCGATGGGGGTGCCGCATACCTCCAGGCCGGCGGGGTGGGTCAGCGGGTTGTGCTTGAAGAAGTCCAGCAGGTCGCCATGCAGCGCGGCGGGCAGGCGCGTGCTGTCGGCGTTCCAGTACAGGATGTCGAAGGCCGGTGGTGTCTTGCCGAGCAGGTAGTTGTTGACCCAGTAGTTCCAGATCAGGTCGTTGGGCCGCATCCAGGCAAAGATCCGCGCCACCTCGGCGCCATCCAGCACGCCGCGCTGGTAGGAGCGGCGCTTGGCGGCCTCGATGGTTTGCTCGTCGGCGAACAGGCTGGCTGGGCTTTCGAACTTGCTGTCCAGCAGGCTGACCAGGTAGGTGGCGCTGCGCACCCGGCGCAGTTGGTGCTTGGCCTGCAGGTGGCCCTGCAACGCGGCCATGGTCAGGCCGCCGGCGCAGGCGCCCATCAGGTTGGGGTCGCGGTTGCCGCTGATGCTGCGGCAGGCGTTGAGCGCTTCTTCCAGGGCCTGCACATAGCTGGACAGGCCCCACTCGCGGTGGCGCGGGTCGGGGTTGCGCCAGCTGACCATGAATACCTGCAGGCCGCTCTTGAGCATGTACTGGACGAAGCTGTTGGTCGAGCTGAGGTCGAAGATGTAGAACTTGTTGATCTGCGGCGGCACCACCAGCAGTGGCCTGGCGTGCTGCTTTTCGCTCATCGGCTTGTACTGGATCAGTTCCAGCAGCTCGTTGCGGAACACCACGGCGCCGGCGGTCGCGGCCAGGTTGCCGCCTACTTCGAAAGCGCGTTCGTCGACCTGGCGTGGCAGGCCGTCATTGTGGCGCAGATCATCGAGCAGGTGAGCCACGCCGCGTACCAGGCTCAGGCCTCCGCTGTTGAACATCTCCTTGACCGCCAGCGGGTTGAGGAGCGAGTTGCTCGGCGCCAACGCATCGTTGATCAGGTTGAACAGGAAGTGCGCACGGGCGCGGTCATCGTCGTCCAGGTGGCTTTCCTCGATCCACAGGCGGGTCTGCTTCTGCCAGGCCAGGTAGGCCTGCAGGCCACGGCGGTAGAATGGGTTCTGGCTCCATGTAGGGTCGTTGAAGCGTGGATCGCGCGGGTTCGGCTGATACGGTGTGTCACCCAGCATCACCCGGCCCAGCTGGCCGCCCAGAGCCAACAGGTGATGCGCGGTGTGCAGCGGGTGGCGCAAGCTCTGGCGGCTGACATTGCGCAGCGTGGAAATCAGGTCCCGGCCGCGCAGGCCGAGGATGGCGTTCTGCACGTTCATGCTGGTGGCGGGAAGCGTTGGCGTTCCTTTGGCCGGTTTGTCTTTCATGGCAACACTCCCTCGTCCTGACCTGGTGCCTCATGACTAAACATACTTATTGATTTGGCAGGGGCTCTGTGGGAGCGGGTTCACCCGCGAACACCGGCGAAGCCGGTGCCATGCACCGAGCTGGATTCTTCGCGGGTGAACCCGCTCCCACAGGGCCCCAAATCGCCCTCACACTCCCGAAGCCGGGCGAGGGTGCATGACGGCGCGCTGTCGTTCTTGTTGAAGGAACTTCATGATGATCGGGGCGACGGCCTCGGCCCGGGTGATCAGGAACAGATGGCCGTCGTCGATAATGTGTAGCTGGGCATTGGGAATTCGCCAGGCCAGCAGGCGCATGTTGATCAGCGGGATCAGCGGGTCGTCGTCGCCGGCCAGCACCAGGGTTGGCTGCTGGATCTTGTGCAGCCAGTGGATGCTGGTCCAGCCAAGCCCGGCGAACAGCTGCCAGTAGTAGCCCATCTTGCCGCCGGAGCGCACCTTGGCGGCATGCTGCATGGCCAGCTCCGGGTCACGCCGGAAGCCGCCGCCATAGATCGTCGGCGCAATGCGGATGACATGCGACGGCTGTACGTAGCGCCGTGGGCTGGCCATCATCCACAGCACCTTGGGCTTGCCCGGCACCATCACCGCACCGGCGGCAGTGGCGGCCAGCACCAGCTTCTTGCAGCGCTCGGGGTAATCGTGGGCGAACTGCTGGGCCAGGGCGCCGCCCCAGGACACGCCGATGACATTGACCTGGCCATAGTCGAGGTAATCGAGCATGCGTGCTGTCAGCTTGGCCAGCCCGGGGAAGCGGTACGGGTGGCGCGGCGTGGACGAGCCGCCGACCCCGGGCACGTCGAAGGCAATGACTTCCAGGTCCGGGTCCAGTGCTTCGATGAACGGAAACACCAGCTCCAGGTTCGCGCCGATGCCGTTGAAGATCAGCAGCGGCGTCAGGTGCGGTTTGCCCGGGCGGACGGCGGTGCGAATGGACTGGTTGTCCAGCTCGACGGTCCTGAAGATATAGGGTTGCGGCATGCACGTGACTCTTGGGTGAAATGAACACCGTGGCACCCCGCAGGGGCCACGGCGCTGCAGCTCAACGCTCGTGAACGTAGGTGCCCGGGGCGGCTTCGCCGGCGGCATAGGCTCGGTTGCCCAGGCGGGTCGGCGCCTTTTTCAGCTCGCCGGCACGCTCGCCCAGCCAGCTTTGCCAGTGCAGCCACCAGGAGTCTGCATGCTTGGTGGCGTTTTCCTGCCAGGCCACCGGGTCACCCGGGCGATCGGCACCGGTCATGAAGCGTGCCTTGGGGTTGCCCGGTGGGTTGAGGATGCTCTGGATATGGCCGCTGTTGGACAGCACGAACTCGATCTTGCCGCCGAACAGGTGTGCCGAGCGATAGCACGACTGCCACGGGGTGATGTGGTCGGCGGTGCCCGCTACGCTGAAGATGTCGCACTGCACTTTTTTCAGGTCGATCGGCGTACCGCACACTTCCAGGGCGTCCGGGCGGGTCAGCGGGTTGCTCTTGAACATTTCGATGAGGTCGCCGTGGAAGGCGGCCGGCAGACGCGTGGTGTCGTTGTTCCAGAACAGGATGTCGAATACCGGCGGCTCGTTGCCGAGCAGGTAGTTGTTGACCCAGTAATTCCAGATCAGGTCGTTGGGGCGCATCCAGGCGAACACCTTGGCCATCTCGCTGCCTTCGAGCACGCCAGCCTGGTACGAGTGACGCTTGGCGGCCTCCAGGGTCTGCTCGTCGACGAACAGCGCGACCTGGTTGTCCATGGTGGTGTCCAGCACGCTGACCAGCAGGGTCAGGGCATGGACCTTGTTCTCGCCAAGGGCGGCATAGTGGCCCACCAACGCCGTGCAGGTGATGCCGCCGGAGCAGGCACCGAGCATGTTCAGGTCTTTGCTGCCGGTAATCGCCAGCACCGCGTCGACTGCTTCCTTGAGCGCATCGATGTAGGTGGACAGGCCCCATTCGCGCTGGGCCTTGGTCGGGTTGCGCCAGCTGATGATGAAGGTCTGCTGCTGCGAGCGCAGGCAGTAGCGCGCCAGGCTCTTTTCCGGGCTCAGGTCGAATACGTAGAACTTGTTGATCTGCGGTGGCACCACCAGCAGCGGGCGGGCATGCACCTGCTCGGTGATGGGGCTGTACTGGATCAGCTCCAGCACATCGTTGCGGTACACCACGGCACCTTCGCTGGTGCCCAGGTTCTTGCCCACCTCGAAGGCGTCCATGTTCACCTGGCTCGGCATGCCGCCGTTGTTGACCAGGTCCTTGGCCAGGTTGGACAGGCCATCGAGCAGGCTCTTGCCACCGGTTTCGAAGAAGCGTTTAACCGCTGCCGGGTTGGACAGGGTGTTGGTCGGTGCCATGGCCTCGGTCATCAGGTTGATGACGAACTGGCCGCGGCTGATGTCCTGGGGTGACAGGTCGCTGCTGCCGATCCAGTCCTGCAGCTCTTTGCGCCAGGCCAGGTAGGTTTGCAGGTAGCGGCGGTAAAGCGGGTTGTTGCTCCAGGCCGGGTCATTGAAGCGACGGTCGTCGCTTTCCGGGGCAAGGCTGGACTTGCCCAGCAGTACGTTCTTCAGTTCCAGGCCAAAGTGGGCCACATGCTTGGCGCTGTGCAGCGGTTGGCGCACGGCCTGGCGCAGCACGGTGCGTGCCGAGCTCAACAGGTCCTTGCGACGGATACCGATGACCGGGTTCAGCCCCAGGGTGTTTTCCGAGGCCTGCCGCTGCAGCTCATCGTTGTTCTTGTTACTCATCTACGACGCTCCGTTGTCCTGAGACGAGTACCGGTTGCTGTGGCGGGTGCACAGTGCTGAGCCCGGTACTGCTACTCGGGTTACCAGTGATAAGGAACAGCGGTGCTGCGAGGGTTCTGACTACCTGCCATTTGATGCAGGGAACTTGCCACCCCCCATTGGTTACCCGACTTTCATGTAATGCGCAAGACAGCCCGTCATTGGGCTGTCTGTAAGTCATTCAAACAGATGATTTTAGAAAATGCGCTCTAAACCCGGCAGGCCTTGCGCTAGAGCATGAGTTTGACCACCGACTCGGCGGGGTCGCGGGACTTTCCGGCCTTGTGCAGTTCGTCGAGGTACTCGGCCCACAGCTGTTCCTGGCGCAGGCACAGCTGTTCGAGGTATTCCCAGGTGAACAGACCGCTGTCATGGCCGTCGTCGAAGGTCAGTTTCAGTGCATATTGGCCGGCAGGTTCCAGGCCGATGAGGCCGACGTTGATCTTGCCGAACTGCAGGATGGGGTTGCCGTGGCCCTGGACCTCGGCGGAGGGGGAATGCACGCGCAGGAATTCGGCGGGCAGGTGGTAGACCTCGCCGGGGGCGTAGGTGAGGCTGAGGGTTTTCGAGGCTTTGTGCAGGTTGATGGCGGTGGGCAGGCGGGCCATGGGCGGAATCTCTCGGGAGCTGATGAAGCAAGCTTCCAGCTTATGATGGAGGGATTCAAGGGCCTCTTCGCGGGCACGCCCGCTCCCACAGGATCACCACATGCTTTGGGTCTGTGGTGATCCTGTGGGAGCGGGCGTGCCCGCGAAGCAGTCGACGCCGTTTTTACAGGATGTAACGCGACAGGTCTTCGTTCTGCGCCAGCTCACCCAGGTGGCTGTTCACATACGCCGCGTCGATCTGGATCGGCGCTTCGTCATGGGTGCTGGCCAGGTCGCCAGCGCTGAACGACACCTCTTCGAGCAACCGCTCGAGCAGGGTGTGCAGGCGGCGGGCACCGATGTTCTCGGTCTTCTCGTTGACCTGGTAGGCAATTTCGGCCAGGCGCTTGATGCCGTCGGCGAGGAACTCGATGTTCAGGCCTTCGGTTTTCAGCAGGGCCTGGTACTGCTCGGTCAGCGACGCGTGCGGCTCCTGCAGGATGCGCTCGAAGTCTTCCGGGGTCAGGGCCTTGAGCTCCACGCGGATCGGCAGGCGGCCTTGCAGCTCGGGCACCAGGTCGCTCGGCTTGCTCAGGTGGAACGCACCCGAGGCAATGAACAGGATGTGGTCGGTCTTGACCATGCCCAACTTGGTGTTGACCGTGCAGCCTTCGATCAGCGGCAGCAGGTCGCGCTGCACGCCTTCACGGGACACATCGGCACCACCAACGTTGCCACGCTTGGCAACCTTGTCGATTTCGTCGATGAACACGATGCCGTGCTGCTCGACCGCTTCCAGGGCCTTGGCCTTGAGCTCTTCCTCGTTGACCAGGCGGCTCGCTTCTTCATCGCGAACCATCTTCAGCGCTTCTTTCACCTTCAGCTTGCGCGCCTTGCGCTTGCCTTTGCCCATGTTGGCGAACAGGCTCTGCAGCTGGTTGGTCATTTCTTCCATGCCGGGCGGCGCGGCAATTTCCACGCCCACGGCATCGGCCACTTCGATCTCGATTTCCTTGTCGTCCAGCTGGCCTTCGCGCAGGCGCTTGCGGAACAGTTGGCGGGTGTTGGAGTCGGTGCTGGTCTGCGCGGCTTCCTCGGCGAAGCTGCTTACCCGCGCCTGCGGCAGCAGGGCGTCGAGGATGCGGTCTTCGGCGGCATCTTCGGCGCGGTGGCGCACGCGGATGATTTCTTGCTCACGCAGCATCTTCAGCGCGGCATCGGCCAGGTCGCGGATGATCGACTCGACGTCGCGGCCCACGTAGCCCACTTCGGTGAACTTGGTGGCTTCGACCTTGAGGAACGGCGCATTGGCCAGCTTGGCCAGGCGGCGGGCGATTTCGGTCTTGCCGACGCCGGTAGGGCCGATCATCAGGATGTTCTTCGGTGTCACTTCGGCACGCAGCTCGGCAGGGAGCTGCATGCGCCGCCAGCGGTTGCGCAGGGCAATGGCCACGGCGCGCTTGGCGTCGTCCTGGCCGATGATGTGGCGGTTGAGTTCGTGGACGATCTCGCGGGGGGTCATGGACATGATGAAAATGGTCCTCGGGCGGAATGAATCAGCGTGGAAAAGTCCCATCACCGGGATGGGACGCCAGAACCACTGATCAGTCGGCCAGGTCCTGCTCCTCGATGGTCAGGTTGTGGTTGGTGAACACGCAGATGTCGCCGGCGATGTTCAGGGCGGTCTCGGCGATTTCACGGGCCGAGAGGTCGGTCTTGTCCAGCAGGGCGCGGGCTGCAGCCTGGGCGTAGGCGCCGCCGGAGCCCATGGCGATCAGGCCGTCTTCGGGTTCGACCACGTCGCCGTTGCCGGTGATGATCAGGGAGGCGTCCTTGTTGGCTACGGCCAGCATGGCTTCCAGGCGGCTCAGGGAACGGTCGGTACGCCATTCCTTGGCCAGCTCGACGGCGGCACGGACCAGGTGGCCCTGGTGTTTTTCAAGCTGGCCTTCAAAGCGCTCGAACAGGGTGAACGCATCGGCGGTGGCGCCGGCGAAGCCCGCGATGACCTGGCCGTGGTACAGGCGGCGCACCTTCTTGGCGTTGCCTTTCATCACGGTGTTGCCGAGGGATACCTGGCCGTCGCCGCCCATGACGACTTTGCCGTTACGGCGGACAGAAACGATGGTGGTCAAGGGGAGAGTCTCCACGCAGCGGGGCGAAAGTGCCTGATGCAGACTCATATGGGGGTGGGGGGAAGGATTTCAACCGTGGGGGATGAATGGTCGCGCTTGGCAGGGGACACCGTGCAAGGGCATTCGCGGGCACGCCCGCTCCCACAGGATTACCACATGCCTTGGAATAGTGGTGATCCTGTGGGAGCGGGCGTGCCCGCGAAGAACTTTACTCAGGCCTCGTGGCAGACGTGCCCATCGACCAAGGTATAACGCACTGCACCCGGCAGGCAGTGGCCGATGAACGGGCAGTTCTCGCCGCGCGAGAACCATTGCTCGCCGGCCACGGTCGAGGCTTGCGGGTCGAACAGCACCAGGTCGGCCGCGCCACCCACTTTCAGCTCACCGGCCGGCAGGCGCAGGGCCGCCGCCGGGCCGCTGCTCAGGCGGGCCAGCAGGGTTGGCAGGTCGAGCAGGCCGTCCTGCACCAGGGTCATGGCCAGCGGCAGCAGCAGTTCGACGCTGCTGATGCCCGGCTCGGTGGCGCCGAACGGGGCCAGCTTGGCGTCGCGCTCGTGCGGCTGGTGGTGGCTGGAAATCGCCTGGATCACCCCCGACTTCACTGCCGCACGCAGGCCGTCACGGTCGGCGGTGGTACGCAGCGGTGGTTGCACGTGGTACAGGCTGGAGAATTCACGCAGCGATTCGTCGGTGAGAATCAGCTGGTACAGCGCCACGTCGGCGGTCACCGGCAGGCCAAGCTGCTGGGCCTGCTCGATCAGCCGCGCACCACGGGCACTGGTGATCTGGGTGAAGTGCGCGCGCACGCCGGTCTGTTCGACCAGCAGCAGGTTGCGCGCCAGGGCCACGGTCTCGGCGGTTTCCGGGATGCCCGGCAGGCCGAGGAAGCTGGCCATGGCACCTTCGTGGGCCAGGCCGCCGTGGGCCAGGTCGCGGTCCTGGGAGTGGAACACCACGGTCAGGTCGAAGGTGGCGGCGTATTCCAGGGCACGGGCCAGGGTACGGTTGTTGGGGATTTCCTTCAGGCCATTGCCGAAGGCCACGCAGCCGGTGTCGCGCAGGGCCACCAGCTCGGCCAGCTGCTCGCCTTCCAGGCCCTTGGTCAGGGCGCCGATCGGGTAGACCTTGCTGTTGGCGGCCTCGCGGGCGCGGTCGAGGATCAGCTCGGCCACGGCCGAGGTGTCCAGCACCGGCTTGGTCTGCGGCGGGCAGCACAGGCTGGTGACACCGCCGGCGACGGCGGCGCGGGTTTCACTGGCGATATTGCCTTTGCGGCTGTAGCCCGGCTCGCGCAGGGACACACCGAGGTCGACCAGGCCGGGCGCGGCGACCAAGCCATCAGCCTGGATCGTGCGGCTGGCGCTGAACCCCGCCGGGGCTGCGCCGATGGCGGCAATGCGGCCGCCGTCCAGGTGCAGGTCGGTGACCTGGTCCAGGCCGCTGTTGGGGTCGATGACCCGGGCGCCGAGAATACTGATGGTCACTGGGCGTTCTCCTGGTCGAATTGACGTTGCGCGTTCTGCCCGCTCATGGCCATGGACAGCACGGCCATGCGCACGGCGATGCCGTAGGTGACCTGGTTGAGGATCACCGAGTGCTTGCCGTCGGCCACCGCCGACTCGATTTCCACGCCACGGTTGATCGGGCCTGGGTGCATGACGATGGCGTCGGGCTTGGCCCCGGCCAGGCGCGCGGTGGTCAGGCCGAACAGGCGGTAGAACTCGCCTTCACTGGGCAGCAGGCCGCCGGCCATGCGCTCACGCTGCAGGCGCAACATGATCACCACGTCGACGTCCTTAAGGCCTTCGGCGAGGTCGGTGTACACCTTCACACCGTATTGCTCGATGCCGATCGGGATCAGGGTTTTCGGGCCGACCACGCGAATGTCCGGGCAGCCCAGCGCTTTGAGTGCCAGCATGTCGGAGCGGGCCACGCGCGAGTGCAGGATGTCGCCGACGATGGCCACCGACAGGTTCTCGAAGCTGCCCTTGTGGCGGCGGATGGTGAGCATGTCGAGCATGCCCTGGGTCGGGTGCGCGTGGCGGCCATCACCACCGTTGATCACGGCCACTTCCGGGCACACGTGCTCGGCGATGAAGTGCGCGGCCCCGGAGTCGGAGTGGCGCACCACGAACATGTCGGCGGCCATGGCTTCGAGGTTGCGCAGGGTGTCGAACAGGGTCTCGCCCTTGCTGGTCGAGGAGGTCGACACGTTCAGGCTGATCACGTCGGCCGACAGGCGCTGGGCGGCAAGTTCGAAGGTGGTACGGGTACGGGTGGAGTTCTCGAAGAACACGTTGCACACGGTCTTGCCGCGCAGCAACGGGACTTTTTTCACGGCCCGGGCACCGACTTCGAGGAAGGAGTCGGCGGTGTCGAGGATCTCGGTGAGCAGTTCGCGGGGCAAACCGTCGAGCGAGAGGAAGTGGCGCAGCTGGCCCTGATCATTGAGCTGCAGCGGGCGCTTGGCGTCGATTGGCGTCATCGCGGGGGACTCTTAAAGGGCGGAAGCGGAGGCGAGGTCCTGGCGCTCGAGGGCGAGCGGTGCGGGTCCGGTCAATTTTACCCGTTCATGGGCAGCCAGCGACAGGGTGGCGCCGAGCACATTCGGGCGGATCGGCAGTTCGCCGGCATCCAGGTCCAACAGGCAGACCAGGGTGACGCTGGCCGGGCGGCCATAATCGAACAGTTCGTTGAGCGCGGCGCGCACCGTGCGACCACTCATCAGCACGTCATCCACCAGCACCAGGTGCTGGCCCTCGACCTCGAACGGCAGCTCGGACGGACGCACTTGCGGGTGCAGGCCGTTCTGGCTGAAGTCGTCGCGATAGAACGAGACGTCCAGAGTGCCCATGGGGCTGGTGTCGCCCATGGCTTCCTGCAGGGCCTGGGCAACCCAGACACCGCCGGTGCGGATGCCGATGTAACGCGGCTCGGTAATTGCCCGGCGGGCCAGGTGGGCGCGAAGGTCGTCAGCCATCTGCCGGATCAGCTCGGCGGGATTGGGTAGGCTCATTGCGGGCTCCTCGGAAGGGTGCGCCGGGCGGGCCCGGCGGCAAAGATGATCAGGTATTGGCCTCCAGCCAGCCTTGCAACAACAGGGCGGCGGCGATGGCATCGACCGGGTTGTCGCGGTAGCTGCCGCGCTGGCCGCCACGGGCCATGCGCTCGCCCTTGGCCTCGAAGGTGGTCAGGCGTTCGTCGTGGGTGTGCACGGGCAGGTTGAAGCGGCCGTTCAGGCGGCGGGCGAATTTTTCCGCGCGGGCGCTCATTTCGCTGGGGGTGCCGTCCATGTTCAGCGGCAGGCCGACGACGATGGCATCGGGCTTCCATTCGGCAATCAGCTTTTCCACCTGGGCCCAGTCCGGCACGCCGTTCTGCGCCTTCAGGGTGCACAGCTCGCGGGCCTGGCCGGTGACCACCTGGCCGACGGCCACGCCGATCTGTTTGCTGCCGTAGTCGAAGCCCAGCAGTAGACGTAGTTCAGGGTGCAGTTCAGCCATCAGGCGTGGCCCGCCTGGCTGGTCAGCAGGTTCAGGTTGATCCCCAGGCTGGCGGCGGCGGCTTCCAGGCGCAGGTCGCTGGCCTTGCCGAAGATGATTTCCGGGTCGAACGGGCAGTTGAGCCAGGCGTTGTCGGCCAGTTCCTCTTCCAGTTGGCCCGCTTCCCAGCCGGCATAGCCCAGGGTGATCAGGCTCTGTTTCGGGCCGACTCCGGCGGCGATGGCCAACAGGATATCCTGCGACGTGGTCAGCGACAGCCCTTCCAGTGCGACGGTGGCCTGGAAGCTGCACTCGCTGCTGTGCAGCACGAAGCCTCGGTCGGTCTGTACCGGGCCACCCAGGTAGATCGGCACCTGCAAGGTGCTGGCCGGCGGCATTTCGTCCGGGCGCAGCTGCTCGAGGATGTCGGCCAGGTTCAGCTCCTGCGGCCGGTTGACCACCAGGCCCATGGCGCCATGGGCGTTGTGCTCGACGATGTACGTGAGGGTCTGGGCGAAGTTCGGATCGGCCATGTGCGGCATGGCGATCAGGAACTGATGCTTGAGGTAGCTCGGCGTGTGGGTTTTCATGGGGGATAGTGTGGCGCCAGGTGGCGAGGCTGACAAGGTGCTCAACGAGGCTTGCGCGATCGCTGTGGGAGCGGGTTTACCCGCGAATGCGTCCGACCAGGCGGCATCATTGCCTGATCTGGCGCATTCGCGGGTAAACCCGCTCCCACAGCGATCGCGCAAGGCCGCAAATCAGTTACTGGACAGACGGTCCCCACGGGCAAAGCGCCAGGTGCGAATGATCTCCAACCGGTCAAACTCGGCCAGGTCCCCGGTAAACGGTGCAAACGGCGCCGCCAGCCGCACGATGCGCTGCGCCGCCTGGTCCAGCACCGGTTGCCCGGACGACTCCAGTACCAGCACCTCGTACAGCGAGCCATCGCGGTTGATCGACACCATCATGCGCAAGTTGCCGTAGATCTGTTGCCGGCGCGCTTCGTCGGGGTAGTTCAGGTTACCCACCCGCTCGACCTTCTTGCGCCATTCTTCCTTGTACCAGGCGCCCTTGTCGCGCATGGTCGAGGCGGCATTGAGCCGGTGGATACGCGGGCGCTTGGCATACATCTGCTGCTCGTTGGACAGCTCCGCCTCCAGGCTGGCGATCTGGCTGGACAGCTGCGAGCTGTCGAAGTCCGGTGCCGGCGCTTCCGGCTTGGGCCGCGGCTTGCTTTCCTTGGGCTTGGGCTCGACCTTCTGCGGTTTGGGCGCCGTGGTCACGACCGCCGACTTCTGCGGGGCAGGGGGCGGCACAACCTCGGGCCTGGCTGCAGGTGGCGGGGTGATCTTGTTGATCTTGCTGTCCTGGAACGGCGCCAGTTCGGTGGTCTTGGGCACCGCTTTCTTGTCCAGGGTGCCGCTGCCCTGCTGGTTGTCCTGGGCCTGGAAATCGGCCTTCTGCGGCGGTTTCTCGCTTTTGAAGGTGGCCAGGGTGATGTCCATGGTGTGGCGGATTTCGGCAGGCTTGACCACGCTGAAACCGACGCCGAGGATCAGCGCCAGGTGCACCAGGGCAGCCAGGAACAGGGTAAAGCCGAGCCGGTCCACCGGGCGAACTCGGGGGGGCAGCAGGTCGGCGGGGATGTCAGCGGGCAGCGTCATCAGGTATCCAGCAACCGCAGGGCGGGGCAACAGGCCAGGCAAAAAGGACCCGCATCATACCCCACTCTGGGTTGTTGCCGTGCGTCGGCGGTCAGCGCGCCTTCAGCTGGCGATCAATGGCATCCATCAGCTTGCCGCCGATATCGGTGTTGTAGGCGGCATCGATCTCGCGGATGCAGGTGGGGCTGGTGACGTTGATTTCGGTGAGGTAGTCGCCGATCACGTCCAGGCCCACGAACAGCAGCCCCTTCTCGCGCAGGGTCGGGCCGACCTGGGCGGCGATCCAGCGGTCGCGGTCGGTCAGCGGGCGTGCTTCGCCACGGCCGCCGGCGGCCAGGTTGCCACGGGTCTCGCCGCTGGCCGGGATGCGCGCCAGGCAGTAGTCCACCGGCTCGCCGTCGATCATCAGGATGCGCTTGTCGCCGTCCTTGATCTCGGGCAGGTAGGCCTGTGCCATGATCTGCTGGCCGCCGTGCTGGGTCAGGGTTTCGAGGATCACCGACAGGTTGGGGTCACCCGGGCGGTGGCGGAACACCGAGGTACCGCCCATGCCGTCCAGCGGCTTGAGGATCACGTCGCCGTGGGTGGTGGCGAACTCTCGCAGGATATCGGCACGGCGGCTGACCAGGGTCGGCGCCATGCACTGCGGGAACTGGGTGGCAAACAGTTTTTCGTTGCAATCGCGCAGGCTCTGCGGGCGGTTGACCACCAGCACGCCTTCGCGCTCGGCCTGCTCCAGCAGGTAGGTGCTGTAGACGAACTCCATGTCGAAGGGCGGGTCCTTGCGCATCAGGACCACGTCCAGGTCGGCCAGCGCACTGTCCTGCTCGTCGCCCAGCTCGAACCAGCGGGCCGGGTCGGCAAACACTTTCAGCGGGCGCATCTGCGCACGGGCCTGGCCGGCGCCCAGGTACAGGTCACGCTGCTCCATGTAGAACAGGCTCCAGCCGCGAGCCTGGGCGGCCAGCAGCATGGCCAGCGAGCTGTCCTTCTTGTAGGAGATGGACGCGATGGGGTCCATGACAATGCCGAGGCGAACGCTCATGGGGTGGTTCCTCTTGGCGGCGCGTGGCCGCGATGGATCGAAAGAAAAGTGGCTCAGGGTGGCGCTGTGAACGCTGCCGGTCAAGGGGCGCGGCAGATGGAATGGCCACCCGGAGTGTGCTAAAAATGCCAGTCATAGTGCTGAATGACAGGCCCATGGGGCTGCTGCGCAGCCCTTTCGCGACGCAAGGCCGCTCCCGCAACGGCCCCGGAATTTCGGCAAACGGTAGCCCAACAGATGGAACAACCCCTGAAGGTGATGGTGATCGACGATTCGCGCACGATCCGCCGCACCGCGCAGATGTTGCTCGGTGAAGCGGGCTGCGAGGTGATCACCGCCAGCGATGGCTTCGATGCCCTGGCCAAGATCGTCGACCACCAGCCCAGCATCATTTTCGTCGATGTGCTGATGCCGCGCCTGGACGGTTACCAGACCTGCGCGGTGATCAAGCACAACAGTGCCTTCAAGGACACCCCGGTCATTCTGCTGTCGTCACGCGACGGCCTGTTCGACAAGGCCCGTGGCCGGGTGGTCGGCTCCGACCAGTTCCTGACCAAACCGTTCAGCAAGGAAGAGCTGCTCGATGCGATCCGCGCCCATGTGCCCGGTTTTGCCGTAGCCCAACAACACGCACCCTGACCGCGCCCCGCCATGGCACGGTCTTTCTTTCCTGATGGGGAACCAGCATGGCCCGAGTTCTGATTGTCGACGACTCGCCGACAGAGATGTACCGATTGACCGAGTGGCTGGAAAAGCACGGCTACCAGGTGCTCAAGGCCAACAATGGTGCCGATGGCGTGGCCCTGGCCCGGCAGGACAAGCCCGATGCGGTGCTGATGGACATCGTCATGCCTGGCATGAACGGCTTCCAGGCCACTCGCCAGCTCAGCAAGGACCCGGAAACCAGCGCCATCCCGGTGATCGTGGTCACCACCAAGGACCAGGAAACCGACCGCATCTGGGCCACGCGCCAGGGCGCCCGTGACTTCCTGACCAAGCCGGTGGAAGAGGACGCGCTGATCGCCAAGCTCAAAGAAGTGCTGGGGGCTTGACCACCCGCCCGCAGGGCGCGTCGCTGACCGCCTTCGAGTTGTTGCTGGACATCGACCGGCGCTGCCGCCTGCTGGTCGCCGACCAGCCGCCGCAAGACAACCGCCTGCAACAGTGGAGCGGCATCGGTTTTCGCATTGCCGGGCAATGGTTCGTCGCGCCCATGGGCGAGGTGGCCGAGGTGCTGCGCGAACCGCGCAGCAGCCGCGTCCCTGGCGTGCAGCCGTGGGTGTGCGGGGTGGCCAACCTGCGTGGCCGGCTGCTGCCGGTGATGGACCTGAGCAGTTTCTTCGGCCTGGGCCACGCCGCCCCGGGCAAGCAGCGGCGGGTGCTGGTGCTGGACCACGAGGACCTGTTCGTCGGCTTGCTGGTGGACGAGGTGCTGGGCCTGCAGCACTTTGCCCTGGACAGCCTGCAGCTGTCGCCACCACAGCCCCTGATCCGTGCCGCTGCACCTTTCGTGCAGGGGCACTTCCCGCGTGAACGCAACTGGGCGATCTTCAGCCCCTTCGCCCTGGCCCAGGCGCCGGGCTTTCTCGATGTGGCGTTATAGGACCTGCGAACGTGAACAAGCCTGCCACCCCCGTCACTACCGTGACCCCACGTACCCGCAGCATCGCGCAGATCACCGTGCTGTTCCTGATCCTGATCCTGTCGATCATCCTGCTGTTCGCCAACTTCGCCTACCTGAACACCCAGTCCAACTACGACAAGCAGTACATCGGCCACGCCGGCGAACTGCGGGTGCTGTCGCAGCGCATCGCCAAGAATGCCACCGAAGCCGCCACCGGCAAGGCCCTGGCCTTCAAGCTGCTGTCGGACGCGCGCAACGATTTCGAACGGCGCTGGGGCTACCTGCGCGAGGGTGACAAGTCCACCGGCCTGCCGCCTGCGCCGCCCACGGTGCGTGACGAGATGGAAGCGGTACGCCGCGACTGGGAAAGCCTGCGCAAGAACACCGACACCATCCTCGCCAGCGAGCAGACCGTGCTGTCACTGCACCAGGTGGCGGCAACCCTGGCCGAGACCGTGCCGCAGTTGCAGGTGGAATACGAGAAAGTGGTCGAGATCCTGCTGCAGAGCGGCGCCCCGGCCAACCAGGTGGCAGTGGCCCAGCGCCAACTGCTGTTGGCCGAACGCATCCTCGGCTCGGTCAACACCGTGCTGGCCGGTGACGACACCGCGGCCCAGGCGGCCGACGCCTTTGGCCGCGATGCCGGGCGCTTCGGCCAGGTGCTTGAGGGCATGCTCAGTGGCAACGGGGCGATCCAGGTGACCCGTGTCGAGGATGCCGACGCCCGCGCGCGCCTGGCCGAAATTGCCGAGCTGTTCCAGTTCGTTGCCGGCTCGGTGGATGAAATCCTCGAAACCTCGCCGGAACTGTTCCGCGTGCGCGAGGCCGCGGGCAATATCTTCAGCCTGTCGCAAACCCTGCTCGACGAGGCCTCGTACCTGGCCAACGGCTTCGAGAACCTGGCTGGCGGGCGCACCCTCGACACCGTCGGCGGCTATGCCCTGGGGCTGCTGGCGCTGGCTTCGATCATCCTCATCGGCCTGGTCATGGTGCGCACCACCAACCGTCAACTGCGCGAGACAGCGGAAAAGAACGAACGCAACCAGCAGGCGATCATGCGCCTGCTCGACGAAATCGAAGAGCTGGCTGACGGCGACCTGACCGTGACCGTATCGGTGACCGAAGACTTTACCGGCGCCATTGCCGACTCGATCAACTATTCCGTGGACCAATTGCGCGACCTGGTCGCCACCATCAACCACAGCGCCATGCAGGTCGCTGCCGCCGTGCAGGACACGCAGAACACCGCACGCCAGCTGGCCAAGGCCTCCGAGCACCAGGCCGAGCAGATCAGCGAGGCGTCCGAGGCGGTCGGCGACATGGTCGAGTCGATCGACCGGGTTTCGGCGCACGCCTACGAGTCGGCCAAGGTGGCCGAGCGCTCGGTGGCGATCGCCAACAAGGGCAACGAGGTGGTGCACAACACCATCAACGGCATGGACAACATTCGCGAGCAGATCCAGGACACCGCCAAACGGATCAAGCGCCTCGGTGAGTCCTCCCAGGAAATCGGCGACATCGTCAGCCTGATCGACGACATTGCCGACCAGACCAACATCCTCGCCCTCAATGCGGCGATCCAGGCCTCGCTGGCCGGCGAGGCCGGCCGTGGTTTTGCCGTGGTCGCCGACGAGGTACAGCGCCTGGCCGAACGCTCGTCGTCGGCCACCCGGCAGATCGAGGCGCTGGTGCGCACCATCCAGGCCGACACCAACGAGGCGGTGATCTCCATGGAGCAGACCACCGCCGAAGTGGTGCGCGGTGCCCGCCTGGCCCAGGATGCCGGGGTGGCGCTGGCCGAGATCGAGGGTGTTTCGCAGAACCTCGCCGACCTTATCCACAGCATCTCCGATGCCGCCCAGTTGCAGACTTCGTCGGCCGGGCAGATCTCCCACACCATGGCGGTCATCCAGCAGATTACCGCGCAGACCTCCGCCGGCTCCGGCGCCACCGCCGACAGCATCCGCCACCTGGCGCGCATGGCCAGCGAGATGCGCCGTTCGGTGTCCGGGTTTACCCTGCCGCCACCCAAAGAGCCCAACTGAAGAGCAGCGCCGAGGAGTGCCCATGGCTGTAGTTGCTGTAAGCCCCGAGCGCCACGACACGGTGGCGCTGGCCTGGACCAGGGCTGCCATCCTCGACTGCCTGGGCCAGGCGCGCCAGGCGCTGGAGCGCTTTGCCGGCGAGCCGGGCGACCTGTCGATGCTGGCGTTCGTGGTCGATAACCTGCACCAGGTGCACGGCTGCCTGCGCATGCTCGAACTGCGCGGCGCCACGCGCCTGGCCGAAGAACTGGAGCTGTTCGCCAAGGCCCTGGCCGATGGCCAGGTCAGCCCCCGCGGTGATTGCCTGGGGGCGTTGTTCCGCGGCCTGGAGCAATTGCCCTCGTACCTGGAGCGCTTGCGCGGCGCCCGCCACGACCTGCCACTGGTGATGCTGCCGCTGCTCAACCAGCTGCGTGCCTGCCGTGGCGAGGAGCCATTGGCCCAGGCCAGCCTGATCAGCGGTGCCACCCAACGCTTTGCCGGTGCCGACGACCTGGCCAACCTCGACCTGTCGCTGGGCAACTGGCGCGAGCAGTTGCAGGCCGGGCCGGGCCGCGATGCCCTGCGCTCGGTGGTGACCGCGCTGTGCGATGACCTGATGCGCATCAAGGAGCGCCTGGACCAGTTCGTGCGCAGCGATCGCCAGCACAGCGAGCAGCTCGATGCCCTGCTGGCACCGCTGCGCCACGTGGCCGACACCCTGGCGGTGCTGGGCTTCCAGCAGCCACGCCGGGTGATCATCGACCAGGTGCTGGCGCTGCAGGCCCTGGCCCAGGGCGAGCGGGTGGTGGATGACGCGGTGTTGATGGATGTAGCGGGGGCCCTGCTGTATGTGGAGGCCACGCTCAATGGCATGGTCGGCCCGCTGGAGGAAAACGGCCAGGGTGGCCTGCCGGGCTCGGACCTGGCCGAGATCCGCCAACTGGTGTTGAACGAGTCGCTGAACGTGCTGCAGCAGGCCAAGGACCTGATCGGCGATTGCCTGGAGTCCGACTGGCCGCGGCAACGCCTGCAACCCTTGCCAGGGTTGTTGCAGCAGATTCGCGGGGCGCTGGCGATGTTGATGCTACCGGCCGTGGCCGAGCTGTTTGCCGGTTGCGCCAGCTATGTGCAGCGCTGGCTGCAGCACCTGGAGGTAGAGCCGCCGGCCGACGAGCTGAGGCACCTGGCCGAGGCCCTGAGCGCCGCCGAATGCTACTTGCAATGGCGGGTGGCGGACCCATTGGCGGATGGCCAGCCGTTCATCGACATGGCGCGCGCCAGCCTGGCGACGCTGGGCGTGCACTGCGCGCTGGTCGAGGCCACTGCAGGCCACGATGGCAGCGCTGATGGCATCGATGACGAGTTGCGCGAAGTGTTTCTCGACGAGGCCGGTGAACTGCTGCCGGAAATCGAGCGCCACTGGCTGCGCTGGCGTGCCGACAACCAGCAGCGCGAGGCACTGGGAGAAGTGCGCCGCGCCTTGCATACGCTCAAGGGCAGTGGCCGCATGGTACATGCCGAGGCGGTGGCCGAGCTGGCCTGGGGCGCCGAGCACCTGTTGAACCGGGTACTCGAGGGCCGCAGCGTGCTCAGCCCGGAAGGCGTAGTGGCCCTGCAGCAGGTGTTCGTCCACCTGCCCGACCTGCTGGCCGACTTTGCCGCCGGCCAGTTGCCGCAACTGACGGCAATCGAGCGACTGGCCGGGCACCTGCATGCCCTGGCCGAAAACGATACCCCCGTAGTGGCCGATATCGATGGCCTCGACCCGCAGCTGCTCGACATTTTCCGCAGCGAGGCGCAGGGTCACCTGGCCAGCCTGGAGGCTTTCCTGCAGGGTGCCGGCGGCCACGACACGTCGGTCAGCGATAGCCTGCAGCGCGCCCTGCACACGCTCAAGGGCAGTGCCGCCATGGCCGGAGTGATGCCGGTCGCTGAACTGGCCACCGCCTTCGATCGCCTGGCTCGTGAATACAAGGGCCACCAACTGCCCCTGCAAATGGCCGAGATCGAATGGCTGGAAGCGGCGCATTCGCTGTTCCATCTAGGCCTGGCGCAACTCGACAGCACGCCGCTGGCGGCCATCCCGGGCGCCGCGGAGCTGATCGAGCAGGTCGGCCAGGCGGTGGATGGGCGCCTGGCCAGCTTGCATGACGACCCGCAGCATGCGCGGCGCAACAAGCGTGACCCGCAGTTGATCGCCAGTTTCCTGGCCCAGGCCATGGATATCCTGCTGGATGCCGAGTCGTTGCTGTCGCGCTGGCAGGAACAGCCCGGCCAGCGCGATGCGTTGGATTCCCTGCTCGACGAACTGACCACCCTGGGGCACGCCGCGCACCTGGCCGACCTGTGGCAGATGGATGACGTGTGCGAGGCCTTGCTCGACCTGTACGGTGCCGTGGAGGAGGGCAGCCTGCCCGCCGATGCGCGCTTCTTCGCCCAGGCGCAGCGGGCCCATGAAGCCCTGCTGGACATGCTCGACGAAGTGGCGGCCGGGCAGGATATCCCGCCACGGCCGGAGCTGGTCGACAGCCTGCGCAACCTGCTGGGCCAGGCCCTGGCACCGGAGGCCACCGGCCTGGTGGGCATCGACACGGTCACGCCGCTGCACCCGGACATGGACCTGGCAGATACCCTTGGCCTGGGGCTGGCGCACAACCCTTCGCTGCCCGCAGTGGCTGAGCCGCTGGTCGAAGAGCCGGAAAGCCCTGGCGAAGAGCTGCTGGAAGTTTTCCTCGAAGAAAGCTCGGACATCGTCGAGAGCGCCGCCGCAGCCCTGGCACGCTGGCAGGCCGACCCGCGCAGCAGCGTCGAGGTGGACAACCTGATGCGCGACCTGCACACCCTCAAGGGTGTGGCGCGCATGGTCGAAATTGCGCCGATCGGCGACCTGGCCCACGAGCTGGAGTTCCTCTACGAGCTGCTGGCCGCTGGCCGCATGCCGCCGAGCGCGCCCCTGTTCGCCTTGCTGCAGAACTGCCATGACCGCCTGGCGCACATGCTCGATGCCGTGCGCCTGGGGCAGCCGTTGCATGCCGCCACGGCGCTGATCGACTACATTCGCAACTTCAGCTTCTCGGCCCTTGCCGACAGCGCCGCCGGCCAGGGGCCGATCGAGGCTGCGACCATTGAGGCGCCGGCGGTGGCACCGGAGCGGGTACCGGGCGACATGGTCAAGGTCGATGCCGAGTTGCTCGACGACCTGGGCAACCTGGCCGGTGAGCACTCGGTCATCCGTGGGCGCATCGAGCAGCAGGTCAACGATGCGCAGTTCACCCTCAACGAGATGGAAACCACCCTCGAGCGCATGCGCGACCAGTTGCTGCGCCTGGACATCGAAACCCAAGGGCGGATCTCCAGCCGCCAGCAGTTCGAAGGCGATGCCTATGATGACTTCGACCCGCTGGAAATGGACCGCCACTCGCAGCTGCAGCAGCTGTCGCGGGCCCTGTTCGAGTCCGCCTCGGACTTGCTCGACCTCAAGGAAACCCTGGCACATCGTGCCCAGGAAGCCTACAGCCTGCTGCAGCAGCAGGCGCGAGTGAACAGCCAGTTGCAGGAAGGTCTGACCGCCACCCTGATGGTGCCCTTCGAGCGCCTGGTGCCACGCTTGCAGCGTGTGGTGCGGCAGGTGGCCAGCGAGCTGGGCAAGCAGGTGGAACTGGTGGTCGGCAATGCCGAGGGCGAACTGGACCGCAGCGTGCTCGAACGCATGGTGGCGCCGCTGGAGCACATGCTGCGCAACGCCGTCGACCATGGCCTGGAAAGCCGCGAAATGCGCCTGGCCGCCGGCAAGCCGGAGCAGGGCACCATTCACCTGAATTTACTGCACGAAGGCGCAGACATCGTTATCGAAATGACCGACGACGGTGCCGGCGTGCCACTGGAAGCGGTGCGCCGCAAGGCCATCAAGCGTGGCCTGCTGGACCCACAGGCGCATTTGAGCGATCACGAGATCCTCCAGTTCATCCTGCGCCCGGGCTTTTCCACTGCCGAGAAAATCACCCAGATTTCCGGGCGTGGTCTGGGCATGGACGTGGTACACGAAGAGGTCAAGCAGCTGGGCGGCTCGATGAGTATCGAGTCGGCCCAGGGCAAGGGCGCGCGCTTCCTGATCCGCCTGCCATTCACCGTGTCGGTCAACCGTGCGCTGATGGTGCACCTGGGCGAAGAGCAGTACGCCATTCCGCTGAACACCATCGAGGGCATCGTCCGGGTGCCGGCGGCTGAACTGGCAGCGTGCTACCAGCTGGACGCCCCGCGTTATGTGTACGCCGGCCACGAATACGAGCTGCGCTACCTGGGTGAACTGCTGCAGGGCATGCCGCGCCCGGCATTGCTCGGACAGAGCGTGCCGCTACCGGTACTGCTGGTGCATTCCCAGGAGCAGTCATTCGCCATCCAGGCCGACAGCTTGTCGCCCAGCCGCGAGATCGTGGTGAAGAGCCTGGGGCCGCAGTTTGCTGCCGTTGCCGGGTTGTCGGGGGCGACGCTGCTGGGCGATGGCCGGGTGGTGTTGATTCTCGACCTGCTGGGCCAGTTGCGTGGCCAGCAGCGGCGCCTGGCGCGCCTGCCGGGCGGCGGCGGGGCCCAGCGCCAGGTGTTCGGCCCGGCGCCGCGGCGGGCCTTGCTGGTCATGGTGGTGGACGACTCGGTGACCGTGCGCAAGGTCACCAGCCGCCTGCTGGAGCGCCATGGCATGAGCGTGCTGACGGCCAAGGACGGGGTCGATGCCATGGCCCTGCTGGAAGAACACCGCCCTGATGTATTGCTGCTGGACATCGAGATGCCGCGCATGGACGGCTTCGAGGTGGCCACACGCATTCGCCGTGACGAGCGGCTGAAAGACTTGCCGATCATCATGATCACGTCGCGCACCGGGCAGAAGCACCGCGACCGTGCCATGGCCATCGGCGTCAACGAATACCTGGGCAAGCCGTACCAGGAGTCGGTCCTGTTGCAGAGCATTGCCCACTGGAGCCAGACCCATGCTTGAACTGATCGCCGGCCAGCGCAGCAGCCTGACCGGGCTTTTGCTGCCATTGGGCGACCGTACCCTGGTGTTGCCCAACGTGGCGGTGGCCGAACTGAGTGGCCAGCGCAATCTGGTGTGCCAGCGCGGCGAGCCGGCCTGGCACCTGGGCTGGATCGACTGGCGCCAGCAGCGCCTGCCGCTGATCGGCTTCGAGGCCGCGTGCGGTGGCGAGACACCCTGCGGCGAGCGGGCGCGCGTAGTGGTGCTCAATGCTTTGGGTGATACCGGGCTGCGTTACCTGGCAGTGTTGCTGCAGGACATTCCGCGCTCGTGCAAGCTCGACAGCCAGCTTAATTACGTGGACGTGGCGCTGGGGCGCCTGGAGCTGGCGGCGGTGCAGGTGGGCGAACAGGTGGCGCGGGTGCCGGACCTGGTCGGGCTGGAACGGCTGGTGCGTGACGCGGAACTGCAACCTGACTTTGGTTAGGATGTAAGGCACAGGGCCTCTTCGCGGGTGAACCCGCTCCCACAGGGATCCCAAAAAGCCTGAGGGCGGTGCCGTACCTGTGGGAGCGGGTTTACCCGCGAAGAGGCCGTAGCAGAAGGACGCAGGAACCCAGCCCACCTCAGGAGGTCTGTGTTTGCATGTATCACGGTGAACGCTTCAACGCCTGGACCCACCTGGTCGGTGCCGTCCTGGCCTGTATCGGTGCCATCTGGCTGATCGTGGTCGCGGGCCTGCAGGGCGACCCGTGGAAGATCGTCAGTTTCTCCATCTACGGCGGCACCTTGCTGTTGCTGTACAGCATTTCCACCCTGTACCACAGCACTCGTGGGCGGGCGAAAGTGATCATGCGCAAGCTCGATCACCTGTCGATCTACCTGCTGATTGCCGGCAGCTACACGCCGTTCTGCCTGGTCAGCCTGCGCGGCCCCTGGGGCTGGAGCCTGTTCGGGGTGGTCTGGGGGCTGGCGGTGATCGGCATGCTGCAGGAGATCAAGCCGCGCTCCGAGGCGCGCATCCTGTCGATCATCATCTATGCGGTGATGGGCTGGATCGTGCTGGTGGCGGTCAAGCCGTTGCTGCACTCGCTCGGCAGCGCCGGCTTTGCCTGGCTTGCCGCCGGCGGGGTGTTCTACACCGTCGGCATCATCTTCTTCGCCTTCGACAGCCGCTTCCGCCACTGGCATGGCATCTGGCACCTGTTCGTGATCGCCGGCAGCCTCATGCACTTCGTGGCGGTGTCGCTCTACGTGCGTTAGTTAAAAGTCGCCCCACAGTTGCTGCGCCACCGACAGTGCCACCACCGGTGCGGTTTCGGTGCGCAGTACCCGCGGGCCAAGGCGTGCGGCGTGGAAACCGGCAGCCTTGGCCTGCTCGACCTCCGCTTCGCTCAGGCCGCCTTCGGGGCCGATCAGGAAGGCCAGGGTGGCAGGCTTGGCGTGGCTGGTGAGCGGTTCGGCCACCGGGTGCAGGACCAGTTTCAGGTCGGCCTTGGCACTATTGAGCCATTCGGCCAGTGTCACTGGCGGGTGGATGACCGGCAAGGTCGAGCGGCCGCATTGTTCGCAGGCGCTGATCGCCACCTGGCGCCAGTGGGCCAGGCGCTTGTCGGCGCGTTCGTCCTTCAGCCGCACTTCGCAGCGTTCACTGACGATCGGGGTTATTTCGTTCGCGCCCAGCTCGGTGGCCTTCTGGATCGCCCAGTCCATGCGCTCGCCACGGGACAGGCCTTGGCCGAGGTGGACGTGCAGGGGTGAATCGGCCTGGCCGGCCAGGGCCTGGTCGAGGCTGACGCGGACGGTTTTCTTGCCCACTTCGAGCAACTGGCCGCGGTATTCCTGGCCGCTGCCGTCGAACAGCTGCACGGCGTCGCCGGGGGCCATGCGCAGCACGCGACCGATGTAGTGGGCCTGGGCTTCGGGCAGGTCGTGCTCGCCAAGGCTCAGGGGGGCGTCGATGAAAAAGCGGGACAGTCTCATGGTTCAGCTCGGACGAAAAGGGAACATGTGACCCTGTGGGAGCGGGTTTACCCGCGAATGCGGCGGTGAGTCCACTATCGCATTCGCGGGTGAACCCGCTCCCACAGGGTTAGGCGGCAGGCTGTAGGACCTAGCCCGGGTCGCGGAAGTCGGGGTGGAAGTTGGCCGGTACGGCCACGCTGACGCTATCGCGGGTGGCAATGTCGATGCCTTCGCTGGCCACTTCTGCCAGGAAGTCGATCTGCTCCGGCGTAATCACATACGGCGGCAGGAAGTACACCACGCTGCCCAGCGGGCGCAGCAGGGCGCCACGCGTCAGGGCATGCTCGAACACCTTCAGGCCACGCCGTTCCTGCCACGGGTAGGCGACCTTGCCGGCCTTGTCCTGGACCATCTCGATCGCCAGGGCCATGCCGGTCTGGCGAATCTCGGCCACATGCGCGTGGTCGGCCAGGTGCGCGGTGGCGCTGGCCATGCGTGTGGACAGGGCCTTGTTGGCCTCGATCACGTTGTCTTGCTCGAAGATGTCCAGGGTCGCCAGCGCCGCGGCGCAGGCCAGCGGGTTGCCGGTGTAGCTGTGCGAGTGGAGGAACGCGCGCAGGGTCGGGTAGTCGTCGTAGAACGCCTGGTACACCTTGTCGGTGGTCAGGCAGGCGGCCAGCGGCAGATAGCCGCCGGTCAGGGCCTTGGACAGGCACAGGAAGTCCGGGCGGATGCCGGCCTGTTCGCAGGCGAACATCGTGCCGGTGCGGCCAAAGCCCACGGCGATCTCGTCGTGGATCAGGTGCACGTCGTAGCGGTCACAGGCCTCGCGCAGCAGCTTGAGGTACACCGGGTGGTACATGCGCATGCCGCCGGCACCCTGGATCAGCGGCTCGACGATCACCGCGCTGATCGAGGCGTGGTGCTCGGCCAGGGTCTGCTCCATGGCCTGGAACATGTTGCGCGAGTGCTCTTCCCAGCTCATGCCCTCGGGCCGCAGGTAGCAGTCGGGGCTGGGCACCTTCAGGGTGTCGAGCAGCAGCGCCTTGTAGGTTTCGGTGAACAGCGGCACATCGCCGACCGACATGGCGGCGATGGTTTCGCCGTGGTAGCTGTTGGTCAGGGTGACGAAGCGCTTCTTGCCCGGTTTGCCGACGTTCTGCCAGTAGTGGAAGCTCATCTTCAGCGCCACTTCGATGCAGGACGAACCGTTGTCGGCATAGAACACCCGGTCGAGGCCGGCCGGAGTCATGGCCACCAGGCGTTCGGACAGCTCGATCACCGGCTGGTGGCTGAAGCCGGCCAGGATAACGTGCTCCAGCTGGTCGACCTGGTCCTTGATGCGCTGGTTGATACGCGGGTTGGCGTGGCCAAACACGTTGACCCACCAGCTGCTCACCGCATCCAGGTAACGCTTGCCTTCGAAGTCTTCCAGCCACACGCCTTCGCCGCGCCTGATCGGGATCAGCGGCAGCTGCTCGTGGTCTTTCATCTGGGTGCAGGGGTGCCACAGGACCTTGAGGTCGCGTTGCATCCACTGATCATTGAGGCCCATGGGCACTTCTCCTGGCTTCGCGGCTTGGTTCGACCGCGTAAGCCTAAGCAATGCCGCAGGGCAGGACAACCGCTGCTGTTCATCGGCTTGCCAGCTTCGCTTGCCACCGTGTGGCAGGGCCGCAGGCAAAAATGTCAGTTGCCAAAAGGACTTGATGTCACTGCGCTGGCAGGGCCGGCGGACCTGACGTATTCTTAACGCATCTCTCCCGGGGCATTCCTGCCTCTCCCCGTTTCTGTAACCCCTGACTCGGAGTTCGCCGACATGGCTGCTGCTTGGGTGCGCCTGTGCGCGTTGGTATTGATTGGTGTGTCCAGCGGCGCTGCGCTGGCAAAGGACAAGACGCCCTCGGCGATCGTCGTGGGTGGCGGCCTGGCGGGCCTGACGGCCGCCTACGAGCTGCAGAACAAAGGCTGGCAGGTGACGCTGCTGGAAGCCAAACCGGGCATGGGCGGGCGCTCGGGCCTGGCCACCAGCGAGTGGATCGGCAACGCCAAGGCGCAGCCGGTGCTCAACCAGTACCTCGACCGTTTCAAACTTGAAACACTGCCGGCACCGGAGTTCGTGCGTACCCCAGGTTACCTGATCGACGGCGAGTATTTCAGCGCCACCGACCTGGCCACCAAGCAGCCAGCCACCGCCGAGGCGCTCAAGCGTTACGAAAAAACCCTCGACGACCTGGCCCGTTCGATCGACGACCCGCTGAACCCGCAGGCCAACAGCACGCTGTTCGCCCTCGACCAGATCAACGTCTCCACCTGGCTGGACAAGCTGCAACTGCCGACCACTGCCCGTCAGCTGGTCAACCAGCAGATCCGTACCCGCTACGATGAGCCATCACGCCTGTCGCTGCTGTACTTCGCCCAGCAGAACCGCGTGTATCGCGGTGTCAGCGACCGTGACCTGCGTGCCGCACGCCTGCCCGGCGGCAGCCCGGTGCTGGCCCAGGCCTTCGTCAAGCAACTGAAGACCATCAAGACCAGTTCGCCGGTGACCTCCATCGTCCAGGACAAGGACGGTGTCACGGTCAAGGTCGGCAGCGTCGGTTACCAGGCGGATTACCTGGTCATGGCCGTGCCCCTGCGCGCCCTGGCCAAGATCCAGATGACCCCGGGCCTGGACAGCCAGCACCTGGCGGCGTTGAAGGGCACCAACTATGGCTGGCGCGACCAGCTGATGCTCAAGTTCAAGAAGCCGGTGTGGGAAAGCCGCGCGCGCATGTCGGGCGAAATCTTCAGTAACGCTGGTTTGGGCATGCTGTGGATCGAGCCTGCGCTCAAGGGTGGCGCCAACGTGGTGATCAACCTGTCCGGTGACAACGCCCGTCTGCTGCAGGCCTTTGGCGACAAGCAGATGGTCGACCAGGTGCTGATCCGCCTGCATGCGTTCTACCCACAGGCCCGTGGTTCGTTTACCGGCTACGAGGTCAAGCGCTACAGCACCGACGCCGGTACCGGCGGCGCCTACCTGGCCTATGGCCCGGGGCAGATCAGCAAGTACTGGCGCCTGTGGGAGCGCCCGGTGCAGCGCATCACCTTTGCCGGTGAGCATACCGACGCCCTCTACCCAGGTACCCTGGAAGGCGCCCTGCGCAGTGGCCAGCGCGCGGCCAGCCAGGTGCAGGACCTGCTGGCCGGCAAGTCGTTCGACCCGGCCAAGGCGGCACCGGTGGCGGCGGCAGCGGCAGGCGCCGTAGCGGCCAAGGAGAGCAAGGGCGGGTTCTTCTCCAACCTGTTCGGTGGCTCGTCCGACAAGCGCGACAAGGCAGACAAGGCCCCGGCCAACGCTGAGCCGAAGGCGGTCGATGAGGCCAAGCAGGACAAACCAGGCTTCTTCAAGCGCCTGTTTGGCGGGGCGGACAAGCCTGACGTGAAGGCCGAGCCGATTGCCAAGGCCGAGGAAGTGGTGCCGGCACCTGTGCCAGCGCCACAAGCCGCGCCGGCCCCGGTTACGCCAGCGCCTGTGGCCAAGGAAGCGGCGGCCAAGCCTGCTGCGACCAAGGCTGCACCTGCCAGGCATGCACCGGCGCACAAACCGGCCCACAAGCCTGCCGAGGCCAAGAAAGCGACTGCCAAGTCCGAACCGGCCAAGAAAGCTGTAGCCAATACCCAAGCCAAGGCCGGTTGATTTATTGGCAGTGCCGGCCCTTTCGCGGGTAAACCCGCTCCCACAGGGTCGGCGCAGTTTCTGATACCTGTGCCGGACCCGCGAAAGGGCCGGCACTGGCAACCGCGAACGCTCCGTCTATCGTTAATGTTTCCTTAATGGGAAGCTTACAGAATAAATATCGGATTTCTCGATAATCCAAAGCAATTTTTTCCGCTTTTATTCGATACGTTACGCGTTAGTCTGTGCACAGCTTTCACGGGGAAACACGTCAACATGCAACTGCGCAATTCACCTTCTCGCTACGGCGTGGTCAGCATCGTCCTGCACTGGGGCGTGGCTCTGGCAGTGTTCGGCCTGTTCGGCCTGGGCCTGTGGATGGTCGGTCTCGACTACTACAGCCCTTGGCGCAAGGCCGGCCCGGACCTGCACAAGAGCATCGGCCTGGTGCTGTTGGCAGTGATGCTGCTGCGGGTGGTCTGGCGCTTCATCAGCCCGCCACCACCGGCACCGGCCAACCACGGTGCACTCACCCGCCTGGCGGCCAAGCTGGGCCACCTGGCCCTGTATCTGGGGCTGTTCGCGGTAATGATCGCCGGTTACCTGATTTCCACTGCCGACGGTGTCGGCATTCCGGTGTTCGGCCTGTTCGAAGTGCCGGCACTGGTCAGCGACCTGCCCGACCAGGCAGACCTGGCTGGCGTGATTCATCTCTGGCTGGCCTGGGGCTTGGTGATTTTTGCCGTGCTGCATGCCTTGGCAGCGCTCAAGCACCATTTCATCGACCGTGACGCGACCCTGACCCGCATGCTGGGCCGCAAAGCTTGACTCTCAACCTCAATTGCATAGGAAGGAAGTAAGGATGTTGAAAAAGACTTTTGCCGCTCTGGCGCTCGGTACCGCTCTGCTCTCTGCCGGCCAGGCCATGGCTGCCGAGTACAAGATCGACAAGGAAGGCCAGCACGCGTTCGTTGACTGGAAGATCAGCCACCTGGGCTACAGCTTCATCCACGGTACCTTCAAGGACTTCGACGGCAGCTTCACCTGGGACAGCGCCAAGCCTGAAGCCAGCAAGATCAGCGTCGACCTGAAAACCGCCAGCCTGTGGTCGAACCACGCCGAGCGTGACAAGCACATTGCCAGCGCCGACTTCCTCGATGTGAAGAAGTACCCGCAAGCCAAGTTCGTCTCCACCAGCGTCAAGCCGACTGGCGACAAGACCGCTGACGTGACTGGCGACCTGACCATGCATGGTGTGACCAAGCCGGTTACCTTCAAGGCCACCTTCAACGGTGAAGGCAAGGACCCATGGGGTGGCGAGCGCGCTGGCTTCAACGCCACCACTACCCTGAACCTGAACGACTTCGGCATCAAAGGCCCGGGCGCTACTTCGCAGACCCTGGACCTGGATATCAGTGTTGAAGGTGTGAAACAGAAGTAATTCGGCTTAGCTGAAAGACCGAGGGGGCTGCTTCGCAGCCCTTTCGCGACACAAGGCCGCTCCTACAGGTTTTGCGCAGTTTTCACTTGCAGCGCAATACCTATGGGAGCGGCCTTGTGTCGCGAAAGGGCCGCAAAGCGGCCCCCTCATGCTTTTTGTCAGCCCTTGCGGGTCAGCAGCGCCGGGCGCTCACCGCGTGGGCGGCTTGGCAGGTCATCCAGCTGCTCCGGCGTCGGGTAACGGTCGAGCTTGGATTCCTTGCGGATGATCACCGGCTGTTTTTCCGGCTGGCGCGGGTTGCGCACGGCCGGCTCTTGCCGGGCAGCATCGTCACGGGCCGGGCGACCACGGCCGCCGCCATCACGGCGGGCACCGCCACCGTTGTTGGCACGGGCCGGGCGTTTCTCGCCACCGCCACTGCGCTGCTGGCCAGCATTGCGACCCTGGCCACCCGCGTTGTTGCGTTGGCCACTACCTTGAGCCTGACCTTGGCCGGCATTGCCACCCGGGCGGCGATTGCGGCCCTGGTTTTTGCCTTGGTACGGGCTGACATAGTCGGCACGGTTACCGAAGTTGTCGATATCGTCGTCGAGGAATTCTTCCGGATCACGGTCGGCAGGCACTTTCGGCACGCTGTTGGTGCTGGCCTGCTGTTGCTGCTGGCGCGGCTTCTTGTCACGCGGCTTGCGTTGCTGCTGTTGCCTGTCGCCGCTCTTTTCCTTGTCGGCCGGCTTGTCCGCAGCCTGTTGCTTGGCCTTGCCTTTATCCTTGCCCTTGTCCTTGCGGCCACCGTTGGCGTCTTTGCCGCCTTCGCCACGGGCCTGCTGGTTGCGGCCGCCACGGCCGTTGTTCTGCGGGCGCTCGCGTACTTCAGGCTTTTCGGCTTCTACCTGGCTGGCGTCGAAGCCCATCAGGTCGCCGTCCGGAATCTTCTGCCTGGTGACCCGCTCGATGCTCTTGAGCAGTTTTTCTTCATCCGGCGCGACCATGGAAATGGCCTCGCCCGAACGCCCGGCACGGCCGGTACGGCCGATACGGTGGACGTAGTCTTCCTCGACGTTCGGCAGCTCGAAGTTGACCACGTGCGGCAACTGGTCGATGTCCAGGCCACGGGCGGCGATGTCGGTGGCGACCAGTACGCGCACGCTGTTGGCCTTGAAGTCGGCCAGGGCCTTGGTGCGGGCATTCTGGCTCTTGTTACCGTGGATCGCGGCGGCGGTCAGGCCGTGCTTTTCCAGGTACTCGGCCAGGCGGTTGGCGCCATGCTTGGTACGGGTGAACACCAGCACCTGTTCCCAGGCACCCAGGGTGATCAGGTGTGCCAGCAGCGCGCGCTTGTGGCTGGCAGGCAGGCGGTAGACGCGCTGCTCGATACGCTCGACGGTGGTGTTCGGCGGGGTGACCTCGATACGCTCCGGGTTGTGCAGGAGCTTGTCGGCGAGGTCGGTGATGTCCTTGGAGAAGGTGGCCGAGAACAACAGGTTCTGGCGCTTGGCCGGCAGGCGGGCGAGGACCTTCTTGACGTCGTGGATGAAGCCCATGTCGAGCATGCGGTCGGCTTCGTCCAGCACCAGGATTTCAACGTGGGCCAGGTCAACCTTGCCTTGGCCGGCCAGGTCGAGCAGGCGGCCCGGGCAGGCGACCAGCACGTCCACACCCTTGGCAATGGCCTGGATCTGCGGGTTCATGCCGACGCCGCCGAAAATGCAGGCGCTGACCAGTGGCAGGTCACGGGCATAGACCTTGAAGCTGTCATGCACCTGGGCTGCCAGTTCGCGGGTCGGGGTCAGGACCAGTACGCGAGGTTGGCGCGGGCCATGACGCTGCGACTTGTCGGGGTGGCCGGCCGGGAACAGGCGCTCGAGGATCGGCAGGGCGAAACCGCCGGTTTTACCAGTACCTGTCTGTGCGGCGACCATCAGGTCGCGGCCTTGCAACACGGCGGGAATCGCCCGCTGTTGCACGGGGGTCGGCTGGGTATAGCCCGCAGCCTCGATAGCGCGGACAAGAGCCTCGGAGAGACCGAGGGAAGCAAAGGACATGGGCAATCCTGTTCTCGTGTGGGCTGGGCCCGTTTGGGATGTTCTGCCTGGCGCGACGGGCATCGGTGGGATGCGATCGCGTCCGGTCCAGCTGGGCTTTCACTGCACATCCGGGTAACGGAGGGTGGACGCGAAGGCGCGTCGATGCCGATCGGGATGCCTGTTGCGAGGCCGAGCGTCCGGGCGTGAGCCGGGCGGGAAGGCCCGAGTATAACAGAGCTAACGCGCTGTGCTGCTTTCCTGCTGCTCAACGGCGTTGAGAGTGTTTCCGATGTTGCCTATGTAGCGGTTGCTGATCGCCGCGTAGGCGGGTTCCTGCTTGAAGCGCCGCAGTTCCACGGCGAAGGCCTGGGCCAGTGCCTCCCGCCCCGGCTTGCGTGCCAGCCCCAGGTATTGCGCCTGGCGGCTGATCACCAGCGGCAGCTCCTCGACTTGCTGTTGCAGGCCCAGATGCCGCAGCAGGTAATGGCCGACCCTGCGGTCGGTGATTGCCAGGTCGATGCGGCCCAGCATCAGCTTGCCGAAGTTGGCTTCATGGGTAGGCGCGGCTTCGCGCCTGAAATGTGCGGCCTCGTTGAACGTTGCACCATAGGCGTAGCCGGGTGAGGTGCCGACGGTGAGGCCGGCAAGGTCATCCAGAGCCGTGACGGCATGGCGACGTGCGCGGGCCTGGAACAGGACGAACTCGACCTCCGACATGGGCTCGGGGGCATACACCAGGTAGGGCTGGCGCGACTCGGCCTGGAAGATATCCATGATGCCATCGGCCAGGCCCTGCTCGATCATTGCCAGGCAGCGCTTCCAGGGCAGGAACTGCCATTCCACCTCGACGCCAAGGCGTTGGAACACCTGGGTGGTGACTTCGTAGTCGATGCCGCGCGGCTGGCCGTCCTGCTGGTACACATAGGGTGCCCAGTCGTCGGTCACCAGGCGCAGGCGCTCGCCCAGAGCCAGCGGGCTCAGGCAGGCGAGCAACAGGATCCAGAACAGACGGGCGACGTGTGGCATGGCCGGAGATTACGCGCTCGGCCTGTTCAAGGCCAGTGGGGATGGTGTTCTCCTGTACCGGCCTCTTCGCGGGTAAACCCGCTCCCACAAGTACTGCGCAAGTCTGCAAGCCAGCAGAGATCCTGTGGGAGCGGGTTTACCCGCGAAGAGGCCGGTACAGGTCACTCAAGTGTGGGAAGACTTCAGCAGATGTGCCTCGATATCTTTGCGCCGCTCGCCCAGTGACAGGCGCAACCCCGGGTGGCGCAGGCACTGGCGCAGTTGCTCGGGCTCCATGTGGCCATGGCGGGCGTTGAGGTTTTCCAGGGCCTTGTCCCACCAGGCCGGCGCGCAGGCGCGGTCGAACTCGTTGGGGTAGGGGTAGCAGCCATACAGCAACTCGCGGGCGAACTGGCGTTCGTGGCTGGGCAGGGTCATGCTCAGTGCCTTGTAACCCAGCCGTTGCAGGGCCGGCGGCCGTGGCAGCTGGTCATTGACCAGGGGCACGTCGGCCAGCGCCGCCTGGCTCAGCGGGTCATGGCCGTGCTTGCGCAGCCAGGCCTGGATCTTGGCGCGGAACTGCGCCTTGCGGCTCCAGTAGTGGTGGATGACATCGGTGCATTCGGCCAGCTCCAGCCTGCGGTAGGCCGCCACCGCCAGGCAGAACTCCTCAAGGGTATAGGCTTCGCGAGCCAGGGGGTGGAACTCGTCCATCATGGCGATGGAGCGGTCCAGCGTGCCGGCGTCTTCGGCGGTAAGGCCGATCACCCCGGAGTTGACCAGTGGCATCTGGCAATCGGCCAGGCCCCGGGATTCGAGGATGGCCAGCAGGTTCTTGTACAGCAGGCACTTCTGGTTGCTGCCGTAGCGCGCGCCGATGGCATTGCACAGCAGGCGGCCTGGGGCTACCCGGGCGAACAGCTCCAGCGGCGACTTGCGGAAGAAGGTGTCGGTGTCGATCAGCACTGCCAGCGGGTGTTGCTGCAGCACCTGGCGCAACAGCACGTGCTTGCTGCGAAAGTGATAACCGTGGGGGGCGTTCCAGGCCTGGCGCGTGGCCTCGTCCAGCAGGTGTACGGTGACCGGCAGGCCGGCATAGGGCTGCGGGTTGTCGGTGTAGACCTGTATGTCCATGGCTTCGCCTGCTGCCGTGCCCAGGTGGGCGAGGGCGCTGACGATGCTGAAGCAGGCTTCCTGATGGTAGGTTGCCGGGCCAAATGCCAGGTAGACGAGCTGTGGACGCGATGGCGGGTGGGACTGCATGGCAGGCAAGACCTGTGTAACCGGAAAATGAATAAGGCTTTAGTCTATGACCAAAGCCTTAATCAGATCTTAAACAGATTTTGCAAAAAATTTCAGCGTGGCAGCTTCAGATTGTTCCAGATCGCCAGACTCGGCTCGGCCTGGTTCAAGGTGTAGAAGTGCAGGCCCGGTGCGCCGCCTTGCAGCAGCTGTTCGCACATGCGGGTGATCACTTCTTCGCCGAATGCCTGGATGCTGGCGGTGTCGTCGGCATAGGCTTCCAGCTGCTTGCGGATCCAGCGCGGGATCTCGGCGCCACAGGCATCGGAGAAGCGCGCCAGCTTGCTGTAGTTGGTGATCGGCATGATGCCAGGCACCACCGGGATGTCCACGCCCAGCTTCTGCGCGCGCTCGACGAAGTAGAAGTAGCTGTCGGCGTTGAAGAAGTACTGGGTGATGGCGCTGTCGGCACCGGCCTTGACCTTGTGCACGAAGTTGGCCAGGTCAGCCTCGAAGTTGCGGGCCTGTGGATGCATCTCCGGGTAGGCGGCCACTTCCAGGTGGAAGTGATCAGCGGTTTCCTGGCGGATGAATTCGACCAGGTCGCTGGCGTAGCGCAGTTCGCCACTGGCCATGCCCATGCCCGATGGCAGGTCGCCACGCAGGGCAACGATGCGCTTGATGCCGGCAGCCTTGTATTCGGCCAGCAGGGTGCGCAGTTCGGCCTTGGTGTCGCCGACGCACGACAGGTGCGGTGCGGCAGGTACCTTCACTTCGCTTTCCAGCTGCAGCACGGTATTCAGCGTGCGGTCGCGGGTCGAGCCACCGGCACCGTAGGTGCAGGAGAAGAAGTCCGGGTTGTAGGCGGCCAGCTGGCGGGCGACGCCCATCAGCTTTTCGTGACCGGCATCGGTCTTGGTCGGGAAGAACTCGAAACTGTAACGGCGTTCCTGGGACATCAGGCGTTCCTCTGGCAGCCAGTTGCAAGCGGCAGGCTGCAAGTAAAAGCCAGATCGGTTATGGCCGGCCTGGCTTGGGCATCGTTCAAGATCCTTTATGCTTGAGCTGCAAGCGGCAAACTTGCCGCTTGAAGCGTCAAGTTTGCCGCTTAGTAGCGGTAGGCGTGCGGTTTGAACGGGCCTTCGACGGTGACGCCGATGTACTCGGCCTGCTGCTTGGTCAGCTGGGTGACCACGCCGCCGAAGCCGCGGACCATTTCCAGGGCCACTTCTTCGTCGAGCTTCTTCGGCAGTACTTCAACGGTCAGGCGTTCGGCTTTCTTCTCGGCCGACAGGTCGGCGAACTTCTGCTCGAACAGGAAGATCTGCGCCAGTACCTGGTTGGCGAACGAACCGTCCATGATGCGGCTTGGGTGGCCAGTGGCGTTACCCAGGTTGACCAGGCGGCCTTCGGCCAGCAGGATCAGGTAGTCGTCGTTCTGCGGGTCGAAGCTGCCAGCGCCGGTGCGGTGGATCTTGTGCACCTGCGGTTTGACCTCTTCCCAGGCCCAGTTCTTGCGCATGAAGGCGGTGTCGATCTCGTTGTCGAAGTGGCCGATGTTGCACACTACGGCACGCTTCTTCAGCGCCTTGAGCATGTTGGCGTCGCACACGTTGACGTTGCCGGTGGTGGTCACGATCAGGTCGATCTTGCCCAGCAGGGCCTTGTCGATGCTGGCTTCGGTGCCGTTGTTGATACCGTCGATGAACGGCGAAACCACTTCGAAACCGTCCATGCAAGCCTGCATGGCGCAGATCGGGTCGACTTCGGTGACCTTGACGATCATGCCTTCCTGGCGCAGGGACTGGGCCGAGCCCTTGCCCACGTCACCGTAGCCGATCACCAGGGCCTGCTTGCCCGACAGCAGGTGGTCGGTACCACGTTTGATGGCGTCGTTCAGGCTGTGACGGCAGCCGTACTTGTTGTCGTTCTTGCTCTTGGTGACCGAGTCGTTGACGTTGATCGCCGGGACTTTCAGCTCGCCCTTGGCCAGCATGTCCAGCAGGCGGTGCACGCCGGTAGTGGTCTCTTCGGTGATGCCGTGCACGCGCTCCAGTACTTGCGGGTACTTCTTGTGCAGCAGTTCGGTCAGGTCGCCACCGTCGTCGAGGACCATGTTGGCGTCCCATGGCTGGCCATCCTTGAGGATGGTCTGTTCCAGGCACCACTCGTACTCTTGCTCGGTTTCACCTTTCCAGGCGAACACCGGGATACCGGCGGCGGCGATGGAGGCGGCGGCCTGGTCCTGGGTGGAGAAGATGTTGCAGGACGACCAGCGCACTTCGGCACCCAGGGCAACCAGGGTTTCGATCAGCACGGCGGTCTGGATGGTCATATGGATGCAGCCCAGGATCTTCGCACCCTTGAGCGGTTGCTCGGCCAGGTACTTGCGACGCAGGCCCATCAGTGCAGGCATTTCCGATTCGGCGATGATGGTTTCGCGACGGCCCCAGGCGGCCAGGGAGATGTCGGCGACTTTGTAATCGGTAAAACCAGCAGGCATGTTTGCAGCGCTCATGAGAGCCTCCATTCGTAGTGTGCGAATGGGCGCCGTTGTGCGTTAAGCGCCCGCGAGAGCGAGCAACGCCCCATCCGAGCCTGACAGGCCTAGCCTGCTGCAGCGCCCCTCGGACGGGTGGCGGGCATGGCGCCGCTGTGGGCGGCCATGTAAAGCGGCAGAGATTATAGCCGCGCCCGTCGGCTTGCCCAAGGTTTTCTGTCGATTAATCGCGACGATAGTCGATGTTCAATGGAGCGACAGCGGCCGCTCTGCCATCATTGCTACACGTTAGTCAGGCAGGTCAGGAGTACAGATGAACTTTCATACCCGCAAGTGGGTTAAACCCGAAGACCTCAACCCCAATGGCACCCTGTTCGGTGGCAGCCTGTTGCGCTGGATCGACGAAGAGGCGGCGATCTACGCCATCGTCCAGCTGGGCAACCAGCGTGTGGTGACCAAGTACATATCGGAAATCAACTTCGTCAGTGCCTCGCGCCAGGGCGACATCATCGAGCTGGGCATCACCGCCACCGAGTTCGGCCGCACCTCGATCACCCTCAAGTGCGAAGTGCGCAACAAGATCACCCGCAAGGCCATCCTCACGGTCGACAAGATGGTCTTCGTCAACCTTGGCGAGGACGGGCTGCCGGCGGCGCATGGGCGGACCGAGATCAAGTACATCCAGGACCAGTTCCCGGATTCCGCGGTGGAATAAGTTCAGCATTTGGCGCTTCGCGGGCAAGCCCGCGAAGAGGCCGGAAACTATCTCAAGGCTGAGCGCTGACCTTGCGCACCACCCGGCCGATACTCAACCCCTGCACCAGGATCGACGACAGCACCACGATGTAGGTGATCGACAGCAGCAGGTCACGTTCCTCGCCCTGTGGCAGTGACAGTGCCAGGGCTACCGACACCCCACCGCGCAGGCCACCCCAGGTCAGCACCCGCACCGTGCCCTTGGGCACCGGGCGCCAGCGCCGCAGCAGCACGATCGCCGGGGCCACGGTCAGCAGCCGCGACAGCAGCACCGCCAGCGCCAGCACGCCACCGGCTGCCAGGTGCATCCAGTTGAATGGCAGCAGCAACAGTTCCAGGCCGATCAACGCGAACAGCAGGGCGTTGAGCATGTCGTCGATCAGCTCCCAGAAACCGTCCATGTAGCGACGGGTCATGTCGTTCATCGCCAGGTTGCGCCCCAGGTTGCCGATGATCAGCCCGGCCACCACCATGGCGATCGGCGCCGAAACGTGCAGCTCGTAGCACATCGCCGAGCCGCCGATGACCAGCGCCAGGGTCAGCATCACTTCCACCTGATATTGCTCGACGCTCTTGATCATGCGGTAGGTGGCGTAGCCGATCAGGCCGCCGAACACCACGCCGCCGATGGCCTCGCGGGCGAACAGGATCGCGGTGTCGGTCATGCTCGGCGTCTCGCCCAGCTGGATGATGCCCAGCAGCACGGTGAACACCACTACCGCAGTGCCATCGTTGAACAGCGACTCGCCGACGATGGTTGTTTTAAGCGGTTTCGAGGCATTGGCGGTACGTAGTGCACCAAGCACGGCAATCGGGTCGGTGGGCGAGATCAGCGCACCGAACAACAGGCAGTAGATCAGCGGCACCTGCCAGCCGAACAGGGCGAACACCCAATGCGACAGGTAGCCGATGACCACGGTGGCAATCAATACGCCGACGGTGGCCAGCAGGCCGATGGGCCAGCGGTAGCTGCGCAGGTCGGAGAGGTTGACGTGCAAGGCCCCGGCGAACAGCAGGAACGCCAGCATCCAGTGCATCAGCAGGTCGTTGAAGTCGATCTGGTTCATCAGCCCTTCGACGCGTGCTTCCAGGCCAGGGAAGCCGATCAGGCTCAGGCCTTGCAGCATCAGGGAGAACAGCAGGGCCGTGACCATTACGCCGATGGCGGGGGGCAGGCCGATGAAACGGTAATTTACATAGGTGAGGAGGGTAGTGAGGCAGATAAACGCAGCAACGAGTTCAAGCATCCCGAATCCTGTAACAGTGGCTTCCAAGTCGTAACCCGAACGGCTCGGGCAGTTCTTTGATGACCTGGCGCGGGGTTCGGGACACAAGGTTTGACCAGATTCGTTCCAATCGTTCCCGTACAAGGGGCCGCACAGCGGCCCCCGAACGCTATATATTCACAGCCATGAAAAGCCACAAGGATAAGAAGGCGTGCTGGCAACTTCCCTGGTACTGATCGCCGCCCTGCTGCACGCGACCTGGAATACCCTGATCAAATTCAGCGGCGAGCGCCTGCTGGTGATCGCCAGCATGGATACGGTGGCGTTGGCCTTCGCGGTGCTGGCGGTGCCCTTCGTCGAGGTGCCGCCGGCCAACATCTGGCCCTGGCTGCTGGCTTCGGCGCTGGCCGAGCAGCTGTACCGCTTCCTGCTTATCCAGGCCTACCGCGTGGGCGACCTGGGGCTGGTCTATCCTCTGATGCGCGGGCTGTCGCCGCTGGTGGTGCTGGGACTGACCCTGGCCTTTGCCGGCGAGTCGCTGAGCCAGCAGCAGATCATCGGCATCCTGCTGATCCCTTGTGGCATGGCTTGCCTGTTGTGGCAGGGCGGTGGCGGTGACCGGCTGCCTTGGTCGATGCTGCCGGTGGTGGCCCTGATAGGCCTGTGCATTGGTTGCTACACCTGGTTCGACGGCCAGGCCGTGCGCTTGTGGGGCAAGCCCTGGGATTACCTGGTGTGGCTGACCTTGCTCAGTGCCTGGCCCTTCCCGCTGCTGGCCAGCGTGGCACGACGTGCGCCGTTCGTGCTGTTCTGGCGCCTGCAGTGGCGTCTGGGGCTGGCGGTGGGGTTGTGCGTATTGCTCAGCTACGCGCTGGTGCTGTGGGCCATGCACCTGGGGTCGGTGGCCGAGGCGGCGGCACTGCGCGAGTTGAGCGTGATCCTGGTGGTGCTGTTGGGCATGCGCTACCTGAAAGAACCTTTTGGCGGGCCGAGACTCCTAGCTTGCGGGCTGGTGTTGGCCGGCATGCTGGTAATGAAGCTTTGACCCGAAAAGACTGAACAAGGAGTCCTGTCCATGACCGTTGCCCTGTGGTGCATCCTGATTGCGCTGGTCTTGCCGCCACTGTGTGGTTTGATCGCCAAAGTCAGCAGTGGCCGCTTCCGCCTGCGCGACAACCACGACCCGCGTGCGTTCCTGGATACCCTGTCCGGGCTACCGCGGCGCGCGCATGCTGCCCAGCAGAACGGTTTCGAGGCCTTTCCGGCATTTGCCGCGGCGGTGCTGGTGGCGGATATCGTCGGCAATGCCGAGCAGGTGACCCAGGATGTGCTGGGGGTGATGTACATCACCAGTCGGCTGCTTTACATCATCTGTTACCTGGCCGACTGGGCTGCCTTGCGATCGCTGGTGTGGTTTGCCGGGATGGCGATGATCGTGGCGTTCTTCGTGGTTTCGATCTGAGACCGCGTCGCCTTCTTCGCGGGTAAACCCGCTCCCACAGGATCATCACAGCTCTCGAGAGCGGTGATGTCCCTGTGGGAGCGGGTTTACCCGCGAAGAATCCAGCACCGATCAAGGCACTTTAGGTACTTCAGGCAGTGGCTTGCCCTTGGGCCACAGCATCCAGATCTGCCCTTGCTGCTTCATGTTCCCGGCCAGCTCTCCGGCTTCCGGCCCGGTGCCCCAGAACAGGTCCGCGCGCACCTCGCCCGTAATTGCCCCACCGGTATCCTGAGCCCCCACCGGGCGTACCACCGGGGTTCCGTCCGGGCGAGTGGTGGAAAGCCACAGCAGGCTGCCCAGCGGAATCACCTTGCGGTCGATGGCCACGCTGTAGCCAGCGGTCAGCGGCACGTTCAGCGAACCACGAGGCCCTTCGTTGCTGTCCGGGCGGGTGCTGAAGAATACGTAGCTGGGGTTGCTGGCGAGCAGTTCCGGCACCCGCTGCGGGTTGGCCTGGGCCCAGGCGTGAATGGCGCCCATGCTCACTTCTTCCTTCTTCAACTGGCCCTGTTCCACCAGCCAGCGCCCGATTGGGCGGTAGGGGTGGCCGTTCTGGTCGGCGTAACCCAGGCGCAGCTGGCGGCCGTCTTCCAGTTGTACCCGGCCGGAGCCCTGGATCTGCAGGAACTGCAGGTCCATCGGGTCGGTCAGCCAGGCCAGCACCGGTGCCTTGACGCCGTCACGGTTGATCACCTCGGCGGTGTCGTAAGGCTTGAGCACCCGGCCATCAAGGCGACCGCGCAGGCGCTTGCCTTTGAGTTCGGGGTACACGCTGGCCAGGTCGACCACGATCATGTCTTCGGGGATGCCGTAAACTGCCACATGGTTGGTCGCCGACTGGCTCAGGCTGCCAGGGTAGACCGGTTCGTAGTAACCGGTGATCAGGCCGTTGGCATTGTTTTCGGCCGAACGCAGGCCGTATACCTGCAGGTTCTGTTGCAGGAAGGCGCGTACCTGCAGGGCATTGTCGGGTACGCTGGCGGCTGTTTCGCAGGTGCTGGCCCAGACGGTGTCGCGCTTAAGCTTTTCACAGCCGTTGCGCCAGGCCTGGAAGCCGGCTATCAGATCGCTGTCGCTGACGGTGGGCAGGTCCTGCCAGGTGGCATTGGCGTAGGTGGCGATGGCGTGCGGCTCGGGTTTGGCACTTTCGCCACCGTTGCAGCCGGCCAGCAGGGCCAGCGCCGGCAGTGTCCAGGCCAGATGGCGCAGGGCAGATTTCATGAGTACGTTCCTGTCATGGGTGAACATGAATATTCGCCCCTGTTTTTTATGTGGCTATTGGTCTTTGGCCCTTGGGCAGCGATACTGGCCGCCCATTTGCGTAGGCCGAAGTGACCGTGATGTTGAAGCGATTGACCGTTGTTCTGCTGGCAGCACTGGCCCTGGGGGGTTGCGATCGGGTTGACCCGAACTCCCCGCTGGGCAAGCGCAAGGTGATCTTCAAGGACATGCTCAAGACCAGCGAAGACCTGGGTGGCATGCTGCGTGGCCGGTTGCCGTTCGACGGGGTGAAGTTCGCCGACGGTGCACTGAAACTGGACAACCTTTCGCACCAACCCTGGCAGCACTTTCCACAGGCCCGCGATGGTGGCGACAGCAGCGCGCGTGCCGAGGTATGGGAGCGCCAGGCGCGCTTTCATGACCTGGCCCGGCAGCTGGAAGGCGTCACTGGCGAACTGGTCGATGTCACCCGCGGCCAGCCGCTGGACGCTGCGCAGTTGAAGGCGCCGATGGACAAGGTCGAAGCGGCTTGCAAGGCTTGTCATACCGAATTCCGCAATCACTGACTTGACTGCCCGTGCGGGGAGCAGCTGTCTTGCTCGATTTCTGCAAACTGGCGAAATTCCTGTGGGAGCGGGCGCGCCCGCGAACACGGGCGAAGCCCGTGCCATCCACCGCGGCGCTTGCTTCGCGGCGGTTCGACGCCTCGACACGCCCGCTCCCACAGGAATGGCGCATACCAGGGAAAGTCAGCGATCCAGATCCTCCACCGCTTCCTGCAGTTCCTTGCGCGACTCGGCCAGCTTGTCCTTGCGCTTGTTGATCTTCTCCGAATCGCCTTTCTTCTCGGCTTTCTTCAAGTCCTTTTCCCGCTGCGCCACTTCGTGACGGGCTTCGAGCACCTTTTGCTCACGTTCCTTGCGCAGGCTGGCATCGGTGCAGTTATCGACCCCACGCAGCGCCTCCTCCAGCCCTGCGACCTGGTCGTTGTTGCCGTGGTCACGGGCAATCTTCAACTGGTTCTCGATGGCGCTGCGCTTGGCGGCGCAACCGGTCAGGCCGGCATCCGGCTGGGCAGCTTGTACAGCGCCAGCGGCCAGGCCTAGTGTCGCGAGCAGGAAAAGGGTCGAAATACGTTTCATGAAAAGCCTCCTTGACGGGGCGGGGCAGCAAAAGTTGGGGGAAATCCTGCCTTGGTTTTGCCCATTTAGAAACCCTTGTTGGGGCTTTCCGGCTGAATCTCGGGTTTTTCCTGCAGGCAAATTGGTAAAAATTCATTGCTCGATGCTGTGCCTGTCGATCCTGAATCCGTCGAGCCCGGCCTTGCCGCTGAGCCGGCAAACACAAAAAAGCCCCTGCCGATTGCTCGGCAGGGGCTTTCGTCCGGCGCTGCAGGAAACTTACAGACCGGCAGCGTCACGCAGCGACTGGGCGCGGTCGGTGCGCTCCCAGGTGAAGGTGGTGAAGGTGTCGTCGCCGACCGTCTTCTGCTGCGGGGTACGGCCGAAGTGGCCGTAGGCAGCGGTTTCCTGGTACATCGGGTGCAGCAGGTCGAGCATGGTGGTGATGGCGTACGGGCGCAGGTCGAAGCACTCGCGCACCAACTGGACGATCTTGTCGTCGGAGACCTTGCCGGTACCGAAGGTGTTGATCGAGATGGAGGTCGGCTGGGCCACGCCGATGGCGTACGACACCTGGATCTCGCAACGCTCGGCCAGGCCGGCGGCGACGATGTTCTTGGCCACGTAGCGGCCGGCGTAGGCGGCGGAGCGGTCGACCTTGGACGGGTCCTTGCCGGAGAACGCGCCACCACCATGGCGGGCCATGCCACCGTAGGAGTCGACGATGATCTTGCGCCCGGTCAGGCCGCAGTCACCCACCGGGCCACCGATGATGAAGTTGCCGGTCGGGTTGATGTGGTACTGGGTGCCCTTGTGCAGCAGTTCGGCAGGCAGGGTGTGCTTGACGATCAACTCCATCACGGCTTCCTGCAGGTCTTTCTGCGAAACCTCTGGGTTGTGCTGGGTCGACAGCACCACGGCGTCGATGCCGACCACCTTGCCATTTTCGTAACGGCAGGTGACCTGCGACTTGGCGTCCGGGCGCAGCCATGGCAGCAGTTTCGATTTGCGCGCTTCGGCCTGGCGCTCGACCAGGCGGTGCGAGAAGCAGATCGGTGCCGGCATCAACACGTCGGTTTCGTTGCTGGCGTAGCCGAACATCAGGCCCTGGTCACCGGCACCCTGGTCTTCCGGGCGGGAGCGGTCGACGCCCTGGGCGATGTCCACCGACTGCTTGCCGATGATGTTCATCACGGCGCAGGTGGCGCCGTCGAAGCCGACATCGGAGCTGTTGTAGCCGATGTCGATGATGACCTTGCGCACCAACTCTTCCAGGTCGACCCAGGCGGAGGTGGTGACTTCGCCGGCGATGATGGCGACACCGGTCTTGACCAGGGTTTCGCAGGCTACGCGGGCGTATTTGTCCTGGGCGATGATGGCATCAAGGACAGCGTCCGAAATCTGGTCGGCGATCTTGTCCGGATGCCCTTCGGACACGGACTCGGAGGTGAAAAGGGAGTATTCGCTCATCTCGAAGGTTCCTGAAATTTACCGATGGTGTATGTCGCCAGCCGTCCGCTGGAAATGGCGGACCTGGATCTGGAAACCGTTACGCAAGCCCACGTACAGGCTGTCCCCGGGGACCAGCCCGGCAGCGTTGGCCCAACGGGCCAGGTCGTCCTGTTCAAAGCCCAGCCAGAGGTCGCCGCAGGCTTCCCGCGCCCACCCCTGGTCATGGCTGCACAGTTCGGTGACCAGCAGGCTGCCGCCTGCCTTCACCCGTTTGGCCAGCTGGCGCAAGGCCAGGGCCGGGTCGCTGAAATGGTGCAGCACCATGTTCAGCACAACGCAGTCGGCGGCCACATCCGTTGCACCCAGTGCATCGGCCAACTGCAGGTTCACGTTGTCGAGCCCCTCGCGCTGGCACACCTGACGCGCCAGTTCGAGCATGGTCGGGCTGTTGTCCAGGGCGGTGACCTGGGCGAAGCGCCGGGCCAGGTCGGGGAGGAAGCCGCCGTCGCCGGGGCCGACCTCCAGGGCGCTGGCGGCCGGGTCGAAATTCAGTTTGTCGAGCAACGCCAGCAGGCTTTCGCGGTACTGCGGCAGGCCGGCGATCAGGTCTTGCTGGGCACGGAACTTCTCTTCCACGCGCAGGAAGAAGTCCTGGCTGGTGGCCGCGCGGCGTTGCTGCACCTGGGCGATGCGCGCCTGCACGTCAGGCGGCAGGGTCAGGTCATCCACCTCTTCGAGCAGCGCCGCATGCAGCCGGCCGCCCAGGCGCAGGCTGTCGGGCAGGGCGCGGCGGTAGAAGATGGCATTGCCCTCGCGGCGGGTCGCCACCAGCTCGGCCTGGGCCAGCACCTTCAAGTGGTGGCTCATGCCCGACTGGCCCACGTCGAAGATCTGCGCCAGCTCCAGCACGCCGAACGAGTCGTTGGCCAGGGCGCGCAACACGTTCAGGCGCAACTCGTCGCCACTGGCTTTGCACAGGGCAGCCAATGCTTCGCGTTGCTCGGGGATCGATTGCGCACGGAGGTTCATGGTGCGGCAGTCTAGGCAGGTATCATTGCCCTCGCAAGGTCAATATCAAAAAGTTTTGATATTGACTGATGGGCGGAGTGCGGGGTTGCCCTTTCTGGCCTCTTCGCGGGTGAACCCGCTCCCACAGGTTCAGCACTGCCCTCAGGCTTGGTGCGACCCTGTAGGAGCGGGTTCACCCGCGAAGAAGCCGGCACCGATTTCCAGATTTTGCCCCGAAATGAGTGCCAATCAGAGGAAAATCCCCCGACTGCGACCATACGTCATTGCCCCAAGCCCCCCCAGTGGGCGAAAATGGCCGCCTTTTTTCGTGACACCACCTATTCAAGCCCCCCAGGAGATCAGCGATGCCCAGCCGTCGTGAACGTGCCAACGCCATTCGTGCCCTCAGCATGGATGCCGTGCAAAAGGCCAACAGCGGCCACCCAGGTGCCCCCATGGGCATGGCGGATATCGCCGAAGTGCTTTGGCGCGACTATCTGAAGCACAACCCGAGCAACCCGGATTTCGCCGACCGTGACCGCTTCGTGCTGTCCAACGGCCACGGTTCGATGCTGATCTACTCGCTGCTGCACCTGACCGGCTACGACGTCACCATCGATGACCTCAAAGGCTTCCGCCAGCTGCACAGCCGCACCCCGGGCCACCCGGAATACGGCTACACCCCAGGCGTCGAGACCACTACCGGCCCGCTCGGCCAGGGTATCGCCAACGCCGTGGGCTTCGCCCTGGCCGAAAAAGTGCTGGCGGCCCAGTTCAACCGTGACGGCCACACCATCGTCGACCACAACACCTACGTGTTCCTCGGCGACGGCTGCATGATGGAAGGTATCTCCCACGAAGTCGCCTCGCTGGCTGGCACCCTGGGCCTGAACAAGCTGATCGCCTTCTACGACGACAACGGCATTTCCATCGACGGCGAAGTGCACGGCTGGTTCACCGACAACACCCCGGCGCGCTTCGAGGCGTACAACTGGCAGGTGATCCGCAACGTCGACGGCCATGACGCCGATGAGATCAAGACCGCCATCGAGACCGCCCGCAAGAGCGATCGTCCGACCCTGATCTGCTGCAAGACCATCATCGGTTTCGGCTCGCCGAACAAGCAGGGCAAGGAAGACTGCCACGGCGCACCGCTGGGCAACGACGAAATCGCCCTGGCCCGCAAGGAACTGAACTGGAACCACGGCCCGTTCGAGATCCCGGCCGAGATCTACGCCGAGTGGGACGCCAAGGCTGCCGGTGCCAAGGCCGAAGCCGAGTGGAACCAGCGTTTCGACGCCTACGCCAAGGCCTACCCGGAGCTGGCTGCCGAGTTCAAGCGCCGTGCCAGCGGCGAGCTGCCGGCCGACTTCAGCGCCAAGGCCCAGGCCTACATCAACGAAGTGGCCGCCAAGGGCGAAACCATTGCCAGCCGCAAGGCCAGCCAGAACGCCCTGAACGCCTTCGGCCCGCTGCTGCCGGAGTTTCTCGGCGGTTCGGCTGACCTGGCCGGTTCCAACCTGACCCTGTGGAAGGGCTGCAAGGGGGTCGAAGCCAACGACGCCAGCGGCAACTACGTGTTCTACGGCGTGCGCGAGTTCGGCATGACCGCCATCATGAACGGCGTTGCCCTGCACGGTGGCCTGGTACCTTACGGCGCAACCTTCCTGATGTTCATGGAATACGCCCGCAACGCCGTGCGCATGTCGGCGCTGATGAAGCAGCGCGTGATCCACGTCTACACCCACGACTCCATCGGCCTGGGCGAAGACGGCCCGACTCACCAGCCGATCGAGCAGCTGACCAGCCTGCGCAGCACGCCGAACCTGGACACCTGGCGCCCGGCCGACGCGGTGGAATCCGCCGTGTCCTGGAAAAACGCCCTGGAGCGCAAGGACGGCCCTTCGGCGCTGATCTTCTCGCGCCAGAACCTGCAGCACCAGGACCGCGACGCCCAGCAGATCGCTGATATCAGCCGCGGCGGCTACGTGCTCAAGGACTGCGCCGGCGAGCCTGAGCTGATCCTGATCGCTACCGGTTCCGAAGTGGGCCTGGCTGTGCAGGCGCACGCCAAGCTGACCGAGCAAGGCCGCAAGGTGCGCGTGGTTTCCATGCCATGCACCAGCGTGTTCGATGCCCAGGACGCGGCCTACAAGCAGTCGGTTCTGCCGCTGGAAGTGGGGGCGCGCATCGCCATCGAAGCCGCCCACGCCGACTTCTGGTACAAGTACGTTGGTCTGGAAGGCCGCGTCATCGGCATGACCACCTATGGTGAGTCGGCGCCGGCTTCGGCCCTGTTCGAAGAGTTCGGCTTCACCGTGGAGAACATCCTCGGTACTGCCGAAGAGCTGCTGGAAGACTGATGTAAATATGGAGGGCAGTGACGCCCTCCAGGTCGTGCAAGGGGGAGGGCTTCGCCCTCCATCGCGACACAAGGCCGCTCCTACAGGGTATTGCGCATGCAGCCCGTTGTAGGAGCGGCCTTGTGCCGCGATGGGCCGCAACGCGGCCCCAACAGCCATCATGCGTTAGCGAGCCAACGAATGTCCCACCTGCGTCCCTACAAAGTTGCACTCAACGGTTATGGCCGTATCGGCCGCTGTGTCCTGCGCGCGCTGTTCGAGCGGGGGGCAAAGGCCGGTTTCGAGATCGTTGCGCTGAACGACCTGGCCGACCAGGCCAGCCTGGAATACCTGACACGCTTCGACTCCACCCACGGGCGCTTCCCCGGTGAGGTGAAGGTCGACGGCGACTGTCTGCATATCAATGGCGACTGCGTGAAGGTGATGCGCAGTGCCACCCCCGAAGGCATCGACTGGGCCGCCCTGGACATCGACCTGGTGCTGGAGTGCTCCGGCGCCTACCACACCCGCGCCGATGGCCAGCGCTTCCTCGATGCCGGCGCGCCGCGGGTGCTGTTCTCGCAGCCGATGGCCAGCGAGGCCGACGTCGATGCCACGGTGGTCTACGGTGTCAACCAGGCCTGCCTGACGGGCAGCGAGCGCCTGGTGTCCAATGCCTCGTGCACCACCAACTGCGGCGTGCCGCTGCTGCGTGTGCTGGACCAGGCGTTCGGCATCGAATACGTGCAGATCACCACCATCCACTCGGCGATGAACGACCAGCCGGTGATCGACGCCTACCACCACGAAGACCTGCGCCGCACGCGTTCGGCCTTCCAGTCGGTGATCCCGGTGTCCACGGGGCTGGCGCGTGGCATCGAGCGCCTGCTTCCGGAACTTGCCGGGCGAATCCAGGCCAAAGCGGTACGCGTACCGACCGTCAACGTCTCGTGCCTGGACATCACCCTGCAGACCGCCCGCGATACCAGCGCGGCCGAAGTCAACCGGGTGCTGCGCGAGGCGGCGCTGGAAGGCCCGCTGAAAGGCTTGCTGGCCTACACCGAGTTGCCGCATGCCAGCTGTGATTTCAACCATGACCCGCATTCGGCGATCGTCGATGCCAGCCAGACCCGTGTTTCCGGCCCCCGCCTGGTGAACCTGCTGGCCTGGTTCGACAACGAATGGGGGTTTGCCAACCGTATGCTCGACGTTGCCGAACACTATCTGCACGTCGTTCACCCAACCCGCAACAAACAGCCCTGAAGGACTGCATTCATGACCGTGTTGAAGATGACCGACCTCGACCTGCAAGGTAAGCGCGTACTGATCCGCGAAGACCTCAACGTGCCTGTGAAGGACGGTGTGGTAGCCAGCGACGCGCGTATCCTGGCAGCGCTGCCGACCATCAAGCTGGCCCTGGAGAAGGGCGCGGCGGTAATGGTCTGCTCGCACCTGGGTCGCCCGACCGAGGGTGAGTTCTCTGCCGAGAACAGCCTCAAGCCGGTCGCTGACTACCTGAGCAAGGCCCTGGGCCGCGACGTGCCGCTGGTGGCCGACTACCTCGACGGTGTCGAGGTCAAGGCTGGTGACCTGGTGCTGTTCGAGAACGTGCGCTTCAACAAGGGCGAGAAGAAGAACGCCGACGAACTGGCGCAGAAATACGCCGCCCTGTGCGACGTGTTCGTCATGGACGCTTTCGGTACTGCACACCGTGCCGAAGGTTCGACCCATGGCGTTGCCAAGTTTGCCAAGGTCGCCGCTGCCGGCCCGCTGCTGGCAGCCGAGCTGGATGCCCTGGGCAAGGCCCTGAAGGCCCCGGCCAAGCCGATGGCGGCCATCGTTGCCGGCTCCAAGGTCTCCACCAAGCTGGACGTGCTGAACAGCCTGAGCTCGGTCTGCGACCAGCTGATCGTCGGTGGCGGCATCGCCAACACCTTCCTGGCTGCAGCCGGCCACCCGGTGGGCAAGTCGCTGTACGAGCCTGACCTGGTCGACACCGCCAAGGCCATCGCCGCCAAGGTCAGCGTACCTCTGCCGGTCGACGTGGTGGTTGCCAAGGAGTTCGCCGAGAGCGCCGAAGCTACCGTCAAGGCCATTGCCGACGTTGCCGCTGACGACATGATCCTGGACATCGGCCCGCAAACCGCAGCCAACTTCGCCGAGCTGCTGAAGTCGTCGAAGACCATCCTGTGGAACGGCCCGGTTGGCGTGTTCGAGTTCGACCAGTTCGGCAACGGCACCAAGGTGCTGGCCAAGGCCATCGCCGACAGTGCTGCGTTCTCCATCGCCGGCGGCGGTGACACCCTGGCAGCCATCGACAAATATGGCGTTGGCGCCGATATCTCCTACATTTCTACCGGTGGTGGCGCTTTCCTCGAGTTTGTCGAGGGCAAGGTCCTGCCAGCCGTGGCAATCCTGGAAGAGCGGGCCAAGGCCTGATGACGTCGGCGCTTGGCAAAGGGAGTGGCCTGATGGTCAAGCAATTGCCTGTGATGATGCTGGCTGGTCTGCTGAGCGCCTGCGCCGGCAGCCCGGCTTCGGATGCCGATCCGGCGCAGCCGCCCAAGGGCGGTTGCTACCAGTCCGAGTGGCAGGCCGAGACCGTGCCGGTCATCAGCAAGCGCGTGGGCCCGGAGGGCCTGGAAAAGTACGACGAAGACCACCAGCGCAAGGCGCCGGGTTGCCCTTGATCCCGACATTTCGTCGGGCCAGGCAACCAAGCGGACGCTGCGTGGTCATCTAGAGGATATGTAATGAAAGCGCTTTTGGCCGTGACGGCCCTGGCGACACTGGCAGGATGCTCACTGCTGCAGCCGGCGCAACCCGCCCCGGCAGACGACTGGACCCGTTGGGTCTGCGACACCCAGGCTGAAGTGCTATGGCGTTTCGCCGATGCGCAGCGCGACCAGGTCGATGTGCGCCTTGGTGGCGGCGACCAGGTCTACCGGCTCAAGGCCGAGCCGGGGGCCTCGGGTGCGCTGTACAGCGATGGCATGCTGGCCTTTCACACCAAAGGCGAAGAAGGCCTGGTGTACTGGGTGGCAACCAACGATCTGATTGGGCGGGGCTGCAAGGCACCGTGACTGGCCGGGCCGCGAGGGTGGCCCACACTACTTGAACAGCAACCGCCCCTGCGGCAGGCTTGCACGAAACAAACGACGCTTGTCGGGAGAGAGATACACAATGGCACTCATTAGCATGCGCCAGATGCTGGACCACGCCGCCGAGTTCGGTTACGGCGTACCAGCTTTCAACGTCAACAACCTCGAGCAGATGCGCGCCATCATGGAAGCGGCCGACAAGACCGACTCCCCGGTGATCGTCCAGGCTTCGGCGGGTGCCCGCAAATACGCCGGTGCTCCGTTCCTGCGCCACCTGATCCTGGCTGCCATCGAAGAGTTCCCGCATATCCCGGTGTGCATGCACCAGGACCACGGCACCAGCCCTGACGTTTGCCAGCGCTCGATTCAGCTGGGCTTCAGCTCGGTCATGATGGACGGCTCGCTGGGTGAAGACGGCAAGACCCCGACCGACTACGAGTACAACGTCCGCGTTACCCAGCAGACCGTTGCCATGGCACATGCCTGTGGCGTTTCGGTAGAAGGCGAACTGGGTTGCCTGGGTTCGCTGGAAACCGGCATGGCCGGTGAAGAAGACGGTATCGGCGCCGAAGGCGTGCTGGACCACAGCCAGATGCTGACCGACCCGGAAGAAGCCGCCGACTTCGTCAAGAAGACCCAGGTCGATGCCTTGGCGATCGCCATCGGTACCAGCCACGGTGCCTACAAGTTCACCAAGCCACCAACCGGTGACGTGCTGGCCATCGACCGCATCAAGGAAATCCACAAGCGCATCCCCAACACCCACCTGGTGATGCACGGTTCGTCCTCGGTACCGCAAGAGTGGCTGGCGATCATCAACCAGTACGGCGGCGACATCAAGGAAACCTATGGTGTACCGGTCGAAGAAATCGTCGAAGGTATCAAGTACGGCGTGCGCAAGGTCAACATCGACACCGACCTGCGCCTGGCTTCCACCGGTGCCATGCGCCGCCTGATGGCGCAGAACCCGAGCGAGTTCGACCCGCGCAAGTTCTTCGGTGAAACCGTCAAGGCCATGCGTGACGTGTGCATCGCCCGTTACGAAGCCTTCGGCACTGCTGGCAATGCCTCGAAGATCAAGCCGATCTCCCTGGAAGGCATGTACCAGCGCTACCTGAAAGGTGAGCTGGCCGCCAAGGTCAACTGATCTTCCGGTATTAATGAAAAAGCCCGCAGCGATGCGGGCTTTTTCATTTTCGGGTGATGGAACCTTCCGCCTGTGCCGGCCTCTTCGCGGGTAAACCCGCTCCCACAGGGTACTCACTGGCCTGGAAAACAGTGATGAACCTGTGGGAACGGGTTTACCCGCGAAGAGGCCGGCACATATTCCCGGCAAACCGACCGTTAGTCGGCTACCGTACAGTTGAGGCATTGATAGCGTTCTGATTGCATTGCGTGTTACCCGCTCAGGTCTAGAGTACAAGTGGATCCAAGCGTATCTTGAAGTCGGTCACAAAATAGAGAAGCAGCATGGATGGCGCTCACCCTCACCCTCAGCCACTGGATGGCAACTCGGTTCTTCTGGTGGTAGACGATTACCCCGAAAACCTCATCAGCATGCGGGCATTGCTGGCCCGTCAGGATTGGCAAGTATTGACGGCAAACTCAGGAATGGAAGCCCTGAGCGCGTTGCTCGAACACGATGTCGACCTGGTTTTGCTGGATGTACAGATGCCGGAGATGGACGGCTTCGAAGTCGCCCGGCTGATGCGCGGCAGCCAGCGCACCCGGCTGACCCCGATCATTTTCCTCACCGCCAACGAACAGTCCGAAGCGGCCGTGCTCAAAGGCTACGCCAGCGGCGCGGTGGACTACATGTTCAAACCGTTCGACCCGCAAATCCTCAAGCCCAAGGTCCAGGCCCTGCTCGACCAGCAGCGCAACCGCCGCATGCTGCAGCGCCTGACCCGCGAGCTGGAAGCGGCCAGGGCGTTCAATGCCTCAATCCTGGAGAACGCCGCCGAGGGCATTCTGGTGGTGGATGCCCAAGGCGTCATCAGCTTTGCCAACCCGGCCATTTCCCGTTTGTTGTCAGCGTCGGTGCAGCAGTTGCAGGGCGCCCATCTGCTTGACCTGGTGCAACTGACCAGTGCCAGCCTGTGGAATGAGTCGGACTTCTACCAGGCCTATCTGGGGCGGCGCATCTTCCGCGTGCACGATGCCCAGCTGCGCACCCAGGGCGGCGAGCTGGTGCCGGTGGCGTTGTCCTGCGCGCCGCTGCCGGCCGACCAGCAGGCCATGGTGGTCACCGTACTGGACATGTCGGCGGTGCGCAGCCTGCACCAGCAGCTGGAATACCAGGCCGTCACCGACCCGCTCACCGGCCTGCTCAACCGCCGCGGCTTCTACCAGGCCGCCGAAGGTGCGTTGCTGCGCAACGAGCGCTCGGACAAGGCACAGGCACTGATGTACATGGACCTGGATGGCTTCAAGCGCATCAACGACTCGCTCGGCCACGACGCGGGTGACCGGGTGCTGCACTGGGTGGCCGAACAGCTCAAGGATTGCCTGGGCAGTGAAGCGCTGCTGGCGCGCATGGGCGGCGATGAGTTCACCGCGCTGTTCGACGGCCTGCCTTATCCGGAGCAGGCCGGACGCTATGCCGAGCGGTTGCTGGAACGCATTTCCATCAGCCACCAGGTGGAAGGGCTGGATGTGAGCCTTGGGGTGAGCATCGGCATCGCCACCTATCCGGACTGCGGGGCCAATGTCGAAGGCCTGCTGCGTGCGGCCGATGCGGCGATGTACGCGGCCAAGCAGGCCGGGCGCCAGCAGTATCGCTTCTACGATCAGGAGCTCAACGGCCGGGCACGTTCGCGGCTGATGCTTGAAGACAGCGTACGCACGGCTGTCGAGCAGCAAGACTTCACGTTGGTTTACCAGCCGCAGGTTGGCTTCAACGATGGCCGCCTGCGTGGCTTCGAGGCTTTGTTGCGCTGGCAGCATCCCAGTGTCGGCGACGTACCGCCGGGGCTGTTCATCCCGTTGCTGGAAGAGGCGCGCCTGATCAACCGCCTGGCCAGCTGGATCTACCGCCAGGGCGCGGCCCAGCGCCAGGCCTGGTGCCAGCGTTTTCCGGCGGAACTGGTGCTGGGTATCAGCCTGAGCCGCGCGCAGTTCGTCATGCCCAACCTGGTCGACGAACTGCATCGGGTCATCCAGCTTTACCAGCTGGACCCGGCGCAGCTGGAAGTGGAAGTGGCGGAAACCTCGCTGATGTACAACATCGATGCGGCCGTGAAACAGATTCACCGTTTGCGCGAGCTGGGCGTGCGGGTGGCGCTGGATGATTTTGGTGCCGGTGACTGTTCGCTGCGCATGTTGCGCGACCTGCCGATCGATACCCTCAAGCTCGACCGCCACCTGGTGGCGCGCTTGCCCGACTCGGCGGTGGATGCGGCGTTGGTGCGCAGCGTTATCAGCCTGTGCGCCGACTACCGTATCACGGTGATCGCCGAGGGCGTGGAAACCTCGGCCCAGGCGGCCTGGCTCAAGGCCAATGGCTGTGAGTACGTGCAGGGCTTCCTGGTGGCTCACCCGATGACCGCTACGGATGCCAGTGCCTTCCCGGCGATTTTCTCCTGGCCAGGGCCATGATTGGCTAGAATCGGCGTTCGTTACACCGAATGCAGCGCCATGAACGTATTACGTTACTTGCAAGCCTACCCCCCGCACCTTCAGCAGCAAGTGCGGCAGATGATCGACAGCGGCCGCCTGGGCGAGTACCTGCAGCGCCGCTACCCTGACCGCCATGACGTGCAGAGCGACAAGGCGTTGTACGGCTATGCCCAGGATTTGCGCCAGCAATACCTGCGCAGCGCGCCAAACCTGGACAAGGTACTGTTCGACAATCGTCTCGACCTGACCCATCGGGCCCTGGGCCTGAACACGGCGGTATCAAGGGTGCAGGGCGGCAAGCTCAAGGCAAAAAAGGAAATCCGCATTGCCTCGCTGTTCAAGGAGGCCGCGCCGCAGTTCTTGCGCATGATCGTGGTGCACGAACTGGCACACCTGCGCGAGCGCGAGCACAACAAGGCGTTCTACCAGCTCTGCCAGCACATGGAGCCGGACTATCACCAACTGGAATTCGACCTGCGCGTCTACCTGACCTATCGGGAGCTGCCGGGCAACTGTTAAGGACCACGCAGCATGGAAGTGAGCAAGACCAAGAGCAGCTTCTACCGCCGCCTGTACGTAGCCTGGCTGATCGACAGCCAGACCGCGACCAGCGTGCCCGCCCTGATGGAGGCCACCGGTATGCCCCGGCGTACCGCCCAGGACACCATTGCGGCGCTGGCCGACCTGGATATCGTCTGCGAGTTCGAACAGCAGGAAGGCGCGCGTAACCACGCCGGGCATTACCGCATTCATGACTGGGGGGCGATCGACAAGCAGTGGATCATCCAGCACCTGCGGCAGATTCGCGAAGTGCTGGGGTATCCGTGAGCAATCTACGATCGCGGCCAAAATAGAGGCAAAATGACACTATTGGCCGCTGCCCTCGGCAATGGCTTTGTGTAATCTCATCGGCAGTGTGTGCCCCTCCATTGCGAAAGGACGTGAGCATGCGGCCACTGCTTTGTGTTCTGGGATTTCTGGCATTGATGCTGGCAACACCTGTTCTGGCTCAGGACAAGTTGCGTTTGGTGGCGGACAGCTGGCCGCCGTTTACCGATGCCAGCATGCCGGGCGGCGGCCTGGCGACCAGCATCGTCACCACGGCGCTGGCCAGGGCCGGCTACACCAGTGGGTTCGAAGAAGTGCCTTGGGCGCGGGCGTTGCTGGGGGTGAGTGAAGGGCGCTATGACGTGCTGATCAACGCCTGGTACAACGACTCGCGCGCCCGCATCGGGCAGTTTTCCACGGCCTACCTGACTAACCGCATTCGCTTGCTGCAGCGCAAGGGCGAGGCGTTCCGCTACAAGAGCCTGTCGGACTTGTATCCCTATAGCATCGCCGTGGTGCGGGATTACGCCTATTCCCCCGAGTTCGACCGCGACACCCGCCTGCACAAGGTGCCGGTGCGCAACTTTTCCTCTGCGGTACGCATGCTGGCGGCAGGGCGGGTGAACCTGGCAGTGGAGGACGAGTATGTGGCCCGTTACAACTTGCAACGCGAGCTGCCGGAGGTGCGCGACGGGGTGATGCTGGTTGAGCCGCCACTGGGAGAGAACACCTTGCATATCCTGGTCAGCCTGAAGCACCCGGAGCATGAGCGGATCGTCGAGCGGTTCGAGCAGGCGATTGCAGCAATGAAGGCGGATGGCAGTTTTGCGCGGTTGCTGCGCCAGTATGGCTTCTGATTTCTACAGCCTGTGCCGGCCTCTTCGCGGGTGAACCCGCTCCCACAGGAACACCACAAGCCTCAAGTCCTGTGAGATACCTGTGGGAGCGGGTTTACCCGCGAAGAGGCCGGCACAGGCGATAGTACAACTCAGGCCGGCGCACCTTCCTTGATCAGGTGTGCAGCCAAGGTCCGCAACGGCCCCAACTGTCGGCAGATCAACGCCAACTGCGTCTGCACCAACCGCTGATGCTCGTCCAGCTCCTCCGGCATCTGCTCCAGGGCATTGGCCAGTGCCTCTTCGGCATCACTGTGAATCGCCACCGGCAGCCGCGCCGCCAGGCCATTGGCAATCTCGTCCAGGCTGCGGGCCAGGCTTTGCCCGGCGCCTTCGATCAACTGCTCCTGCACCTCCGCCGGCAAAGCCGTGTCGCGGTGTGCGCCCAACCCCGAGAGGTAGCTGAGCAAGGTGTGCGACAGCACCAGGAAGCGGAAGCCGACGTCGGCCTCCTTCCGGAAATGCCCCGGCTCCATCAGCATGTTGGCCAGGGTGGTGGACAGCGCCGCGTCGGCGTTGTGGGCATTGCGCCGGGCCAGGCGGTAGGCCAGGTCGTCGCGCTTGCCATGGGCATACTGCTGCATGATCTGGCGCAGGTATACGCTGGCGCAGGCCAGGGTATTGGCCAGCGCCTTGTTCAGCCGCCGCCCCTGCCAGTCGGGGAGGAACAGGAACACCGCGAGGATGGCGATCAGGCTGCCGACCAGGGTATCGAACAGGCGCGGCAGGAACAGCCCATAGCCATCGCCGATCTGGTTGAAGCAGAACAGCACCATCAGGGTGATCGCAGCCGTGGCCAAGGTGTAGCGGGTGGTGCGGTTGACGAAGAACACCACCCCGGCGACCACGGCGAACAACGACTGGATGAGCGGGCTGGGGAACAGGTCGAACAACGCCCAGCCCACCGTCAGGCCGACGGCGGTGCCGACTACCCGCTGCACCAGCTTGCGCCGGGTCGCACCGTAGTTGGGCTGGCACACGAACAGTGTGGTGAGGATGATCCAGTAACCCTGGGTCGGGTGGATCAGGTGCACCATGCCATAGCCGATCGACAGCGCCAGCGGCAGGCGCAGGGCATGGCGGAACAGCAGCGAGGTCGGTGTCAGCTGAGTGCGCAGGCGGGTCCACACGTCCTTCAGTGAGCGTGGTGAGCGGTCGAGCAGGCTACTGTCGCTGGCGTCGGCCAGGCTGTCCGGGTTGCTGGCGGCGCTGAGCAGGCGGTCCAGCGTCGCCAGGTTGGCGGCTAGCGCTCGCAGCGAACGCAACAGGCCGCGCCAGGCCGGGTTGCTCTGGATGCGCAGGTGCTCCAGCGAGGCGTTGAGGTCTTCGAGGGCTTCGGGATAGCCGCTGGCCAGCACGAACGGCTGACGCAGGCGGATCGAGCGGGCCAGCTCCTGGCAGGACGAGCCTTGTTTTCGCAGCAGACGCTGGCAGCGGAACATCACGTCGCTGTGGAAAAAAGCCTCGGTCAGGGCGTTGTAGGGATAGTGCGAAGCACTGACCCGTTCATGGATGTCCTGGGCCAGGAAGTACAGCTTGAGGTAGCGGCTGACCTTGGAGTTGGGCTGGCTGTTGCCCACCCGGTGCAGGATGATTTCCTTGGCCGCGTTCAGCGCTGCCACCACCTTGCCGTTCTGCTGGGCCAGCTCCAGACGCCGGGCTTCTACGTCAAGGGTGCGGATGGGTTCGAACAGGCTGGCCTTGAGCTTGAGGTAGCTGCCCAGCTCGAAGAACAGCTTGGCCAGGCTCTGCTGCACCGGCTGGTTGGAAAACAGCGCCTGCCACAGTACCGACAGCAGCCCGTACCAGGCTGCACCCGCCACCAGCAGCAGCGGTTCGTGCCAGAAGTCGGTGACCTGGCCGCCGCGCTGGTCCACGCCGATCATGGTGTACACCGCCGTGATCAAGGTCGCCGAAGCGATGGCGCCATAGCGCTCGCCCAGGGCGCCGAGCATGGTCAGGCCGAAGGCAGCCAAGGCCAGGGCGATGACGAAGATCCAGGGGTAGGGGAACAGCAACTCGACCGCCAGCGCGGCGATGGCAAAACACACCAGGGTAACGGCCAGGGCGCTGAGGCGGCCCTGCCAGCTGTCATCGGTTTCGGCCAGGGCGCTGGCGATGATGCCGAGGAACAGTGGAATCAGCAGGGCCATCTCGTTCTGGTACCAGCACAGGGCCAGGCTGCCGGTGAGGGCGATGGTCACCCGGATGCTGTAGCTGAACTTGTCTTGGCCCCACAGGCGACGCAGTGACTGACGGAACGAGCTCGATGACATGATGGCCTGCTAGGCAGTGAGCGAATGAATGCATTGCAGCACGGCCAGCAAGAAGCGTTCCGTGCTGCTGAATGGATTCTACTCTACACGAACTGCGCTGCGGCGTTGGCCGATGCCCAGGCCCACTGGAAATTGAAACCACCCAGGTGGCCAGTCACATCCAGCACTTCACCGATGAAGTACAAACCGGGGCTCTTCAGCGATTCCATGGTCTTGGACGACACCTCGCGTGTGTCCACGCCGCCCAGGGTCACTTCGGCGGTACGGTAGCCCTCGGTGCCGGCCGGCACCACTTGCCAGTTCGCCAGCTTCTCGGCGATCTGTGCCAGTTCCGCCGGGGTGTACTGCTTCATGGGCCGGGACTCGAACCACTGCTCGGCCAGCAGGTTGGCCAGCTTGCGGGTAAATACCTCGCCCAGCACGGTCTTCAGCTCGGCGTTGGCGCGTTCGGCCTGCATCTGTTGCAGCCAGGTCAGTGCATCGCGGTCGGGCAGCAGGTTGATCTCGACCGTGTCACCGGCTTCCCAGAACGACGAAATCTGCAAGATCGCCGGGCCGCTCAGGCCGCGGTGGGTGAACAGCAGGTTTTCGCGGAAGCTGGTGCCGTTGCAGCTGGCGGTGCAATCCAGCGAGGTGCCGGACAACTCGGTGCACAGTGCCTTGAGCTGGGGCTCGGTGATGGTGAAGGGTACCAGCCCGGCGCGGGTCGGCAGCAAGGTGTGGCCGAACTGGCGGGCCACCTGGTAGCCGAAGCCGGTGGCGCCCAGGGTCGGGATCGACAGGCCGCCGGTGGCGATCACCAGCGACTGGCAGGCGAACTGGCCGCCGCTGGTCTGCAGCAGGTAGCCGCTTTCGGTCTTTTCGATCTGTTCGATGCTGGTGTGCATGCGGATCTCGGCACCGGCCTCGTCGCATTCGGCCAGCAGCATGTCGAGGATGTCGCTGGCCTTGTTGTCGCAGAACAGCTGGCCGAGCTTCTTCTCGTGGTAGGCCACGCCGTGCTTGCACACCAGCTCGATGAAGTCCCACTGGGTGTAGCGGGCCAGGGCCGACTTGCAGAAGTGTGCGTTCTGCGAGAGGAAGTTGGCTGGCTCGGTATACATGTTGGTGAAGTTGCAGCGGCCGCCGCCGGACATGAGGATCTTCTTGCCCGGTTTGTTGGCGTGGTCGAGCACCAGTACCCGGCGGCCACGGCGGGCGCTGAGCTGGGCGCACATCAGGCCGGCGGCGCCGGCGCCGAGGATGATCACGTCGGTGGAGTGCACGGTGTAAACCTTATGAGAAAGAAACACAGAACCCTGTGGGAGCGGGTTCACCCGCGAAGGCGGCCGTGAGCCCACCATCGCATTCGCGGGTAAACCCGCTCCCCAGGGACCTTGGCTGGCTTTAGATAATGCGGACTTTCAGGGAACGCCCCTTGATCTTGCCGCTGTTCAAGCGTTGCATGGCCTGTTTGGCCAGCGGCCGCTCCACGGCCACGAAGGCCTGGAAATCGAAGATCGCGATCTTGCCCACCTGCTTGCCCGGGATCCCGGCATCACCGGTCAGCGCCCCGAGGATATCGCCCGGGCGCAGCTTGTCCTTGCGCCCGGCAGCGATGCACAGGGTGCTCATCAGCGGCAGCAGCGGCTCGCCGCCCTTGTGCTTCAGGCTGTCCAGCTGGTCCCAACGCAGCGGGCTCTTCTGCAGGTCTTCGATGGCCTGGGCGCGGTGGCCCTCGGCTGGAGCCACCAGGCTGACGGCAATACCTTTCTCGCCGGCACGGCCAGTACGGCCCACACGGTGCACATGGATTTCTGCATCACGCGCCAGTTCGACGTTGATGACCATGTCCAGGCCATCGATGTCCAGACCGCGCGCGGCCACGTCGGTAGCTACCAGCACCGAGCTGCTGCGGTTGGCGAACATGGTCAGCACCTGGTCACGGTCGCGCTGTTCCAGGTCGCCGTGCAGGGCCTGGGCTACGATGCCCTTGGCGGTCAGGTGGGCGACCACATCCTCGCACTGCTGCTTGGTGAAGCAGAACGCCACGCAGGACTGCGGGCGGTAGTGGCCGAGCACGCGGGTGACGGCCTCGAGGCGTTGTTGCGGGTCGATCTCGATGAAACGCTGCTCGATCTGGTTGTCGGCGTGCAGGCTCTCGACCTTGACCTGCTGCGGGTTGCGCATGAAATCAGCGGCCAGTTGCTTGATGCCGGCCGGGTAGGTGGCCGAGAACAGCAGGGTCTGGCGCCGCGACGGGGTCTTGCCGATGATGCTGGCGATGGCATCGAAGAAGCCCATGTCGAGCATGCGGTCGGCTTCGTCCAGCACCAGGGTGTTCAGCCCGTCGAGCACCAGGGTGCCCTTGTCCAGGTGCTGCTGGATGCGCCCCGGGGTGCCGACGATGATGTGTGCGCCGTGCTCCAGCGAAGCGATCTGCGGGCCAAGCGAAACGCCGCCGCACAGGGTCAGGATCTTGATGTTGTCCTCGGCGCGGGCCAGGCGGCGCAGCTCCTTGGCCACCTGGTCGGCGAGCTCGCGGGTGGGGCACAGCACCAGCGCCTGGCAGCCGAAGTAGCGCGGGTTGATCGGGTTGAGCAGGCCGATGCCGAAGGCGGCGGTCTTGCCGCTGCCGGTCTTGGCCTGGGCGATCAGGTCCTGGCCCTTGAGGATGACCGGCAGGCTCTGGGCCTGGATCGGCGTCATCGAGGCATAGCCGAGGGCGTCCAGGTTGGCCAGCATGGCGGTGGACAGCGGCAAGGTGGCAAAGGCGGTGGATTCGGTGGTCACGAGGCGGGCCTGCAGTGCGAAGCGAAAAATGCCGCACAGTCTACCAGCCTCGTGGCCATTCGCCCTACGACTCCATGTGTTGTTCCGGACGACGGGCACGCCTTCCGTCCGTCGGCGCCAGTTGCAGGAAGATCGCCGCCGCCAGCATGGCCATCACGCCGATGGTGACGAAGGTCAGCTGGAACGCGCCCAAGGTGGTTTCCACACCCTCGGCGCTGCCCGCCGCGGTGAAGCCGCCGAGCAAGGCACCCGCACATGCCACACCGAGGCTCAGGGCCAACTGCGCGACCACCGACAGCAGGCTGTTGCCGCTGCTGGCACTGGCGTCGTCGAGGTCGATGAGCGTAACGGTGTTCATCGCGGTGAACTGCATGGAGTTCACTGCGCCCAGAAGTCCGAGTTGCACCAGCAACAGCCAATAGGGTGTCTGCTCGTCCACCAGCCCCAGGCTGGCCAGCAGTATGCCCAGCAGCAAGGTATTGCCGGTGAGGATGATGCGGTAGCCGAACCGTTCGATCAGCGGCCGGGCAATGGACTTGGCCAGCATCGCCGCCGCCGCCAGCGGGATCATGCTCATGCCGGCCTGTGCCGGCGAGTAGCCCAGCGCCACCTGCAGCAGCAACGGCACCAGGAACGGCAGGGCGCCGCTGCCCAGGCGGGCGAACAGGTTGCCGAGGATACCGATGGCAAAGGTGCGCACGCGAAACAGGCTGGGCGAGAACAGTGGCTCCGGGTCGCGCCCGGCACGCAGCCAGTAGGCCGCCAGGCAGGCCATGCCGGCGAACAGCAGCAACATCACCCGCAGGTGCGGCAGGTGCAGTTCGCCCAGGCCTTCCATGGCGATGGTGATCAGTACCATTGCTGCGCCGAATAGCAGAAAGCCCGGGCCATCGAACGTGGTGCGCTCGGCGCCGCGCAGGTCGGGGATGAACTTCCATACGGCGTAGCAGCCGATCAGGCCAACCGGCAGGTTGAGCAGGAAGATCCAGTGCCAACTCAGAATTTCCACCAGCCAGCCGCCAACCGTTGGGCCCAGCAGTGGCCCAAGCAGGCCGGGGATGGTGATGAAGCTCATGATGCGCACCAGCTCGGTGCGCGGGTAGGCACGCAGTACCACCAGCCGCCCGACCGGCAGCATCAGCGCACCGCCCAGCCCCTGCACGACGCGGGCGAAGATCAGGAAGCCGAGGCTGTTGGCGGCGGCGCACAGCAGCGAGCCGAAGCTGAACAGCAGGATGGCGCTGAAGAAGATGCGCTTGGTGCCGAAGCGGTCGGCGATCCAGCCCGAGGCGGGGATCAGCAGGGCCACGGTGAGCATGTAGGCGATGATCACGCCCTGCATGCGCAACGGGTCTTCGGCCAGCGAGCGGGCCATGGCCGGCAGTGCGGTGTTGAGTATGGTGCCGTCCAGAGACTGCATGAAGAAGGCGATGGCCACCACCCAAGGGATCCAGCGGGCGGTGACAGGGTCCAGCGGAGCGCGTTCGGGCATGACTTCCTCGTTTGTCAGTGCCGGCCTCTTCGCGGGTGAACCCGCTCCCACAGGGATATCACTACATTCAAGGGCAGTGGAGTTCCTGTGGGAGCGGCTTTAGCCGCGAAAGGGCCGGCAGGTCCAGTCACAATGTCAGAGTCAGGCCTTTGACCAGTGCACCTGGCAAATGACTCGACCCGGTACTGCGCTGTCCATAAGTACTGGTCGACAGAATCATCTCGCGCTCCTGGGTCAGGTCCTCCAGCTGGCTACCCAACAAGCTGTAAAGGCTGTCATCGAAGCGCATCGTCCTCACCGGCCCCTGGATCTGCCCGTTCTCCACCCAGAATGTGGCGAAGCGGGTCAGCCCGGTCATGCGTGCAGCCGGCAGGTCGGAATAGTTCAGGTACCACAGATTGCTGATATACAGCCCGGTTCCGAGCCGCTCCAGGATCCGCTCGCTCGGCAGGCTACCTGCTGCCAGACTGAGCGCACACGGCGATTCGTAGCTGTCGGCACCATTGGCCAGCAACTCGAACTCGGCCGCACTGCGCGCACTGATCAGACGCTGCAGGGCCGTGCCATGCTGGATCAACGGCACATCCAGGCGCGGCGAGCCTTCATCGGAAAACGCCGGGCTCAGCGAGCCGCTGACCTGCTCGGTGAAACTTACCAGCGGGCTCAGTCGCGCATCGCCGTTGTACAGGCGCTGCAGGGCGCTGTTGCCGGTGGCCAGGGCCTGTGCGGAAAAGCCGCCCCAGCACAGCATGCCGGCTATTTCGTCCATGGCCGCCGGGGCCAGGTAGGCGCGGTAGCTCCCAGGTTTTAGCGTGACTGCCGGGCGGCCAAGGAAGCCCAGTTGCTCCCGCGCCTGGCGCAGGCGTGCGGTGAAGTCGTCGGCGCTCCACACCTGTCCGGCGTAGTTGGCCTTCACCGCCTCGCCGTTTTCGTGGAACAGGCTCCAGTCGAAGTTGAAGCTGTTGGCCTGGTGCCAGCCGAAGGCCCCGAACGAGCTGGCGAAGCCCCGGCAGATGGGGCCGGCGGCATAGATGCCGACCAAGTCGAGGTCGCCGGCCTCGCGGTCGAGCAGGGCCAGTACTTCGCTCAGTTCGGGCAGCGGCTGCGCCTGCTGGCTTTGGCTGTGCCAGGCACTTTCGTCCAGGCGCAGGTAGGGGTCGACAGCCAGCAGTGGCAAGGTCTGGCGCAGTTGCTCCAGGGCCGCGATCAGGCGCCGGCTATCCAGTTGCGTGTCACCACTCAAGGTCAGCTGTTGCTCTGCCTGACGGCCATCGCGGATCAGCCGTAGCTGCGCACTGGCCTGGCTCACTTCGCCAGCCTGGCGCACCTTGGCGTGGTTGAAACGCACGAATTGCGACTGTTCGGCGCTGTAGCCAAGGGTGAACTGTTCGCTCGCTTGCAGGGCTTTGTGCACATCCCCGACCAAGGCTTCGAAAGTGTGTTTCATCAGGCATCTCCTCCGAATACGTCGATCTGGCGGAACACACAGGCCGGCGAGGCATGCCCCACCCGCACCACCTGGTTGGGTTCGCCCTTGCCGCAGTTGGGCGTGCCCAGCACCTGGAAGGTACTGCGGTCGCCGACTGCCGCCAGGTTGCGCCAGAACTGCGCGGAGATACCGCGGTAGTTGGGGTTCTTGACGATGCCCTTGAGCTCGCCGTTTTCAATCAGCTGACCCCACTCGCAGCCGAACTGGAACTTGTTGCGTACATCGTCGATGGACCAGGAGCGGTTGGTGCGCATCAGGATGCCGTGTTCGATGCCCTTTACCAGTTGATCCAGGCTCTGGTCGCCCGGCTCGATGTTGAGGTTGGCCATGCGGTCGATCGGCGCACGGTTCCAGCCGCAGGCGCGGCTGTTGGCCACGCCATCCAGGCCGGAGCGGAACTGCGACAGCGCGCCACCCAGCGGGCGTAGCAGCAGGCCGTTTCGGATCAGGAACTGCTTGCTGGCCGGGGTGCCGTCGTCGTCATGGCTGTAGCTGGCCAGCTCTTCGCCGATGGTCGGGTCGAAGGTCACGTTCAGCAGGCTGGAGCCGTATTGCAGGTGGCCGAAGTCGCTGGCTTTGACGAAGCTGGTGCCAGCGTAGTTGCGCTCGTCGCCGAGGATGCGGTCCATCTCCAACGGGTGGCCGATGGATTCGTGGATCTGCAGCATCATCTGGTCCGGCATCAACAGCAGGTCGCGCGGGCCGCTGGGGGTGTTCGGTGCCAGCAGCAGCTGTAGCGCTTCGTCGGCCACCCGGCGGGCCGCGCCGACCAGGCCGCAGCGCTCGATGATCTCGAAGCCGCCCTGCTGGCCGAAGTTGTCGCGGCCCAGGCTGCGGCTCTGGCTGTCCTGGCCGTCGCTGGCGGTCACGCCCAGGCCCGGGAACAGGAAGCGCTGGGCGTGGCGCAACTCGGCGCCGGCCGAGTTCAGGTAGGTCTGCTCGACCAGGCTCAGGCCCAGGCTGGCCTGCCAGTCCACCAGGCGGCTGTCCTTGGGCACGCTGGCCGATTCGGCCGCAAGCAGGCCGAGGCAATCGGCGAGGGTAGGTACGGGCTGGTCGAAGTTGGGCGAGATGTGGTCATGGCGGGCGCTGGTGACGGGCTGTTCGCGCAGGTCCAGCAGGCTGTGCCGGGCGACCTGCCGGGCCAGCGCCTCGGCTTGCTCCAGGGCGCGCTGCAGGCCGGCCTGGGACAGGTCGGCGGTGGCCGCGTAGGCCTCCACGCCATTGACCCGCACGGTGAGCATGGCGCCTTCGTCCTGGCTGAACAGCGGCGGTTCGGCGACATTGCGGCGCACCGACAGCGCCTGGTGCGACTGTTTCACATGGCGCAGGGAAAACAACTCGGCCGTACTGCGCAGCGCAGCGAAACGCTGGCGCAGCAGGGCGCTGGAATCGAACATTCGGAAGCCTCCGTGTACACGGTGGCTCCCCCTAGAACCACCCGTCTTGCATGGCGAGGCAGGTATCGTCGCGCGCCTCGAGCAATGCCAGCTCATTATGGCAGCCCGGTACTTCCCAGGTCAGGAAATAACGCGCGGCCTGTAGCTTGCCGAGGTAGAAGTCGCGGTCGGCAGGGTTGCCCTTGAGCAGTCCAAGCTCGGCATGAATCGCCTGCTCCAGCCAGCGCCAGCCGATCACGCAGTGGCCGAAGGCCTTGAGGTACAGGGCGGAGTTGGCCAGGGTACCGGCGACTTTGCCCTGGGCCAGGTCACCCAGCAAGGCCAGGGTCACACCTTGCAGGCGGTTGACCAGTTGCTCCAGCGGCTGGCGCAGTGGGTCGAGGTTCGGGTGGTGGCTGGCGCGCTCGCCGGTGGCGGCGATCAGGCGGATCAGCTGTTTGAGGCCGGCACCATTGTTCTGCGCCAGTTTGCGGCCGAGCAGGTCGAGCGACTGGATGCCCTCGGTACCCTCGTGGATCGGGTTCAGGCGGTTGTCGCGGTAGTACTGCTCCACCGGGTATTCGCGGGTGTAGCCGTGGCCGCCGAGGATCTGGATCGCCAGTTCGTTGGCCTTGAGGCAGAAGGCCGAGGGCCAGGACTTGACGATCGGGGTCAGCAGGTCGAGCAGCTCCTGCGCCTGCTTGCGGGCGCTGTCGTCGCTGGCAGTCTGGGTGTCGTCGAACAGGCGCGCGGCATACAGGCCCAGGTCGAAGGCGCCTTCCACGTAGGCCTTCTGTGCCAGCAGCATGCGTTTCACATCGGTGTGTTCGATGATCGGCACTGCCGGGCTGTGCGGGTCCTTGTTGTCCGGCAGCCGGCCCTGCGGGCGCTGGCGGGCGTATTCCAGCGAATACAGGTAGCCGGCGTAGCCGAGCATCACCGCGCCCATGCCGACACCGATGCGTGCTTCGTTCATCATCTGGAACATGCAGGCCAGGCCCTGGTGCGGCTGGCCGACCAGGTAGCCGACGCACTGGCCGTTGTCGCCGAAGTTCAGCGCGGTGGAGGTGGTGCCGCGCCAGCCCATCTTGTGGAACAAGCCGGCCAGCAGCACATCGTTGCGCGGGCCACGGCTGCCGTCCGGGTTGACCAGGTACTTCGGCACGATGAACAGCGAAATGCCCTTCACCCCGGGCGGTGCGTCCGGCAGCTTGGCCAGGACCATGTGCACGATGTTTTCCGACAGCTCGTGGTCGCCGCCGGAGATGAAGATCTTGTTGCCCTTGAGTCGGTAGCTGCCGTCACTGGCGGGTTCGGCGCGGGTGCGGATATCGGCCAGTGACGAGCCGGCGTGGGGTTCGGTCAGGGCCATGGTGCCGAAGTAGCGGCCTTCGATCATCGGCTGGAGGAACAGGCGCTTCTGTTCTTCGCTGCCGAAACTCTCGATCAGGTTGGCCGCGCCCATGGTCAGGAACGGGTAGGCCGTGGTGCCGGCGTTGGCGGCCTGGAAGTGGGCGAAGCAGGCCTGTGAGACCAGGCTCGGCAGCTGCATGCCACCGACCTCGAAGTCACGGTTGGCGTTGAGGAAGCCGGCTTCGAGAAAGGCGTCGACGGCGGGTTTTACTTCGGGGATCAGCTCTGCACGGCCGTCGACGTAACGCGGCTCGTTTTCGTCGGCCTTGCGGTTGTGCGGGGCGAAGAACTTCTCGGCAATGGTGCGGGCAGTTGATAGCGCTGCATCGAAGGTTTCGCGGTTGTGCTCGGCGAAGCGTGGGCGCTGTGTCAGGGCTTCGGCGTCGAGGACTTCGTAGAGTTCGAAGGCGAGGTTGCGGGGGCTGAGCAGGGTCTCGGGCATGGTCGCGGTCCTGAGGCGGGATGCTGCGAGTGTAGGAGGGTGGTGGGGTGGGCGACAGGTTAATAGGTTTGGGTGATATGGGTTGAGAAAGTGTAATGAGACCTGCGGTCTGGCATCCGTACAGGTGTTGCTTTCCATGAAAGATAGAGAAATTTCCCACAGCGTTATCAGAAGTGGTCCTACAGATTTTTTGATCTAGCGAATGTAAACGTCGGTGTTCTGAATGGAGGATTGGCAATGGAAAAGCTCACTCGCTGGACGAACGGTCGAACGGATGACCAGTGTAGGGTCGAAGCCCCATTCTTTTCGGCCGGGATAATTAGAGATTATTTGCAAAGTAGGGGCTACGTACAAGAAATATTCGGCGTAACAGAACTCTTGAAGGAGTGCGGTTTGTATGGCTCGGTTAGACTGGCGAGTGAAATCGCAAATGAAGAAAATGAGTTAAAAGATAAATGAGCTGGAGCATCGGCTTGATAAGGTCAACGCGTTTGGTCGGTTTGTTCTGGGGTGGTATGGATGCTTTTTACATTTCTTTCGTTGTGGTCAGTAGCCTGAATAGAGGTTTGACCCCCTTTGTGAGTGATTTCAATTCCGCCCTTGCAAACATGGAACAGTGGGGGGGAGGGCTTGAGTTCATGGTGTGGATGGGACTGATTGTCCAGGTATCCCTTGTTGCCAGTAGCATATTGCTTTGTATGGGGAGAAGATCAGGGCGTTATCTGGCTTTCGTTCAATTTCCATTTCGTGTCTTGTTTATAGTTCCGTCGTTTTCTTTGTTTCTATTATTGCCAGATACCAGTACGTGGGTTTGGTTGAGCCTTTTCGCAGCTTCTGAAGGGGCTAAAATCCTAAGCCTTTGGTGGTTCTGGCGAAGGCTCGGATGAGCGAGGGCATTAAAGGGGCTTGCTTCGGTTCTTTCTGTATCTGTGCGACCGAGCGGCGCTCGGTCGCACAGGCGCGCTGCAAAGGGCGAGGTGAGACCTGCCAGCCCTACCGCATTTCAGTCAGCACCCCGGCAGTTTTTTAGGTTTTTGCCTATTCCATGTAGTCCATTTCCCAAACATACTCCCAGCCCCCTTTTAGTCATTGCGGTGCTCTGGGTAGGGCCCTAGTCTCGGGTGGTCGCTGGCGAATCAGTGACCGGCTTTGACAGGCCGTCCAGAAAATTCTCATGGCTCTCGCCTTTATGGCGGCTGTGTATGGGGCACCTCGCGTGCGCCGGGCTTTTTGGATTTTTCTACCGGTCTGTCAACCCATGCACAGCTGCCACCCTCCTGTTTGACAGCAGATGGTGGTGGCCCTTACCGAGAAAAATACCAATGCTGAAGAATGTCCCCGATCCACCTCGCTATCCCCCTTTCCATGAAGGCAGCCCGATGCCTGCTGTACGGCTTCGTTGATACGTCGCCTGGGCTGGCCCTTTCGCGGGTAAACCCGCTCCCACAGGATCTCCACAGGCTTCAAGAGTTACACCGTACCTGTGGGAGCGGGCGTGCCCGCGAAAGGGCCGGTCCAGGCAGTCGAGAATTATCAGGGGATTGAACAATGACAACAGAAGACACCCAATTCACCGTCGGCAAGACTACCTTCTACCAGGGCGAGAATGGCACACACCCGCTTTTCCGCATCGAGCCTGGCATCCCGTGCAGGGACGCCCGCGAGCAGTCTTCGGAGTTGATGGGTTATGTCCGTGAATTGACCATTACCGGGCTGATGGATGAGAAGCCGATGATGATCTGGGCTGCCCATTACCTGAGTGCGATGGCCAAGGCACTGATGGATGATGCTGAGTTGGGGATGAAGCAGTGAGGGTTTGGCTTCAGGTTGAATGAAGGCCGCCATGTGTTCGCCACAACAATTCCTGCGCCTATGAGATCGAGCGCCGCCCACGCGGCGCTTCGCGGGGCAAGCCCGCTTCCACATTTGTTGCAACGTGGCCATGCCTGTGAGGCCATGGTCGTCAGCCTTGGCGCATGACTAAAGACATGTGGGGCGGCAGCCGCGCCAGCGGGGAGATATCGTCAGGCCAACAAAGCAGGCAACCATGGCCTGACAGGTTTGGCACGTTGCAACAAATGTGGGAGCGGGCTTGCCCCGCGAAGCGCCGCGCGGGCGGCGCTCGATATCACAGGCGCCGAAAATTTTGTGGCGAACACGTGTCAGCCCAACCCCAGCCCCCATAAAAAAAGGAGAGCCGAAGCTCTCCCTTTTCTTCAACAACCCTCAGCCTCAGCTTCAGCCAATGGTCATCAAGCTGGCATTACCACCGGCAGCAGCAGTGTTCACACTCACTGCCCGCTCGATCACCAGACGCTCCAGCGCAATCTGATGATCCCCGCTGGACAGCCCGTGCACGCCCACGATCGCACCGGCACGCTTGGCCACCTGCTGGCACACGCCGCGCAGCTGGTCCGAGTCGCCATGATGGATCACGGCGTCGAACGCCACTTCATCCTTGTTCCAGTCCGCCACCAGCTTGACCTTGGCCTGCAGCTCACGCGGCAGGCGGGCACGCAGGGCCTTGCCCGGCTCGCCGTCAGCCCATACCGCCGAGCTGCCAACCGCCAGCACTGCGGCGAACTGCGCCAGCAGGTCGGCCTCGTTGTCGGCCAGGCACAGCACGTGCTCACGTGGCAGGATGGTGTAGCTGTTGCGCTCGCCGGTCGGGCCTGGCAGCAGGCGGGCGATGCCGCTTTGCGACTGACTGGCGAACTGGCTGCACAGCGCGGCCAGGTCGGCCAACTGGTTGCTCTCGGCCCAGGCCTTCAAACCGTGCAGCGGCTTGATCAACTGCTCGTGCAGGGCGCGGTCAGGCTTGCCTTCGCCGTCCTGCTGCTGGAAGTGGCGGCCAATCGCGTCGGCCGGGCGAGTCGACAGCAGGCGGTACAGGTACAGCGGGCCGCCGGCTTTCGGGCCAGTGCCGGACAGGCCTTCACCACCGAACGGCTGCACGCCCACCACCGCACCGACGATGTTGCGGTTGACGTACATGTTGCCGGCGTTGGCGGTTTCCACCACCTTGGCGATGGTCTCGTCGATGCGGGTGTGCACGCCGAGGGTCAGGCCATAGCCGGAGTTGTTGATCTGCTCGATCAGCTGGTCCAGGTTGCGGCGGTTGTAGCGCACCACGTGCAGCACCGGGCCGAAGATTTCACGCTTCAGCTCGTCGAAGCTTTCCAGCTCGATCAGGGTCGGCATGACGAAGGTGCCACGCTTGATCTCGGCAGCATCGGCAATGGCCACCTGGTAGACCGAGCGGCCTTTCTCGCGCATGCCCTGGATGTGCTTCTCGATACCGGCCTTGGCTTCGGCGTCGATTACCGGGCCAATGTCCACGGCCAGGCGGTCCGGGCTGCCCAGGCGGCTTTCGGCCATGGCGCCCTTGAGCATTTCGATCACGCGGTCGGCGGAGTCTTCCTGCAGGCACAGCACGCGCAGGGCCGAGCAACGCTGGCCGGCACTGTCGAAGGCCGAGGACACCACGTCGATCACTACCTGCTCGGTCAGTGCCGAGGAGTCGACGATCATCGCGTTCTGGCCGCCGGTTTCGGCGATCAGCGGGATCGGGCGGCCCTGGTTGTCCAGGCGGCCGGCGACGTTGCGCTGCAGCAGGCGGGCCACTTCGGTGGAACCGGTGAACATCACGCCTTTGACGCGCTCGTCACCGACCAGGCCGGCACCGACGGTTTCACCGCGGCCTGGCAGCAGCTGCAGCACGCCTTCCGGAATACCGGCTTCCAGCAGCAGGCGCACGGCCTGGGCGGCGATCAGCGGGGTTTGCTCGGCCGGCTTGGCCAGTACCGGGTTGCCGGCGGCGAGCGCTGCGGCCACCTGGCCGGTGAAGATCGCCAGCGGGAAGTTCCACGGGCTGATGCACACCACCGGGCCCAGCGGGCGGTGGGCGTCGTTGCTGAAGTCGTTGCGTGCCTGCACCGCGTAGTAGCGCAGGAAGTCCACGGCTTCACGCACTTCGGCGATGGCGTTGGCGAAGGTCTTGCCGGCTTCGCGGATCAGCAGGCCCATCAGCGGCTGGATTTCGGCCTCCATCAGGTCGGCGGTGCGCTCCAGGATGGCAGCGCGTTCGGCCGGCGGGGTGGCCTGCCAGATCGGTGCGGCATTCAGTGCGCACTGGATGGCATTGTCGACGTCGGCGACAGTGGCTTCCTGAACATGGCCGACCACGTCGCGGTGGTCCGCCGGGTTCAGCACCGGCGCAGCAGCGCCTTCGCTGGCGGCGCAGGCCAGCAGCGGGGCGGCTTTCCAGTCGTTGTGGGCGGTGGCCAGCATGGCGCAGGACAGCGACGCCAGGCGGTGTTCGTTGGCCATGTCGATGCCGGCCGAGTTGGTCCGCTCGCTGCCATACAGTTCACGCGGCAGCGGGATACGTGGGTGCGGCAGGCCGATGCTGCCTTCCTGGGTGCCCATGCGCTCGATGCTGGCGACCGGGTCGGCGACCAGTTCCTGGATGGAGATCGAGTGGTCGGCGATGCGGTTGACGAACGAGGTGTTGGCGCCGTTTTCCAGCAGGCGACGCACCAGGTAGGCCAGCAGCGTTTCGTGGGTGCCGACCGGTGCATAGACGCGGCACGGGCGGTTCAGCTTGCCTTCGGAAATTTTCCCGACCACCTGCTCGTACAGCGGCTCGCCCATGCCGTGCAGGCACTGGAACTCGTACTGGCCCGGGTAATAGTTCTGCCCGGCAATGTGGTAGATGGCCGACAGGGTATGGGCGTTGTGGGTGGCGAACTGCGGGTAGATGGCTTCTGGCACGGCCAGCAGCTTGCGGGCGCAGGCAACGTAGGACACGTCGGTGTACACCTTGCGGGTGTAGACCGGGTAGCCTTCCAGGCCTTCGACCTGGGCGCGCTTGATCTCGCTGTCCCAGTAGGCGCCTTTCACCAGGCGGATCATCAGGCGGTGGCGGCTGCGCTTGGCCAGGTCGATGACGTAGTCGATCACGTACGGGCAGCGCTTCTGGTAGGCCTGGATAACGAAGCCGATACCGTTCCAGCCGGCCAGCGAAGGCTCGAAGCACAGGCGCTCGAGCAGGTCGAGCGACAGCTCCAGGCGATCGGCTTCTTCGGCGTCGATGTTCAGGCCGATGTCGTACTGCTTGGCCAGCAGGGTCAGCGACAGCAGGCGCGGGTACAGCTCTTCCATCACGCGCTCGTACTGGGCGCGGCTGTAGCGCGGGTGCAGCGCAGACAGCTTGATCGAGATGCCCGGGCCTTCATAGATGCCACGGCCATGGGAGGCCTTGCCGATCGAATGGATGGCCTGCTCGTAGGACGCCAGGTACTTCTGTGCGTCGTGCTCGGTCAGTGCGGCTTCGCCGAGCATGTCGTAGGAATAGCGGAAGCCCTTGGACTCGAAGCGGCTGGCGTTGGCCAGCGCTTCGGCGATGGTTTCGCCGGTGACGAACTGCTCGCCCATCAGGCGCATGGCCATGTCGACGCCCTTGCGGATCATCGGCTCGCCGCTCTTGCCGATGATGCGGGTGAGCGAGGAGGTGAGGCCGGATTCGTTGTGGGTGGACACCAGCTTGCCGGTCAACAGCAGGCCCCAGGTGGCGGCGTTGACGAACAGCGACGGGCTGTTGCCCAGGTGTGGCTGCCAGTTGCCGGTACTGATCTTGTCGCGAATCAGTGCGTCACGGGTGCCCTTGTCGGGGATGCGCAGCAGGGCTTCGGCCAGGCACATCAGTGCCACGCCTTCCTGGGACGACAGCGAGAACTCCTGCAGCAGGCCCTGGACGATGCCGGCACGGCCACCAGCGCTCTTCTGGTTGCGCAGTTTTTCGGCGAGGCCGGCGGCCATCTTGTTGGTCGCTTCGGCCAGCGGGGCGCTCAGGCGCGCCTGCTCCAGCAGCATCGGTACCACTTCCTGCTCGGGGCGGCGGTAGGCGGCGGTGATCGCCGAGCGCAGTACCGACTGCGGCAGGATGCTCTCGGCGAACTCGAGGAAGCACTGGTGGCTGTGGTCGGCTTGGACTTCACCGGCGTCGTCGGCCAGGCTGCTGGCATGGCCGTTGAGTTCGGTCAGGGTGGCACCACCCTCGAGCTTCTCCAGATAGTTGAAGATCGCTTGCTTGATCAACCAGTGCGGCGTGCGGTCAATCGACTGCGCAGCTGTCTTGAGTCGCTCACGGGTCGGGTCATCGAGTTTGACCCCAAGGGTGGTCGTCGCCATTTCTTATCCTCGTTATTGCCACGGTTGTGGCCTAAGCTGGCGCCAAGAGTAGCTGTAGGACAATTCGGGTGCAACCAGGTGCAACCCGAATTTTTCGTGGAAAAGGTGCAACTCGTCCGACAGATATTTCCACACCTTGGAAAGGGTCGTTTTTGGTGCGTTTTCTTCTGAAAAACGACCTTGTTGCTCCAAAAGTGGAGCAAAAAAGCGGCTTTGACTGAAAATGCACGAGCAGGTGCAACTTGCAAATGAAAAATGGTTGCACCCGCTTTGCGTTGTTGCATAGGATTCGCCGCCTGGGTGCAACCGCAATGGCTGCGGTTGTGCATGACATAAAAACAAACGCCAGGGCACACGCATGGGCAATCCACTAACGATCACTTTCGTGATCTATATCGCGGCAATGGTGCTGATCGGCTTCGCCGCCTATCGCTCCACCAAGAACCTTTCCGACTACATCCTCGGCGGTCGCAGCCTGGGTAGCGTGGTTACCGCGCTTTCCGCCGGCGCTTCCGACATGAGCGGCTGGCTGCTGATGGGCCTGCCGGGCGCGATCTACTTCTCCGGCCTGTCCGAAGCCTGGATTGCCATCGGCCTGACCGTCGGCGCCTACCTGAACTGGCTGTTCGTCGCTGGCCGTCTGCGCGTGCAGACCGAGCACAACGGCGATGCACTGACCCTGCCGGACTACTTCTCCAGCCGCTTCGAAGACAACAGCGGCGTGTTGCGGATCATCTCGGCCATCGTGATCCTGGTGTTCTTCACCATCTACTGCGCTTCCGGCATCGTTGCCGGTGCCCGCCTGTTCGAGAGCACCTTCGGCATGCCGTACGAAACCGCCCTGTGGGCCGGTGCCGCAGCGACCATCGCCTACACCTTCGTCGGTGGTTTCCTGGCAGTGAGCTGGACCGACACCGTGCAGGCTTCACTGATGATCTTTGCGCTGATCCTCACCCCGGTGATCGTGCTGATCTCCACTGGCGGCTTCGACACCACCTTCGCTGCCATCGATGCGGCGAACCCGGCCAACTTCGACATGCTCAAGGGCGCCACCTTCATCGGCATCATCTCGCTGATGGGCTGGGGCCTGGGCTACTTCGGCCAGCCGCACATCCTGGCGCGCTTCATGGCTGCCGACTCGGTGAAATCGATCGCCAATGCCCGCCGCATCTCCATGACCTGGATGATCCTGTGTCTGGCCGGTACCTGCGCCGTGGGCTTCTTCGGCATCGCCTACTTCTCGGCACACCCTGAGCTGGCGGGCCCGGTCACCGAGAACCACGAGCGCGTGTTCATCGAGCTGGCCAAGATCCTGTTCAACCCGTGGATTGCCGGTGTGCTGCTGTCGGCCATCCTGGCGGCGGTGATGAGCACCCTGAGCTGCCAGCTGCTGGTGTGCTCCAGCGCCCTGACCGAAGACTTCTACAAGTCCTTCCTGCGCAAGAACGCTTCGCAGGTCGAGCTGGTGTGGGTCGGCCGCCTGATGGTGCTGGCCGTCGCCCTGATCGCCATTGCGATGGCCGCCAACCCGGAAAACCGCGTGCTGGGCCTGGTGGCTTACGCCTGGGCCGGCTTTGGTGCTGCCTTCGGTCCGGTGGTGCTGATTTCGGTACTGTGGAAAGGCATGACACGTAACGGCGCGCTGGCCGGTATCGTGGTGGGTGCGCTGACCGTGATCCTGTGGAAGAACTTCGACACCCTCGGGCTGTACGAAATCATCCCGGGCTTCCTGTTCGCCAGCATCGCCATCATCGTGGTGAGCAAGCTGGGCAGTCCGTCGCAGGCAATGGTCAAGCGCTTCGAGACTGCTGATGCGGCGTATCACGCTGACAAGTAATACCCGTTGAGTCGGCGGCGCCTGCTTCGCGGGTGAACCCGCTCCCACAGGAATTGCACAGAACTCAAATTCTGTGAGGTGCCTGTGGGAGCGGGTTTAGCCGCGAAGAAGCCGCCGCCGATCAGCAGCCAGGCCTGACTCCGCCTGCAAGGCAAGGTAAACTTGCCACCCCCGCAGGAGTTGCCATGAACTATCGTCACGCCTTCCACGCCGGCAACCACGCCGACGTCCTCAAACACATCGTGCTGACCCGCCTCATCGCCCTGATGTCGCGCAAGGAACAGCCGTTCGCCTACATCGATACCCACGCAGGGCTTGGCCTGTACGACCTGCAAGGCGACCAGGCAACCCGCACCGGCGAGTACCTGGAAGGTGTCGCCCGCCTGTGGAATCGCGATGACCTGCCGGCCATGGCTGACGACTATCTGCGTATCATCAAACGCCTGAATGCCGATGGCGAGCTGCGCTATTACCCAGGTTCGCCCGAGCTGGCCCGCCGCCTGATGCGTCAGCAGGACCGCGCCCTGCTCAACGAGAAGCACCCTGAAGACGGGCCGCTGCTCAAAGAGAACATGAAGAAAGACCCGCGCGTGGTCGTGCACCTGGGTGAAGGCTGGCATGTGCCGCGGGCCTTGCTGCCCGTGCAGGAAAAGCGCGCGATCATGCTGATCGACCCGCCGTTCGAGCAAGCTGATGAGCTGAAGCGCTGCACCACGGCGATGAAAGAGGCGATCGGCCGCATGCGCCAGACCGTCGCGGCCATCTGGTATCCGATCAAGGACCAGCGTTCGCTGACCCGCTTCTACCAGGACCTGACCAGCACCGGCGCGCCGAAGCTGCTGCGGGTCGAGTTGTATGTGCATCACCAGGACAGCCCGCAGGGGCTCAATGGCTCCGGCCTGGCCATCGCCAACCCGCCGTGGGGGCTGGAGGACGAGCTCAAGGAGCTGCTGCCATGGCTGGCCAAGGAGCTGGCGCAGACCGCCGGCAGCTTCCGTATGGACTGGCTGATCGCCGAATAAGCAGTTGCCTTGGGGCATCTGTGGGAGCAGGCGCTGCGGTGCATGGCACCGGCTTTGCCGGTGTTCGCGGGCACGCCCGCTCCCACAGGTTAATGCAGTGCCTATCCTGATGTTTGCGTTATAATCCCGCCCTTTAGCCGCCACCCGCCCAAGAGGCCGCTGGCGCATTTCTACCGAATGAAGAGGCTAATCCCTTGGCATTGACGATTCTTGGCCTGTCCGGCGCCCTTAGCCATGACCCTTCCGCGGCCTTGTACATTGACGGCAAGCTGATTGCCGCCGCCGAAGAAGAGCGCTTCGTGCGTGACAAGCATGCGAAGAACCGCATGCCCTACGAGTCGGCGAAGTTCTGCCTGGAACAGGCAGGCATCAAGCCATCCGACGTCGACGTGGTAGCCATCCCGTTCGCCCCGATCAGCCTGTTCGGCAAGGCGCGCTGGCACTATGCCAAGCGCTACTGGTACGCCCCGGACCGCGCCTTCGACGCCATCCTGATGGGCAACCGTCGCTACAAGCGCTACCGCAAGAAGATTGTCTGGTGCCTGGAGCAACTGGGCTTCGACCCGAAAAAGGTCAAGATCGAGCCGGTCGAGCACCACCTGGCCCACGCCTCCAGCGCCTACCACTGCTCGGGCTTCAAGGAAAAAACCGCAATCCTCGGCATCGACGGCAAGGGCGAATACGCCACCACCTTCTTTGGCTATGGCGAAAACGGCAAGATCCACAAGATCAAGGAATTCTTCGACCCGGACTCGCTGGGCGGCCTGTACGGCGCAATCACCGAGTTCCTCGGCTTCGAGATGCTCGACGGCGAGTTCAAGGTCATGGGCATGGCGCCGTATGGCGACGCCAGCAAGTACGACTTCTCGCGCCTGGCCAGCTTCGAAAATGGCGAACTGGTGATCAACACCGAATACGCCAACGTCATCGGCCTGCGCCGCTATAAAGAGAAGGGCAAGGGCTTCTACTTCTCGCCGAAGCTGATCGAATGGCTGGGCCCCAAGCGCGAAGGCGATATCGCCGACGAGCCGTACATCCATTACGCGGCCAGCATGCAGGCGCTGTTCGAGAAAATCGCCCTGCAGATGATCGACTACTATCTGGGCGACACCCTGCGTGAAACCGGCAAGCTGGCCTTTGCCGGCGGTTGCGCGCTGAACGTCAAGCTCAACCAGAAGATCATCGCCCGCCCAGACCTGAAAGAGCTGTTCGTGCAGCCGGCTTCTGGTGACGCGGGTACCGCCGTGGGTGCTGCCGCCTACGTTTCCCACGCCCGTGGCGTGCCGGTCGAGAAGATGGAACACGTCTACCTCGGCCCGTCGTACTCCAACGAAGACGTGATCGCTGCCTGCGCCCGTCACCCGAACGCGCCAAAGTGGCGCAAGCTCGACGATATGCCGCAGCGCATCGCCAAAATCATGGTCGATGGCAACCCGGTGGCCTGGTTCCAGGGCCGCATGGAATTTGGTCCGCGCGCCCTGGGCGGCCGTTCGATCATCGGCTGCCCGAGCGTGCCGGGCGTGGCCGACCGCATCAACGAGCAGATCAAGTTCCGCGAACGCTGGAGACCTTTCTGCCCGTCGATGCTCGACACCGTCGCCCCGCAGATGATCAAGGTCGACCACCCGGCGCCGTTCATGACCTTCACCTTCGAAGTGGCTGAAGAGTGGAAGACCCGCGTGCCGGAAGTGGTCCACGAGGACGGCACTTCGCGTGCCCAGGTGCTCAAGCGCGAGTACAACCCGCGCTACTACGACATGATGAAGGCGCTGGAAGACCTGACCGGCAACGGCGTGTCGCTGAACACCTCGCTGAACCGCCGTGGTGAACCGATGATCTGCTCGCCGACCGACGCCCTGAACATGTTCTTCGGCTCGGACCTGCAGTACCTGATCATGGAAGACATCCTGGTTGTGAAGGACGGCGCGGCCCCGTATGACCAGCCGCTCTGAACCGCGCATCCTGCAGTTCTGCCATGGCTATGACGGGCCGTTCCTGGACTGCGCCCGTCAGTACGCCAGCCTGTTCCAGGGGCGTGGCTACCAGGTCACCACGGTGTTCCTCACCGGCGCAGCCGACCCGCAGGTAGCGGCCGGCTGCGCGTCGGACGAGGTGCTGTTCCTGGAGTTCAGCTCCAAGGCCGTACGCGGCCTGAAGCTCGGCGCCATCCGTGCATTGCGGCGGATCGCGGCCGAGCGCAATTTCGCCTTCTGCATTGCCCATCGCTTCAAGCCGATCTACGTGGCGTTGCTGGGCACCGGCTTGCCGGTGATCGGTGTGCACCATGCCTTCGGTGACTACGAGCGCAAGGGGCGACGCATCTTCGCCAACCTGTTCAGCAAACGCCTGAGCCTGCTGGGCGTGTCGGACGCCGTGCGTGACGACATGCGCCGCTGCCTGCCGCAGTGGCCGGCAGAGCGTATCCAGACCCTGTACAACCGCATCGACATCGACGCCCTGCAAGCGGCCCTGGTGCCGCGCGCCGAGGCGCGTCAGGCCTTGGGCCTGGATGCGCAGGCGTGGATTGTCGGTAACGTCGGGCGCCTGCACCCGGACAAGGACCAGGCTACCCTGCTGCGTGGTTTTGCCGAAGCACTACCGGGGCTGCCGGCCGGTGCCCGCCTGGCGATCCTCGGCAAGGGCCGCCTGGAAGCCAGGCTCAAGGACCTGGCCGCCGAGCTGGGCATTGCCGGGCAAGTGGACTTCCTTGGCCAGGTGCCGGATGCGCGTCGTTACTTCCAGGCGTTCGACGTGTTCGCCCTGAGCTCCGACCATGAGCCGTTCGGCATGGTCCTGCTTGAAGCCATGGTTGCCGGTGTACCCGTGCTGGCCACGGCTTGTGGCGGTGCCCGTGAAGTGGTCGAGGGTGTTGGCGTGCTGTTCCCGCTGGGCGATGCCGGGCAACTGGCCCAAGGCCTGAAGCACATGGCCGTGCTCGATGGGCAGCAGCGCCAGGCCTGTGCCGGGCACATGCTGCAGCGCCTGCATGAACGCTTCTCCGACCAGGCGGTGCGCGAGGCCTTCTGGCAGCTGCCGCAGGTCCGTGCGCTGGTGGGGAAGGCCTGATGCTCAACCGTATCCAGGCCTTCCGCGAGCGCGGTTGGCAAGTGATCGATGCCAAGGCCTACGCCGAGGCATGGGCCCGCTTTGGCGGCAGTGTCGCCACCCATCCTCTGGTGGTCGAGCAGCTTGCGGATCTGGCGCAGATCCCGGTGCGTTACCTGGGCTGGCACCAGGCCGGTGAGCTGAAGGCCGCCATCCCCACCTGGGGGCGCCACCTTGCGCTGTCCAAGGACGTGCTCAAGCGTGCCGGCAAAAAGGCGCTGTTCGACCTGGGTAACGCCGAGATCATCCTGCCGGCGGCGGCCGATGCCGCCGCGCCGTTGCGCCATGCCGCGCGCTACCTGTCCGAACTGAACCAGGGCCGCTTCAGTGGCCTCAAGGTGCAGAAGGAACAGCTGGCCATGGCTCGCGCCCACGAAGACCTGTCGAAGAAGTTCCGCTACAACCAGCGCCGCGAGCTTCGCCTGCTGGAAGAGGCGGGCGGTGTGGTGCGCCCGATCAGCGACTTCAGCGCGCAGGAAATCGCCAGCATGTACTGCGACTTGTTCCAGCGCCGCTGGGGCTTCCCGGCCACCGGTGCCGAGCGCATGGCCGAGGTGCTCGAGCGCCTGCGCGCGCTGCTGATCGGTTCGGTCCTGCTGCTGGACGGCAAGCCGATCGCCATCCAGCTGGTATACCGTGTCGAAGCGCCGGAATGGGTCAGCGTCGAGTACATCAATGGCGGTGTCGACCCTGAAACCAAGGCCTTCAGCCCCGGCAGCGTGCTGAGCTTCCTCAATACCCAGGCCGCCTGGGAAGACGCCCGTGCGCGCAACAAGCCGCTGCGGTTCTCGTTCGGCCGTGCCGACCGCGAGTACAAGGACCGCTGGTGCAACCCCGTGCCGGTGTATCAGGCGTGAGCCGCAAGCAGCAGTTGCTCAAGCGCCACCGGCGCAACAAGCGCCTGGGCCTGCTGGCGGGCCTGGTCGCGCTGGTGGCCTTGGGTGTGCTCAGCTGGTGGTGGTTGCCACTGTTGCTGTTGCCGCTGCTGTGGGTGGCCCATGAAGCCTGGTTTGCCGACCACCTGTTCTATGCGCCAGGCGAGGACTACGCCTACGACTTCGGCGAGCAGACCCGGCAAGCCCCTGCCAGCCTGAACGGCGGCCTGCTCAAGGCTGACTGCGCGCTGCAGGGCAACGAGACCCTGATCCTCGAGCTGCGGGTAGAAAGCCGCTGGCTTGGGCGCTTCCTCGACCCGCAGGTCGAGCTGGTGGCTGGTGAACAGACCGACCGGCAAACCTTCGAGCGCGGCGTCGATGGCGTGCGCTTCCTCAACTTGACCGGCCTTGCCGCACCGCTGCAGGCTGGCGCGTTGCGCCTGCGTGGCCGGCATTGCCGGCTGACGGGCCAGCCGCGCTTGTGGATAACTCCGGCGGTCGAGCTGCAAAAGCGCCGGGTGATGGTGATCGCGCCGCATGCCGATGATGCCGAGCTGGCCGCGTATGGCCTCTACAGCCAGGCCGATGAAACCTGGGTAGTGACCCTGACCGCTGGTGAAATCGAGGCCGAGCACTATCAGCAGATGGGCCTGGCAAAGGCCGAGGCCGCGCGCCTGAAGGGGCGCCTGCGGGCCTGGGACAGTATCGCCGTGCCACGCTGGGCCGGTGTGGCGGAGTCGCGCTGCGTGCAGCTGGGCTACTTCTGCCTGCAACTGCCTGCCATGCAGGCCGCGCCAGACCAGCCGGCCGCTTCTCGCGAGGCCGACCTCGCCGACATTCGCGTATTCCGCCGGTTCAACCCGTTCCCGCTGCCGGCCGACGGCGATGGCGCGCCGACCTGGCACAACCTGCTGGCGGACCTGCGTGCCTTGCTGGAAATGGCCAGGCCAGAGGTGCTGGTGATGCCGCACCCGCAACTCGACCCGCACCCCGACCACATCTGTGCCCAGGCAGCGGTGCTGGAAGCCTTGCAAGGCCTGGCCTGGCAGCCGCAAACCCTGCTGTGCTACGCCAACCATCTGCATGACAACGATCGCTGGCCGATGGGCGACAGTGGTGATGGCGTGGCCTTGCCGCCGCAGCTGAGCGCTGCCCAGGCCTGGGCACCCTGCAGCCTTGTGCTGGATCTGGCGACCCAGCGCGACAAGGCCATGGCCCTGGGCATGATGCACGACCTGCAGCCGCCGGCGCCGTTCAAGCGCCGCCTGCGCCGCTTGTTGCAGCGCTGGCTGGCCGGGCGGCGGCCGTCGCCTTACGGCGAGAACGAATTCTTCCGCAAGGCCGTGCGCCGACATGAACTGTTCTGGCGGCGTGAGCTGTAGCCGCGCCCCCATGGTTGACCGCGATGGCGCAGAGCGCCCAAGGAATGCAATGAAAGTCCTATTTTTGGTGCAGAAGGAACAGCGGGCGATTCTCGACCGCCTGTACGATGGCGTCGCGGCCAACTGCGAGTGCGACCTGCGCTGGCTGACCAGCGAAGACCAGCGCAATCTGCGCCGTTATTTCAAGCGTGAAGTGCAGGTCGAGCGTTATGACCGCATTGTGTTCTTCCTGCGTTTCAAGCAGGAAATCCGCCAGGCGGCGTTCATCCGCACCGTGCCGAACCTGGTCATCCTCGAGCATGATGCCTATCAGAACTACATCCCGTGCAAGTACACCGGCAAGTTCAGCGCCCATTACCGCAAGCTGCCCTGGGCGCGGGTGATCAGCTCCGGCTACATGGTCAGCGAGCGCCTGCGTCAGGAAGGTTTCGATGCCGTGTTCGTGCCCAAGGGCTACGACGAGCAGTTGCTGGCCGACCAGGGGCGTGAGCGCGACATCGAACTGGCCTTCGTCGGCAGCACCAACAGCGTGGCCTACAGTGGCCGCAAGGCGTTGCTGGACGAGCTGGGTCGGGTCGAGAACCTGGTGGTGACCCGTACCAAATCGGGTGAGGACTACTGCAACACGCTCAACCGGATCCGCTTCTTCGTCAGTGCCGACGTCGGCATGGGCGAATACATGATCAAGAACTTCGAAGCCATGGCCTGTGGCTGTGTGTTGCTGGCGTATGACCAGGGCGAGCAAGAGAACCGCGCGCTGGGCCTGCAGGACATGCACAACGTGGTGTTCTATGACAGTATCCCCACCCTTCAGGAAAAGCTCCGCCGTTTGCGTTCGGACCCTGAGCTGGCGCGGCAGATTGCAGAAAATGGCCGCCACCTGGCGGTTTCCCGTTTCAGTTTCGCGGCAGTTGGACGTAGCATCGTCGACCACATGCGCCCGGCGCTCAGGCCCCACCCACCGTTGTCTGCATGGCAGCGGCTGCGCCTGAAGCTGGGCATCTAACATAAGAACTTTCGCGCCTACGGAAAGGGTGCCGGAAGTCGATAGTCGCAATGCGGAGGGAGTCCGGTGCGCTTTTCAGGTGAGAGTGACATCACGCTTGTCGTGACCAGTTGTGGGCGGTTCGATCTGCTCAAAGATACCCTTGAGAGTTTCGATCGCTACAATACCGCGCCCATTCGCGAAGTGTTCATCACCGAAGATTCCGGTGACGATGCCGTGCATGCCGCTGTGCCTGAGCACTGGAAGCCGCATTGCAAGGTGTTCGTCAACCGGCCCAAGCTGGGCCAACTGCCGTCTATCGACCTGGCCTACAGCCATGTAAAGACGCCCTACATCTTTCACTGCGAGGACGACTGGCACTTCTATCGCCAGAGCTTCGTCGAAGACTCCCGGGCCATCCTGGAGGTCAGCCCCAACCTGTTGCAGGTCTGGCTGCGCAGCCATGCCCATGACCTGGCCATCCACAGCCCGTACATCCACCTGGGCGATCGCCAGGTGATCGCTGGCGTCCCTTGCTACCCGCTGCTGTCCGACAAGGCCGAGTGGCAGGCTTTTTCGCTCAACCCCGGGCTGCGTCGCTTGAGCGATTACCAGCGTTGCGCGCCATTTGCCGCCTATGCTGGAGAGAAGGCACTTTCCCGACGCTACGCTGAGTTGAACCTGACAGCGGTCACCTTGGAGGGTGATGCAGTATTACATACTGGATTCGGTAATCACGTGACCTTGCCCATCGAAGTGGAGCGCAAGGCCAAACGTCGTAAACGTGATCGGATCAAGTTGGCATTGACGCTCGTGGCGGGTGCCGTGATTGGCATGGGAATCACCATTTTTGTTCAATGAAGTCGCTGCCCCACCTGGCATGAGCGGGAGAGGGCCCATGAACATCGTCAATATGATGTGGGCGGGTGGAACGCCGTACATGTCCATCCACAAGGTGCATCGGCAGGTGCTGTCGCACGCGGGGGCCGATGCCCGGATTACCAACTGGCTGCTGCTGGGTAGTGGGCTCTGCTGTGGGCTTGGTGCGACCCGGGAGTGGCACATGCCGTCACGGGCGCTGAAAGGGCGGCACTTCTGGCGCCTGTTGCGCCCATGGTTGCGCATGCGCTTGCGCAAGGCGCTGAACGAGGCCCAGGCTGAAGTCGTGCTGCTCGACGGTGTCGGTGTGGCTCGGCTGGTGTTGCCGTTGTTGGAGCAGGTTCCGCAGGTGCGTGCCAAGGTGCTGTTTCACGGCAAGACGCGCCTGAGTGACAGTGATGTTCGCCTGCTGCGCATGTTCCCGGCCGAGCGGCTGAGCATTGCCGCCGTTTCGCAGACACTTGCCGCGTCCATCGAACACGACCTGGGCAGGCCGGTGCAGACCTTGCGCATGGCCCTTGACCCGCGGGCATTCGCCGAGCCGTTGTTGAGTCGAGGAGCGGCCAGGCAGGCCCTGCAGTTGCCACAGGTAAATGGGGTGATGCTGGGCGCGGTCGGGCGGTTGGTGGAGAGCAAGGGCTTCGAAATGCTGATCGAGGCATTCGCCAAGGCCAGTGCGCGCCAGCCGGACATGCAATTGGCCATCATCGGCGAAGGCCCCCTGCGTGCGGTGCTGCAGGCCCGTATCGACGCGCTGGGCCTGGCCGGGCGTGTTCACCTGAGCGGTCACCGCGATGACCTGCAGCAGCTGTACCGGGCATTCGACTGGCTATTGGTGCCCTCGCGCTCCGAAGGCCTGGGGCTGGTGGTACAGGAGGCGGTCATGGCCGACGTACCGGTGCTGTGCAGCGACCTGCAGGTGTTTCGCGAGCAGTTGCAGGACACCGGTGGCTACCTGCCCGTTGCCAATGAAAATGCCTGGGCCGAGGCGATCGAGCGTTGCACGGCGCTCAGTGCCCCGGCGGTAGCCGCCCGGCAGCGCCAGGCGCTGGCCCCGGAGCAGGCCTGGCAGGCGTTCTGCAACGGCTCGCAGAGCCTGCTGCGCAGCTGACGCTCAGCGCGCCAGCAGGGCCGCCTCGAAGTCGGCAAGGGGGAACCGGTCGCCCAGGTTCTCCCGTTCGATATAACGCACCATGTGCTGCACATTGCGCCGAATCATGCGCGCCGACAGCGGCGGGCGCAGGAAACGCATGTCGGCCACGTCGATCAGGCCCAGTTGCTGGTCGGGGGTGACCACCACATTTCCCAGGTGCAACGAGCGGAAGTACACGCCGCTGCGGTGCAACTGGCGGATCAGCTCGATGAGGCGCGGCAGATAAATACCCCAGTTGAAACCTTCATCGCGCGACATTTGCAACAAGGTGCGCCCTGGCAGCGGGCGGTACAGCACGGCAGTGCGCCCTGGCAGGTCGAGCTTGTGCTGGCTGATCACTTCCAGAGTGGGGATGCCCAGTTGTGCCAAGCGCGCGGCGTTGTCGACGAAGCGCTGCGAGTACGGGCGCAGCAGTGCAGATGAAATCAGCCGCTTCCTACGGAAAACCTTGAGGAAATTACCATCCGCAAGCAGGTAGACTTTGGCGCCATGGCTATCTGCCTCAAGCACCTGTGCGCCTTGTGTCAGCTGATCGAAGTCGACCTGGGTGAGCCGGGAGCATTGCATGAATAGAGCCTTGTCGTCTGGCGAGCAAAATGACCGGCAATAATGCCGAAAATAATGCAGTTGCACCATGGATGGTGTCTTTGATTCATCGGGGGAAAGGATGTTGTATCAAAAAAACTGGGCGCGAGCCTGGTTGGGTTTGGGGTTGGTCTGGTTCCTGGCAGCGATTGCCTTGGCACCGAGCAACAAGATTTATCAGCAAGGCCTGGTGTTGTTCCTGTGGTTGCCAACGCTGGTAATGGCGTGGTCCGCACGGCAAGTAATCGTGCAGGCCTGGCGGCGTCAGCCGGCCTTGTGGGGGAGTGTGTTGTTGCTGCTGGCTTGGAGCGGGCTCAGCCTGACCTGGTCTGCCGCGCAAGACCCGGGGCGCGAGGCCAAGCGCCTGCTCTACATCCTGCTGTTCCTGCTGGCGTTCCCGCTGCTGGCCCAGCTTGGCCTGGCCCGCATTCGTCAGCTGCTGCTGGCCGGTAGCGCCTTGCTGGCCGTGGCCGCGCTGGTTTCGGTCATCCATTTCTACGGCGTGCTGGGCATGCCGCTGGTGGCCCGCCTGGAGGGCATCGGCGAAATATCGCACCCGATCCTGGGCGCCTACGTCATCGGTTCGGCCGTGCTCTTCCTGCTTTACGAGCCGCCGCGGCAACGTGGCCTGCAGCTGTTGTGGCTGGCAGCACTGGCGTGCCTGGGGTTGTTTGCCATGCTCAGCCAGAGCCGTGGGGCGGTCCTGGCCCTGGTGCTCACCGTGATCATGGCGCCGCTGTGGTTCCGTGACCGCCACAGCCAGGTGTTCGCCATGCTGGCGGCCATTGCCACCGGCCTGGCCTTCTATCTCGTGTACGACCTGATCGCCCAGCGCGGCTCGTCCTACCGGCCGGAAATCTTCCATGCCGTGGTCGACATGATCGCCGCGCATCCCTGGACCGGCCTTGGCCTGGGGGCTGCCTACGACGTGAGTGCAGTGGGCAAGCACTTCGACCACACCCACAACATGTTCACCCACATCGCAGTGGAGATGGGCCTGCCTGGCATGCTGCTGTGGGTCATGGTGTGGCTGTACACCCTGGGCGAAATCATCCGCGCACGCGGCACGCTGTTCGGCAAGATCCTGCTTGGCTTCTGGGTCTACTCGACCTTGGCCATGCAGTTCGATGCCGCCAGCCTCACCGGCACGCCACGTGCCGAATGGTTCATCAGCTGGCTGCCCGTGGGCCTGGCGATGTTGCTGCCATGGGGGCGTGCCGAAAATGACGCCTGTGGTAAAATTTCCGGTTCAACCTGAACAGCGAGCTTGATAATGGCCGAAACACCGCGACCGGCGGAACACACCTCCAGCCTGAAGATCTACTTCCGGCTGCTGAGCTATGTGAAACCCTATGTCGGCATTTTCCTGCTGAGCATCATCGGTTTCGTGATCTTTGCCTCGACCCAGCCGATGCTGGCGGGGATCCTGAAGTATTTCGTCGATGGGCTGAGCAACCCCGAAGCGGTGTTGTTCCCCAACGTCCCCTACCTGCGCGACCTGCAACTGCTGCAGGCGGTGCCGCTGCTGATCATCCTGATTGCCGCGTGGCAGGGCCTGGGCTCGTTCCTCGGCAACTACTTCCTGGCCAAGGTTTCCCTGTGCCTGGTGCACGACCTGCGTGTGGAACTGTTCAACAAGCTGCTGGTGCTGCCTAACCGCTACTTCGACAACCACAACTCCGGGCACCTGATTTCGCGCATCACCTTCAACGTGACCATGGTCACCGGTGCCGCCACCGATGCGATCAAGGTGGTGATCCGCGAAGGCCTGACCGTGGTGTTCCTGTTCGGCTACCTGCTGTGGATGAACTGGCACCTGACCTTGGTGATGGTCGCCATCCTGCCGGTGATCGCGGTGATGGTCAGCGTCGCCAGCAAGAAATTCCGCAAGCAGAGCAAGAAGATCCAGGTGGCCATGGGCGACGTCACCCACGTCGCTTCGGAAACCATCCAGGGCTACCGCGTGGTGCGCAGCTTCGGCGGCGAGGCCTACGAGCAGGAGCGTTTCGGCAAGGCCAGCCAGAGCAACACCGACAAGCAGCTGCACATGACCAAGACCGGCTCGCTGTACACGCCGATGCTGCAGCTGGTGATCTACACCGCCATGGCCGCGCTGATGTTCCTGGTGCTGTTCCTGCGTGGTGACTCCACTGCCGGTGATCTGGTGGCCTATATCACCGCCGCCGGCCTGTTGCCCAAGCCGATTCGTCAGCTTTCGGAGGTCAGCTCGACCATCCAGAAAGGTCTGGCCGGTGCCGAGAGCATCTTCGAGCAACTGGACGAAGCACCTGAAGTGGACAGCGGCACCGTCGAGAAGGAACGGGTGGAAGGGCGCCTGGAAGTGCGCAACCTGAGCTTCACCTACCCGGGTACCGAGCGTGAGGTGCTGAGCGATATCAGCTTCGTTGCCGAGCCGGGGCAGATGATTGCCCTGGTCGGTCGCTCCGGCAGCGGCAAGTCGACCCTGGCGGCGCTGATCCCGCGCTTCTATCACCACGACCAGGGGCAGATCCTGCTCGATGGCGTGGAGATCGAGAACTATCGCCTGCGCAACCTGCGTCGCCACGTTTCGCAGGTGACCCAGCACGTCACCCTGTTCAACGACACCGTGGCCAACAACATCGCCTATGGCGACCTGGCCGGCGCCCCGCGCGCCGACATCGAAGCCGCTGCGGCCGATGCCTACGCCAAGGAATTCGTCGATCGCCTGCCGAAAGGCTTCGATACCGAAGTGGGCGAAAACGGCGTGCTGCTCTCCGGCGGCCAGCGCCAGCGCCTGGCGATCGCCCGGGCACTGCTGAAGAACGCACCGCTGCTGATCCTCGACGAAGCCACCTCGGCGCTGGATACCGAGTCCGAGCGGCATATCCAGGCTGCCCTGGACCATGTGATGCAAGGCCGTACCACGCTGGTGATCGCCCACCGCCTGTCGACCATCGAGAAGGCCGACCAGATCCTGGTCATGGACCAGGGCCGTCTGGTCGAGCGCGGCACCCATGCCGAGCTGCTCGCGGCCAATGGCCATTATGCCCGCCTGCATGCCATGGGCCTGGATGAACCGGCCAAGGCCGATATCACCTGAACCCTCGTTGATCGGGGCCGTCGCGGCCCCGATTGTCACGGGAATTTTCCTGGGGTGATCTGGCCATAAAGCCGTCGTCTACCCTGTGCTAATATCCTGCCCCTGTTCATTATTTCCATATGGGTTGCCCATGAAGTTGTCCATGCCGCGTTTCGATCAAGCCCCGGTACTGGTGGTCGGCGATGTCATGCTCGACCGCTACTGGCATGGCGGTACTTCGCGTATCTCGCCTGAAGCGCCAGTCCCGGTGGTCAAGGTCGATCAGATCGAGGATCGCCCCGGCGGCGCGGCCAACGTTGCCTTGAACATCGCCGCCCTGGGCGCACCGGCTTCGCTGATTGGCGTCACCGGCCAGGACGAGGCCGCCGACAGCCTGGCCAACAGCCTGCAGGCTGCAGGCGTGCGCTCGGTGTTCCAGCGCATCGCGCACCAGCCGACCATCGTCAAGCTGCGGGTCATGAGCCGTCACCAGCAGTTGCTGCGCATCGATTTCGAAGAACCGTTCGCCACCGACCCGCTGTCGCTGGGTGCCGAGGTCGACAGCCTGCTCGAAGGCGTCAAGGTGCTGGTCCTGTCCGACTACGGCAAGGGCGCACTGAAAAACCACCAGAGCCTGATCCAGGCGGCGCGGGCCAAGGGCATTCCGGTGCTGGCCGACCCCAAGGGCAAGGACTTTTCCATCTACCGTGGCGCCAGCCTGATCACCCCCAACCTCAGCGAGTTCGAGACCATTGTCGGCCGCTGCGCCGATGAGGCCGAGCTGGTCGCCAAGGGCCTGCAGCTGCTGCAGGACCTGGACCTGGGCGCCTTGCTGGTGACCCGTGGCGAGCATGGCATGACCTTGCTGCGCAGCGGCCAGCCGGCGCTGCACCTGCCGGCGCGGGCGCGTGAAGTGTTCGACGTGACCGGTGCCGGTGATACCGTCATCTCCACCCTCGCGGCGGCCATTGCTGCCGGCGAGGACCTGCCCCACGCAGTGGCCCTGGCCAACCTGGCGGCGGGCATCGTGGTCGGCAAGCTGGGTACGGCTGCGATCAGCGCCCCCGAGCTGCGCCGGGCGATCCAGCGTGAGGAAGGCTCCGAGCGCGGCGTGCTGGGCCTGGAGCAGCTGCTGCTGGCCATCGATGACGCGCGGGCGCACAAAGAGAAGATCGTCTTCACCAACGGCTGCTTCGACATCCTGCATGCCGGGCATGTCACCTACCTGGAGCAGGCGCGGGCCCAGGGCGATCGCCTGATCGTCGCGGTCAACGATGATGCCTCGGTCAGCCGCCTGAAAGGGCCGGGCCGGCCGATCAACAGCGTCGACCGGCGTATGGCCGTGCTGGCCGGGCTGGGGGCGGTGGACTGGGTGATCAGCTTCCCCGAGGGCACGCCGGAGAACCTGCTGAGCCAGGTCAAGCCGGATGTGCTGGTCAAGGGTGGTGACTATGGCATCGACCAGGTGGTGGGGGCCGATATCGTCAAGTCCTATGGCGGTACCGTGAAGGTGCTGGGGCTGGTCGAGAACAGCTCGACCACGGCGATCGTCGAGAAGATTCGCAAGAACTGATGCTTTGGGGGCTGCTGTGCAGCCCTTCGCGGGCATGCCCGCTCCCACAAGTACGGCGCAGGCTTGAGCATTACACCGCTCCTGTGTGGGAGCGGGCGTGCCCGCGAAGGGCCGCATAGCGGCCCCAATCATCATTTATGCAGTGAAGTACGCGCCCGCTCCAGCAGTTCCCGCGCCTTGTCGCCAAACCGCTGCAGGTGCGATGCCCGCACCGGCTTGCTCTCCACCAGCCCCTGCTGCTTCACCCAATCCCTCCAGCGCACCCGCTCGTCCGTGACCACCCAGCCCTCCTGCCGTGCAAAACTTTCGGCCAGGTACAGCCCGCGCGTGCTCGCCGGCACCAGTTCGTCTTTCTTCACGGTATACAGCTCAGCCAGTGGCTGGCCGTCCTTCAACGGCATCAGGTACAGGTCCGGCCGTTTGCGGTTGAGCCGCGCCACCAGTTGGTCGCCCTCCAGCCGCTCATCCACGTGGAACAGGCTGAGTTTCTTGGCGTCCCGGGGTACCTGCAGGCGCATGTCATAGATCAGTTGCAGCGAGGCGGTGGGCAAGTGCACATACGCCCGTGGCCGTTCCAGCAGCATCAGCTTGCCGCAGTGCACCGGGCGCGCCGCACCGGACTCCGGGGCCAGCACGAAGTGTGGCGTTTCGCGGTAGTGCAGGGCGGCAGCGTAGGGCACCGGCAGCCAGGTGTCGTTGAAGCGCCCGCCCAGCCAGCCCTCCGGGGTTTCCAGCAGGCATTCCTCGGCCACTTCCTGCACGGCGGTGTGCAACGGCAGGTTCAGCTCCTGCGCCGGTACATAGCCGGAAATCAGTTTCAGCACCACATCGCCACGGTCTTGCCGGCGCTGACGTACCAGCACCCAGTAATCGCGGTTCTGCCAATGCAGGGTCAGCCGCACCGACACGCCCAGGTTGGCCAGTTCGACCACGAAGCGCTGCACGTCGGGCAGCTGGATGGCCTTGCGCCGCTGTTGGGTCTGGGCAAAGTTCAGCGGCATGCCGATGCTCTGGTAGATCAGCCCTTCGGGCGTGGCCTCGACATGCAGCGGCAGTGTCTTGAAGTTGCTCGGGTTCTTGCGGATCAGCGTTCGCGCCACGAGGCTCCTCCTTGCGTCGGGTCAGTCTCCAGGCCCTTGGGCCTGGGGCAACTCAATGCTGGCCCAGGATACGGGCGACGGTGGCCACGTTGTGGGCCAGGTGCAACGGATTGATGGTGCCGACGATAGCACTGCTGACGCCCGGGTGGGCGAACAGCAGTTCGAAGCTGGCTTGCACCGGGTCGATGCCCGGGGCCAGGCAGATATGCCCGCTGGCCAGGGCCTTCTTCACCAGGATGGCCTTGCCGTGTTCGGCAGCGTAGTCCAGCACCGGGCGTTCTGCCTGTTCGTTGAGGTTGTAGGTAACCATGGCGCAGTCACCTTGCTCCAGCGCCTTCAGGCCGCCGGCGACGGTCTTGCCGGACAGGCCGAAGCCGAGGATCTTGCCCTCCTGCTTGAGCTCGGCCAGGGTCTGGTAGACCTCCTGCTGTTCAAGGATCGCCAGGTCGTTGCCGTCGGAGTGCACCAGCACCAGCTCGATACGGTCGGTTTCCAGTCGCCGCAGGCTGCGCTCCACAGAGCGGCGGGTGTGGGCGGCGCTGAAATCGAAGTGCGACTGGCCGTTGTCGAATTCTTCGCCAACCTTGCTGACGATTACCCATTCATCGCGCTCGCCGCGCAACAGCGGGCCCAGGCGTTCTTCGCTGCGGCCATAGGCCGGGGCGGTGTCGATCAGGTTGATGCCCAGCTCGCGGGCCTGGGCCAACAGCAGGCGGGCTTCGTCATCGCCGGGGATGGTGAAGCCGGTGGGGTACTTCACGCCCTGGTCGCGGCCCAGCTTGACCGTGCCCAGGCCTAGCGGCGAAACCTTGAAACCGGTGCTGCCCAATGGGCGATGGAAGTCGTGCAGGGTGGGCAGGCTCATGGCAGCAGTCGCTCCCAGGCCGGTACGCCCAGCGGTGGGCGTGGCAGGTCGGCCAGGTCGGCCTGCGCCTGTGGGCGGATGCCGTCGCGCTCCAGGTGGCTGATGACCCGGTCGCTGAAGTCCGGTGCCAGGGCCAGCTTGGTCGGCCAGCCGACCAGCAGGCGTTGCTGGTCGGCGAGGAAGGCGTTGTCCGGGCGTACCAGGCCTGATTGTGCAGGTTCCGCGCGGTCGACCCGCAGGGTGGCCCAGCGCACCTGGCTCTGGTCGACCCATGGCAGCAGGCTGGCGATTTCTTTCTGTGCCGCGGCGATTTGCGCAGCCGGTTCGCGGGCAACGCCATCGGCTTCGGCCAGGTCGCCGCCCAGGTACCAGACCCACTGGCCATCGGCGGCCGGGTGGGTGGTAACCGTCACCCGTGGCTTCGGCCCGCCGCCCAGGCAATGGGCGTAAAGTGGTTTCAGGTTGGCACCCTTGGCCATGACCATGTGCAGTGGGCGTGTCTGCATGGCCGGCTGGCTCAGCCCCAGGCCATGCAGCAGGTCTTCGGTGCCGGCGCCGGCGCTGAGCACGATGCGCTGGGCGCGGATGTCGCGCTCGTCCACGCGCAGGCCGATCAGGTCGTCGCCCTCGCGCAGTGGCTCGATGCGTTCACCGGCCAGCAGGCTGTCGCCTGCCAGTTCGGCCAGGTTGGCCAGCAGGCTGGGCACGTCGATGACCAGCTCGGCCAGGCGATAGACCTTGCCCTTGAAGGCGCGGTCCTGCAGCGCGGGTGGCAGTTGCTCGCCCTTCACCTGGTCGACCCTGCCGCGCACGGCCTTGCTGGCGAAGAAGCTGGTGAGGTTGCCGGCCAGGGTGCCTGGCGACCACAGGTAGTGGGCGTCGGACAGCAGGCGGGTGCTGGTCAGGTCAAGCTCGCCGCTGCCGCTCAGCGCTTCGCGCCAGCGGCGCGGCATGTCGGCGATGGCTTCCGAGGCGCCGGTGAGGGCGCCGTGCAGGGCGTACTTGGTGCCGCCATGGATGATGCCCTGGGACTTGATGGTCTGCTCGCCGCCAAGGCTGGCGCGTTCCACCAATACTGTCGAATAGCCCAGACGGCGCAGGCGGGCATTGAGCCAGAGGCCTGCGACCCCGGCGCCGACGATCAGCACGTCAGTGGAAATGGCGGATGGCATGGCGGTACCTCGAAGACTGGGACAGCTGGCAAGTATACAGGGTCGCGCCTGCGGGGGCTTTGCGATCCTTGGGGCTGCTGTGCAGCCCATCGCGACACAAGGCCGCTCCCACAGGTAGAGCACATGCTTTTGTGGGAGCGGCCTTGTGTCGCGAAAGGGCCGCAAAGCGGCCCCGACAATATTCAGGCGAACATCAATGCCCAGCCGTCTTCGAAAACAGCTGAATCACCACCACCCCTCCCACAATCATCGCCATCCCCAGCATCGCCGGTACATCCAGCTTCTGCCCATAGATCACCAGTGCCGCCACACTGATCAGCACAATCCCCAGCCCAGACCAGACGGCATAGGCGATCCCCACCGGAATGCTGCGCACCACCAGGGTGAGCATCCAGAACGCGATGCCATAGCCAACCACCATCAGCAGCAACGGCAAGGGCGTGCTCAAGCCTTTCACCGCTTTCATGGACGCGGTGGCGATGACTTCGGCGCAGATGGCGATGGCGAGGTAGGTGTAGGCATTCATGGCGAGATCCTCCGGTAACTGGGTGGGCATTCTAGGCGTTACCTGGATGGGGTAAAGTCATTACCTATCAGTATGGGAGATAGGTCGATGGCCGAGCAGTGGAACCTTGAACAGCTACGTACCTTCCTGCGCGTTGCAGAACTGCGCTCCTTCTCTGCCGTGGCCCGCGAGCAGCGCAAGGCCCAGTCGGCGATCAGCAGCGCGATCGCCCTGCTCGAAACCGACCTGGGGGTCACCTTGTTCGAGCGCAGCAGTGGCCGGCAACCCAAACTGACCGAGAACGGCAGCGCCCTGCTGGAGGATGCCCGTGAACTGTTGCGCCAGTGTGAGCGCCTGGATGGCCGTGCGTTGGCGCTGATGCGCGGGCAGGAGGCCCTGCTGCGGGTCGCCCAGGACGAAGCCATGCCCTATCAGCCGGTCATCGACAGCCTCGACGAGCTGGCCAGCCGCTACCCGTTCCTGGAGGTGCAGCTGGCCAGCGGCGCCCAGGGCGACGTGGCGCGCAAGCTGGTTGAGCGGCGCGCCGACCTTGGCCTGTTCTTCCACCACGAGAGCATCCCGGCTTCGCTGGAGCGGCGGGCTCTGGGCAGTGTGGAAATGGTCACGGTGTGCGCGGTCGGCCACCCGCTCGCCGGCGAAGGCCGGGTCACTCGCCAGCAACTGGCGCGCCATCGACAATTGCTGATCGCCCCGCAGCAAAGCGGCTACCCCGGCGGCGAGGCGATCAGCCCGCAGGTGTGGCGCGCCGACAGCTTCTACGCCATGGCCGAACTGCTGATGCGCGGCCTGGGCTGGGCCTGGCTGCCGCGGCACGTGGTGCAGTACCCGACCTACCAGGCGCACATGGTCGAACTGGACAGCGAGTGGCGGCCACCGGCCTTGGTGGTGGAACTGGCCTGGCGCCGTGACGCGCCACTGGGGCCGGCCGCGCAGTGGCTGGCCGAGCGCTTTGCGGTGCACCTGCGCGCGATCGGGTAAACTCCGCGGCCATGAACAGAACTCTCTATACCTTGTTGTTTCACCTGGGCCTGCCGCTGGTTGCGCTGCGCCTGTACCTGCGCGCGCGCAAGGCGCCGGCCTATGGCCAACGCATCGGCGAGCGCTTTGCCTTCAAGCTGCCGGTCATGCGCCAGGGCGGCATCTGGGTGCACGCGGTATCGGTGGGCGAGAGCATTGCAGCGGCACCGATGGTGCGTGCCTTGCTCAAGGCCTACCCGGGATTGCCGATCACACTGACCTGCATGACTCCGACCGGATCCGAGCGTATTCGCGCCATGTTCGCCGACGAACCGCGCGTGCAGCATTGCTACCTGCCCTACGACCTGCCTTGGGCGGCAGGGCGTTTTCTTGATCATGTGCAGCCGAAGCTGGGCATCATCATGGAGACCGAGCTGTGGCCCAACCACATTCACCAGTGTGCGAAGCGCGGCATTCCGGTAGCGCTGGCCAACGCACGCTTGTCTGAGCGCTCGGCCCGTGGCTATGGGCGTTTTGCCAGGCTGACCCGGCCCATGCTGGCCGAGATGAGCCTGATTGCCGTGCAGACCGAAACCGAGGCCCGGCGCTTCCGTGACCTGGGCGCGCGTCCGGAGTGCGTGCAGGTCACCGGTTCGATCAAGTTCGACCTGAAGATCGATGAGCAACTGTTGCCGCGTGCCAGGGCATTGCGTGAACAGTGGGGGGCTGCACAGCGCCCGGTGTGGATCGCCGCCAGCACCCATGAAGGTGAAGACGCATTGATCCTGCAGGCACATCGGCAGTTGTTGCAGGTGCATGGCGATGCCCTGCTGATCCTGGTGCCGCGCCACCCCGAGCGCTTCGCTGCGGTGCATGCGCTGTGCAGCGAACAGTTCACCACCGTGCGCCGCTCTGCCGGCACGCCGGTCGATGCGCAGACGCCGGTACTGCTCGGCGACACCATGGGCGAGTTGCTATTCCTCTATGCCTTGGCCGACATCGCCTTCGTCGGTGGCAGCCTGGTGGCGACTGGCGGGCACAACCCGCTGGAGCCGGCGGCGCTGGCCTTGCCGGTGCTGATGGGGCCGCATGTGTTCAACTTCCTCGAAATCAGCGCGATGCTGCGCGAGGCGGGGGCGTTGCAGCAGGTGGATGATGCCGACGGGCTGGCCGAGGCGGTGCGGCGGCTGGTCGAGTTGCCGCAGGACGCGCAGCGCATGGGCGAGGCAGGCAGGGCGGTGATGCGGGCCAACCAGGGGGCCTTGCAACGGTTGCTCGATGGGCTGGGTGCGTTTATCCGCTGATTTTTGCATTGGCTTCTTCGCGGGCTCGCCCGCTCCCACAGGATTGATGCATGCTTCGAGGGCTGCGCAATCCCTGTGGGAGCGGGCGAGCCCGCGAAGAAGCCAACACCTATCTCAAGGCCTGCGCTCGAAGTTCTTGGCGGCGGCGGCAGCCAGGTCCGGTGGCAGGAAGTCCTTGTCCGGGTTGTAGTCCGGCTTCAGGTACTGCTTGAGGTCCTGCAGGTCCTGCGGGCTCAAGGTGCCGGCTGCCTGCTTCAGGCTCAGGTTGTCGAGGATGTAGTCATAGCGGCTGTTGTTGTAGTCGCGTACCGAGGTGTACAGCTGGCGCTGGGCATCGAGCACGTCGACGATATTGCGGGTACCCACCTGGTAGCCGATCTCGGTGGCTTCCAGCGCGCTCTGGTTGGAGATGATCGACTGCTTGCGCGCCTGCACCTGTTCCACGTCGGTGTTCACCGCGCGGTGCAGGTTGCGGGTGTTTTCCACCACCTGGCGGCGCAGGCTTTCGCGCTGCTGCTCGCTCTGGCTCAGGCGCTGGTAGGCCTCGCGCACCTGCGAACTGGTCAGGCCGCCGCTGTAGATCGGGATGTTCAACTGCAGGCCGATGCTGGTCTGCTCGACGTCGCCACTGTAGTGCACGTTTGGCTGGGCAGCCGAGTTGGTGAAGCCAAGATTGTCGTTGTCGCCTTTCTGGTACTTGGCAACCGCATCCAGCGTCGGCGCATGGCCGGCCTTGCGCTGGCGCAGGGTTTCCTCGGCAGCGGTGACCGCGTGGTTGGTAGCCAGCAGGTTGAGGTTCTGGCGCCCGGCGGTTTCAACCCAGGCCTTGGCGTCGTTGGGCGTTGGCACCTGTACCGGTAGGGTATGCACCACGCCCTGGATCGAGGTGTACTCGCGGTTGGTCAGGGTAACCAGTGCCTCGAAGGCATCCTGTACCTGGCGCTCGGCAATGATCCGGTTGGCCCGTGCCGTGTCATAGCTAGCTTGGGATTGCAGTACGTCGGTCTTGTCGGAAAGGCCGACGTCGAACCGTTCGTTGGACTGGTCCAGCTGGCGCTTGAAGGCAGCTTCCTCAGCCTTGGTCGCGGCCAGGTTGTCCTGGGCGCGGAGCACGGCGAAGTAGTTTTGCGCGGTTTGCAGGATCAGGTTCTGCTCGGTCGCCGACAGCTCCAGTGCCGCCTGCTCGTTGACCGCCTCGGCCGCCTGCAACTGGAACCAGCGGTCAGCGCGAAAGATCGGTTGCGCCAGGGTCGCGCTCCAGGTATTGCCGCTGCGGTTGCTGGTGGCCGACGGCTCGTCGAACTTGGTGCGGGTGTTCTGCATCTCGGCACCGGCCGAAAGATTGGGCAGCAACCCGGCACGGGCCTGCGGCACCACTTCGCGGCGGGCGCCGTAATCGGCGCGGGCTGCAGCCAGGTCAGCATTATTGTCGACCGCTTCCTGGTAGACGCTGACCAGGTCGGTCTTCACTGTTTGGGGCACGTCCGCTGCCCAGACCACTCCGTTGGACGCACAAGACACGGCTATTGCCAGTGAGAGTTTGCGCAGCATAGAGGCAATCCTTGTACGAAATTGAATTACTGAACTGTTGAGTATCGAGCGACGGGCCAGTTTAGTGCCATGCGCACCCGGCAACAATCGCTCGGGGTGCCTTTCATCATCCGCGCATTTACCTGCTTGGCTTTGCCGACCACTCCAGTCTAGACTGCGCATGTTCTTGTCGGGGTGCCTTGAAGCAAAGGCTGAGATCGCAAAGTTGCGGATCCCGTTGAACCTGATCAGGTTAGCGCCTGCGTAGGGAACAAGATTGCTCGCCTTCCCGGGGAGCCTCTTGTGCCAGGTCCGGGATTGTCACAGTTGCATGCAGCTTCAGGCACCCCCATATCCGGCACTGCACCCATGAAGGGTGCGTCCGCGCCTTTCAGGTTCACCCCGACATTCCACTGCTAGGAAGCCGTCTGGAGAGCCTGTGATGACCAAACAAGAAAAAGCGATCAACCTCAGCGAATCGGCACAAGTCGATCAGCAGTCCGTGCAACCGTTCCCGCGTTCGCGCAAGGTGTATGTCGAAGGCTCGCGCCCGGACATCCGCGTGCCCATGCGTGAAATCAGCCTGGACGACACCCCGACCGATTTCGGTGGCGAGTCCAATGCCCCGGTACTGGTCTACGATACTTCCGGCCCGTACACCGACCCCAACGTGGTCATCGACGTGCGCAAGGGCCTGGCCGACGTGCGTTCGGCATGGATCGACGCACGTGGTGACACCGAGCGCCTTGCCGGCCTGAGCTCCGATTTCGGCCAGCAGCGCCTGAACGATGCCGAACTGGCCAAGCTGCGTTTCGCCCACGTGCGCAACCCGCGTCGCGCCAAGGCGGGCGCCAACGTCTCGCAGATGCACTATGCCCGCCAGGGCATCATCACTGCCGAGATGGAATACGTGGCCATCCGCGAAAACATGAAGCTGCAAGAGGCACGCGCCGCCGGCCTGCTCGACGAGCAGCACGCCGGCCACAGCTTCGGGGCCAACATTCCGAAAGAAATCACCCCCGAGTTCGTTCGCCAGGAAATCGCCCGTGGCCGCGCGATCATCCCGGCCAACATCAACCACCCGGAACTGGAGCCGATGATCATCGGCCGCAACTTCCTGGTGAAGATCAACGGCAACATCGGCAACAGTGCCTTGGGTTCCTCGATCGAGGAAGAAGTGGCCAAACTGACCTGGGGCATCCGCTGGGGTTCGGACACGGTCATGGACCTGTCCACCGGCAAGCACATTCACGAAACCCGTGAGTGGATCATCCGCAACTCGCCGGTGCCGATTGGTACCGTGCCGATCTACCAGGCCCTGGAAAAGGTCAACGGCGTGGCCGAAGACCTGACCTGGGAGCTGTTCCGCGACACCCTGATCGAGCAGGCCGAGCAGGGCGTTGACTACTTCACCATCCACGCCGGTGTGCTGCTGCGCTATGTGCCGCTGACCGCCAAGCGCGTCACCGGTATCGTCAGCCGCGGTGGCTCGATCATGGCCAAGTGGTGCCTGGCGCACCACAAGGAAAACTTCCTGTACACCCACTTCGAAGAAATCTGCGAAATCATGAAGGCCTACGACGTCAGCTTCTCGCTGGGCGACGGCCTGCGCCCCGGCTCGATTGCCGACGCCAACGATGCTGCACAGTTCGGTGAACTGGAAACCCTCGGCGAGCTGACCAAGATTGCCTGGAAGCACGACGTGCAGTGCATGATCGAAGGCCCTGGCCACGTGCCGATGCAGCTGATCAAGGAGAACATGGACAAGCAGCTGGAGTGCTGCGACGAGGCGCCGTTCTACACCCTCGGCCCGCTGACCACCGACATCGCGCCTGGCTACGACCACATCACCTCGGGCATTGGTGCGGCGATGATCGGCTGGTTCGGTTGCGCCATGCTCTGCTACGTCACGCCCAAGGAGCACCTGGGCCTGCCGAACAAGGATGACGTGAAGACCGGCATCATCACCTACAAGATCGCCGCTCATGCCGCCGACCTTGCCAAGGGCCACCCGGGCGCGCAGATTCGTGACAACGCCTTGTCCAAGGCGCGCTTCGAATTCCGTTGGGAAGACCAGTTCAACCTCGGCCTGGACCCGGACACTGCCCGTGCCTACCACGACGAGACCCTGCCGAAGGAATCGGCCAAGGTCGCGCACTTCTGCTCGATGTGCGGGCCGAAGTTCTGCTCGATGAAGATCACCCAGGAAGTACGCGAGTACGCCGCCAAGATCGAAACCGTGGATGTGACGGTCGAGCAAGGCATGCGCGAGCAGGCCGAGCGGTTCCGCCAGGAAGGCAGCCAGCTGTATCACAAAGTCTAAGACCGCTGGGGCCGCTTTGCGGCCCTTTCGCGACGCAAGGCCGCTCCCACAGGGACCGCGCAAGGCTTGAGGCCAACGCGGTTTTTGTGGGAGCGGCCTTGTGTCGCGATACGAGGACGCAGTCCTCGCCAGGAACACCAACAACATTGCCGGCGAGCGCCAACCATGACATCACCCAGCCAATTCTCCCCCGACCACCCGGTCCCCATCGCCCAGCGCATCTTCGGCGCCCGCGACCTGTTCTCGCTATGGTTCTCCCTGGGCATCGGCCTGATGGTGCTGCAGGTCGGCGCCATGCTGGCCCCAGGCCTGGGCCTGGCCGGTGCGGTGCTGGCCATCGCCCTGGGCACCGGCGTGGGTGTGCTGTTGCTGGGGGCTGCCGGTGTCATCGGCAGCGACACTGGCCTGTCGGCCATGGGCACCCTGAAACTCAGCCTGGGCGGCCATGGCGCGCGCTTGCCGGCGCTACTCAACCTGCTGCAACTGGTGGGCTGGGGCGCGTTCGAGATCATTGTCATGCGCGATGCCGCCAGCCTGCTGGGCGCGCGGGCGTTCGGTGAAGCCAGTGCCTGGAACAGCCCGATGCTCTGGACCCTGTGCTTCGGCGCCCTGGCCACCTTGCTCGCGGTCGGTGGGCCGCTGGCGTTCGTGCGCAAGGTACTGCGCACCTGGGGCATCTGGCTGCTGCTGGGCGCGTGCCTGTGGCTGACCTGGAACCTGTTCGCCAAGGCTGACCTGGCAGCACTGTGGAACCGCGCCGGTGACGGTTCGATGTCGCTGGCCGTGGGCTTCGACATTGCCATCGCCATGCCGCTTTCCTGGTTGCCGCTGATCGCCGACTACTCGCGTTTTGCCCGCAACGGCAAACAGGTATTCGGCGGTACGGTGCTGGGCTACTTCATCGGCAACACCTGGCTGATGAGCCTGGGCGTGGGCTACACCTTGGCCTTTGCCGGCAGCGGCGAAGCCAACGCCCTGCTGCTTGCCCTGGCGGGCGCCGGCATGGGCATTCCATTGCTGCTGATTCTGCTGGACGAGTCGGAAAAGGCGTTTGCCGACATACACTCGGCGGCCGTTTCCACCGGTGTGCTGGTACGCCTGAAGGTCGAGCACCTGGCGCTGGCCATTGGTGTGTTGTGCACGCTGATCGCCCTGCTGGCGCCACTGGCACAGTACGAAAACTTCCTGCTGCTGATCGGTTCGGTGTTCGCACCGCTGTTCGGTGTGGTACTGATGGACCACTACGTGATCCGTCGCCGCCGCCTGCCGGCACAGGTGAATGGCTTGCACTGGCAGGCACTGCTGGCCTGGGTGGTGGGTGTGGCGGCGTACCATGTGATCGCCGCACAAGCGCCGGACCTGGGGGCGACCCTGCCGGCATTGCTGCTGGCAGGGCTACTGCACGGGCTGCTCAGCTTCAGCCGCGGCCGGGAAACAGTTCAGGCTTGAGCACGCCATTCAGGCGCGGGTAGGGGATCTTCAATTCCACGTGGCCCATGGAGTAGGGCGCGATGCTATAGACCTCGTACTTGACCACCACCGCGCCGTACGTCAGGGCGATGTGCGGCGACTGCTTGAACGGCCAGGTCTTGATGAACTCGGCGTCCTTGTCCATGCCCACGCTGATCAGCCAGGCGCGGTGCGATTCCTCGACGGTTTTCCAGAAGGTGTCTTCCTGGCCGGGCACCAGCATGTCCTGCAGGGTCAGCACCTTGTCCAGCTTGCGCGAATAGTTGATGAAACCACGCCCGGGCATGCCGTGGGCGCCGCCGCTGTCCAGGTAGCTGGACAGTTCGATGATCACCAGTCCGTCATGCTGCTCGCGTACCTTGGCCTGCAGGTAGCTGCTGTTGCGCTTGTCGGCGCTGGCCAGGTACTGCTGCTCGTAGGCTTGCAGGGTGGCCGGTGCGTTGCCGCGCTGGTTGTCTTCGGTCAGTTGCAGCAGGCGTTTCTCGACGATGCCATCGAGCTTGGGCAAGGCCGGGAAATGGATCATGTCGATGTTCACCAGCGGGCAGTCGCTTTCGCTGCAGCCGGGTTTGACATGCTCCCAGGCATCGCGCTTGACCTCGAGCGGCGCCCGGTAGTTGGGCGTGAACAGGCTTTGGCAGGCACCCAGGGCCAGGGCCAGCACAGCCACGGAAGTCAGTTTGACAAGTGTCATGGGGATCCTTGCAGAACAGGGAAAAGTCGGCCTTTGACCGTCTGCGCGGCCTTCAGTTCGCCACTAAGCTAACAGAGAGAAGGCGCGCTGTCCCGAGTGCGCGAACGGTTGCCGGAAAGGGATGAAACCGGCAGGCGTGCAGAGTAGGATGGCGCGATGCGGTATTCGAGGTAATGAGGATTTCCATGTCAGACGCGTTGAACTCAGTGCCCAAGGGCTTCGAAATCATCGAGCGGGCCAATTGCTTCCAGGGCTTTTACAAGCTCGACAAGCTACGCCTGCGCCACGAGTTGTTTGCCGGGGGCATGGGCCGCGAGATCAGCCGCGAACTGTTTGTGCGCCATGATGCGGTGTGCGTGCTGCCCTACGACCCGCAACGCGACGAGGTGGTGCTGATCGAGCAGTTCCGTGTGGGGGCGCTGGACAAGGTGGGCAACCCCTGGCTGATCGAGATGGTGGCCGGGCTGATCGACAAGGACGAGCAACCCGAGGAAGTCGCCCACCGCGAAGCCGAAGAAGAAGCCGGCCTGACCTTCAGCGCCCTGTGGCCGATGACCCGTTACTTCCCGTCGCCCGGCGGCAGTGACGAATACGTTCACCTGTTCCTCGGCCGTTGCAGCAGCGAAGGGGCAGGCGGCCTGCACGGCCTGGAAGAAGAGGGCGAGGACATTCGCGTGCGCGTGTGGTCGTTCGAGGATGCCTTGCAGGCAGTGCGCGACGGGCGCATCTGCAACGCGGCGACCATCATCGGCCTGCAGTGGCTGGCGCTGAACCGTGACGAAGTACGAGGTATGTGGAAGTGAACCTGCTGCGCGAGCGTTATCGGGTCGACCTGGTCGGGCTGCAGGCAGCCTGCGAGGCCAACTACGCCCGGCTGATGCGCCTGTTGCCCGACATGCGTACCACCCAGAGCTCGCGCCGCATCGGCATGACCCAGGGCGACCAGATGCTTGGCGTGCTGGTGCTCGACGTGGTGCTGGCCTGCCCGTACACCACCACCCTGCACGTGCGCCAGGAGCACAGCCTGCCGTGGTTGCCGGTGCCGCACCTGGAAGTGCAGGTGTATCACGATGCGCGCATGGCCGAAGTGGTCAGTGCCGAACACACCCGGCGCTTGCGCAGCATCTACCCCTATCCCAACGAGGCCATGCACCAGCCGGACGAAAAGGCCCAGCTCAACCTGTTCCTCGGTGAATGGCTGAGCCACTGCCTGGCCTGTGGCCACGAGCTGGCAAGCGTTCGCTGAATTGTGACGTGGTTTGGGTGCGGGTGTTTGCTCGCAACCGTTGTACAGCCATAATTCGCGCTGAATCCGTTCGAGGAGACGGCCGTTGCCGCAGCCAGACCAAACGCGCCCCGTGCATGTGGTGCAACTGACCGATGCCCATCTGTTCGCCGACCCGGCCGGCAGCATGCTGGGTCTCAATACCCGTGACAGCCTGCGCCATGTGGTTGCCCAGGTGCGGCGGGAGCAACCGCTTGTCGACCTGCTGCTGTGCACTGGCGACCTTTCGCAGGACGCCAGCGTGGCGTCCTATGAGGCGTTCCGCGAGCTGACCGCACCGTTTGCCGTGCCTGCTCGCTGGTTGCCGGGCAACCATGACGAGGCGCGGGTCATGGCGCAGGTGGCGCCGGAACTGCTGCAGGCGGTAACCGATGTTGGTGCTTGGCGCATCGTCATGCTCAACACCGCAGTGTACGGCGCGACTCACGGTTTTTTGGAGAATGACCAGCTGGCAGTGCTGGAGGCCGCCTTGAAAGGGGCGGGCGAGCGGCATTGCCTGGTGTGTTTCCACCATCAGCCGGTGGACATCGGCTGTGCCTGGATCGCGCCGATCGGCTTGCGCAATGCCCAGGCGCTGTTCGATATCGTCGAGGGTTATCCACAGGTGCGAGCCTTGCTCTGGGGGCATGTGCACCAGGAATGGGATGAAGTGCGCGGCGGCCTGCGCCTGCTGGCTACGCCGTCGACCTGTATCCAGTTCGCGGCGCGTAGCGAGGATTTCCAGGTGAGCGAGGAGCAGCCGGGCTACCGCTGGTTGCGCCTGCATGCCGACGGGCGGTTGGAGACCGGGGTGAAGCGGGCGCTGGACTTCGAAGTGAAGCTCGACTTCGATAGCCCGGGGTATTGAGGATTTTGGGGCTGCTGCGCAGCCCTATCGCGACACAAGGCCGCTTCCCCAGGAGACCGCGTACCCCTGTTGAAGAATTTGTTGCTAAAACCCCTGTGCGGCGCCAAAAGCCGGCGAACGCGCTACACTGCGCGTTCCTGCGCCCGCATTATCAGGCGCGAAGCCACAGATTCCGGGGGCAGCATGTCGGGTTCCATCCTCTATATCCATGGCTTCAACAGCTCGCCGCTTTCCACCAAGGCGCGCCAACTCGAGGCCGTGATGCAGCAACTGGGCCTGTCGGCCCAATTGCGGGTGCCCGCCTTGCACCACCACCCACGGCAGGCCATCGCCCAGCTCGAAGCGGCCATCGCCGAGCTGGGTGCGCCATTACTGGTAGGCAGTTCGCTTGGCGGCTACTATGCCACCCATCTGGCCGAGCGCTATGGCCTCAAGGCCCTGCTGGTAAACCCGGCGGTAACGCCGCACAAGCATTTCGACGGCTACCTGGGCACCCAGCACAATCACTACACCGGTGAAGCCTGGGAGCTGACCCACGATCACGTGCAGGCCCTGGCCGAGCTGGAAGTACCAGCCCCGGGGGATGCCAGCCGCTATCAAGTGTGGCTGCAGACCGCCGATGAAACCCTGGACTATCGCCACGCCGAGCGCTATTACCGTGCTTGTGCCCTGCGCATCCAGGCCGGTGGCGACCACAGCTTCCAGGGCTTCGCCGAGCGCCTGCCGGCACTGCTGGCCTTCGCCGGCATTGCCCGTGGGCAGTATGCAGCGCTCGATTTTTCTGTATTTTGACCTATTGCATTCACCAGACTGACGACGAGACCCTATGGCCACTCCCAGCGCTAGCGCCTATAACGCAGACGCCATCGAAGTCCTCTCGGGCCTTGACCCGGTCCGCAAGCGGCCGGGCATGTACACCGATACCAGCCGCCCCAACCACCTGGCCCAGGAAGTCATCGACAACAGCGTCGACGAAGCCCTGGCCGGTCACGCCCGTTCGGTGCAGGTCATCCTCCATGCCGACCACTCGCTGGAAGTCAGCGACGATGGTCGTGGCATGCCGGTGGACATCCACCCGGAAGAGGGCGTGTCCGGGGTCGAGCTGATCCTTACCAAACTGCACGCCGGCGGCAAGTTCTCCAACAAGAACTACCAGTTCTCCGGCGGCCTGCACGGCGTCGGCATCTCGGTGGTCAACGCCCTGTCGACCCAGGTGCGCGTGCGCGTCAAACGTGACGGCAACGAATACCAGATGACCTTCGCCGATGGTTTCAAGGCCAGCGAGCTGGAAGTGGTCGGCTCGGTCGGCAAGCGCAACACCGGCACCAGCGTGTACTTCAGCCCCGACCCCAAGTATTTCGATTCGCCGAAGTTCTCCATCAGCCGCCTCAAGCACGTGCTCAAGGCCAAGGCCGTGCTGTGCCCGGGCCTGCTGGTCAGTTTCGAGGACAAGGCCAGCGGCGAGAAGGTCGAATGGCACTACGAGGATGGCCTGCGCTCCTACCTGGTCGATTCGGTCAACGAGTTCCAGCGCCTGCCTGACGAGCCGTTCTGCGGCAGCCTGGCCGGTAACAAGGAGGCGGTGGACTGGGCCTTGCTGTGGCTGCCCGAAGGTGGCGACAGCATCCAGGAAAGCTACGTCAACCTGATCCCTACCGCCCAGGGCGGCACCCACGTCAACGGCCTGCGCCAGGGCCTGCTGGATGCCATGCGTGAATTCTGCGAATTCCGCAACCTGCTGCCACGCGGCGTGAAGCTGGCGCCGGAAGACGTCTGGGAACGCATCACCTTCGTGCTGTCGATGAAGATGCAGGACCCGCAGTTCTCCGGGCAGACCAAGGAGCGCCTGTCGTCGCGCGAGGCGGCTGCCTTCGTTTCCGGCGTGGTCAAGGACGCCTTCAGCCTGTGGCTCAACGCCCACCCCGAGCTGGGCATGCAACTGGCGGAACTGGCCATCAGCAACGCCGGGCGCCGCCTCAAGGCCAGCAAGAAGGTCGAGCGCAAGCGCATCACCCAGGGCCCGGCACTGCCCGGCAAACTGGCCGATTGCGCCGGCCAGGACCCGATGCGTGCCGAGCTGTTCCTGGTCGAGGGTGACTCGGCCGGTGGCTCGGCCAAGCAGGCACGCGACAAGGAGTTCCAGGCGATCCTGCCGCTGCGCGGCAAGATCCTCAACACCTGGGAGGTTGACGGTGGCGAAGTCCTGGCGAGCCAGGAAGTGCACAACATCGCCGTGGCCATTGGCGTCGACCCGGGGGCCACCGACCTTGCGCAGCTGCGCTACGGCAAGATCTGCATCCTTGCCGACGCCGACTCCGACGGCCTGCACATTGCCACGCTGCTGTGCGCGCTGTTCGTCCAGCACTTCCGCGCGCTGGTCGAGGCCGGGCATGTGTATGTGGCCATGCCGCCGCTGTACCGCATCGACCTGGGCAAGGAAATCTACTACGCCCTCGACGAGGCTGAACGCGACGGTATCCTCGACCGCCTGGTGGCCGAGAAGAAGCGCGGCAAGCCACAGGTCACCCGCTTCAAGGGCCTGGGCGAGATGAACCCGCCACAGCTGCGCGAAACCACCATGGACCCGAACACCCGGCGCCTGGTGCAGCTGACCCTGGACGACGTGCAGGCCACCTGCGAGCTGATGGACAAGCTGCTGGCCAAGAAACGCGCGGGCGACCGCAAGAGCTGGCTGGAAACCAAGGGCAACCTGGCCGAGGTCATGGTTTGATTCGGCAGCTTCTGGCTGCCTGCCTGGCGCTGGTTGCCCTGCCGAGCTTGGCGGGCAACTGGCCAGAGCTGAAGCTGAGCGCCGAGCACCCGATCGACGGCATGCGCGGAGGCAACCTGTCTGGCCTGGTGGAATGCCGGGGCGGGCTGTGGGGCGTGTCCGACCGCGACGACGACCGTATTTACCGTTTCGACCGGCAAAACCCGACCTGGCGCGCGCAACCGCTCACCTTCACCCCGCCAGCGGTACCGGAAAGTGGCCTGCCGTGGGGCCTGAAGTCGCGCAACTGGGCGGCGTCGTATATCCGTGGTGGCGAGCTGGATTTCGAAGGCATCAGCTGTGACCAGGCGGGTAACCTGTACCTGGTCAGCGAGGCTCATGCCGCGGTGCTGCAACTGCCGCTGGAAGGCGAGGCGGACTGGTTGAAGATTGACCCTGCCATGGTTCGTCAGGCCCGGGCCAGCGGCATGCTGCTGAACTTCAACGCCTTGTTCGAAGGCCTGGCGATCAACCCGGCGGGCGACCGCCTGTGGCTGGCCGCCGAGCGCGAACGCCGTGGCCTGGTGGCCATCGAACGCCAGCAATCGGTGTGGACCTGCGGACGCAGCTGTGTGCTGCTGAGCGAGGCTGGCGTCGAAATGCAGCCGGCGCAGATGCCCAATGCCCAGGCACTGTCGCGCGACTTCGCCGACCTGGCCTGGTTCGAGGGCAAGTTGTTCACCCTGGAACGCAACGCCTACCGGGTCTGCCGGCGGGATACCGACAGCGGCAAGGTCGAGCGCTGCTGGTCGTTCGCTGCCGATGCCCTGGTCGAGTCGCGCCGCTATCAACAGCCGTTTGGCCTGGCCGAGGCCCTGGTGATCGACGCCAAGGGCGCCTGGATCGGTGTGGACAACAACAACGGCGCCCGCGCCGATGGCGAGACACGCCCGATCGTCTGGCGCTTCGACGCGCCGGAAGGCGGATGGAGCGCCAAGCCATGAGCCAGGCACCGGGCAAGCGGGCTGGCAAGGTATTGATGATCGTCGCCTGGGCGGCGGCGCTGTTTCTTGCCACGCGCTTCTTCGGCCAATGGGAAGACAGCCAGCGCAACCCCAATGCCCAGGTGCAGTCGTCGCATGGCGAAGGCTTTATCGAGGTGCGCCTGCTGGGCAACGGCCAGGGCCACTTCGTGGTGGATGGCGCGATCAACGGCCAGATGGTGCATTTCATGCTCGACACCGGGGCTACCGACGTGGCCATCCCCGAGGCGTTGGGCCGCGAGCTGGGCCTGGAGCGCGGCAGCCCGGTGCAGCTCAGTACCGCCAACGGCCGTACCGAAGGCTACCGCACGCGCCTGGCCAGCCTGCAGCTGGGGGATATCCGCCTGCAGGACGTGCGCGCCATCGTGGTGCCGGGCCTGGACGGGCAGACTGTATTGCTGGGCATGAGTGCCTTGAAACAACTTGAATTTACCCAGCGCGGCGGCACCATGCTGCTGCGCCAGAACCTGAAATGACGAGGCCCGCATGAGCGACTCACTGGAACTCAGCCTGGACGGCGTAGAACGCCGCTCGCTGGCTGACTTCACCGAACAGGCCTACCTCAACTACTCCATGTACGTGATCATGGACCGCGCCCTGCCGCACATCGGCGACGGCCTGAAGCCGGTGCAGCGACGCATCGTCTACGCCATGAGCGAGTTGGGGCTCGATGCCGATGCCAAGCACAAGAAGTCGGCGCGTACCGTCGGTGACGTGCTCGGCAAGTTCCACCCCCACGGCGACTCGGCCTGCTACGAGGCCATGGTGCTGATGGCGCAGCCGTTCAGCTACCGCTACACCCTGGTCGACGGCCAGGGCAACTGGGGTGCGCCGGACGATCCGAAATCGTTCGCCGCCATGCGTTATACCGAAGCGCGTCTGTCGCGCTACGCCGAAGTGCTGCTCAGCGAAGTCGGCCAGGGCACCGTGGACTGGGTGCCGAACTTCGACGGCACCTTGCAGGAGCCGGCCGTGCTGCCGGCGCGCCTGCCCAATATCCTGCTCAACGGCACCACGGGTATTGCCGTGGGCATGGCCACCGACGTGCCGCCGCACAACCTGCGTGAAGTGGCCGCGGCCTGTGTGCGCCTGCTCGACGAGCCCAAGGCCAGCATCGAGCAGCTGTGCGAGCACATCCAGGGGCCGGACTACCCGACCGAGGCCGAGATCGTCACGCCGCGGGCAGAAATCCTCAAGATGTACGAAAGCGGCCGTGGCTCTATCCGCATGCGCGCCGTGTACCGCGTCGAGGATGGCGACATCGTCGTCACCGCGCTGCCGCACCAGGTCTCCGGGGCCAAGGTGCTGGAGCAGATTGCCGCGCAGATGCAGGCCAAGAAGCTGCCGATGGTCGCCGACCTGCGTGACGAGTCGGACCACGAGAACCCGTGCCGCATCGTCATCATCCCGCGCTCCAACCGCGTGGACGCCGATGAACTGATGCAGCACCTGTTCGCCACCACCGACCTTGAGAGCAGCTACCGGGTCAACGTCAACATCATCGGCCTGGACGGCCGGCCACAGCTGAAGAACCTGCGTGCGCTGCTGCTGGAGTGGCTGGAGTTCCGTACCACTACCGTTCGTCGCCGTCTGCAGCACCGCCTGGACAAGGTGGAGAAGCGCCTGCACCTGCTGGAAGGTTTGCTGACCGCGTTCCTCAACCTGGATGAGGTTATCCACATCATCCGTACCGAGGACCAGCCCAAGCAGGCCCTGATTGCCCGTTTCGACCTGACCGAGATCCAGGCCGACTACATCCTCGAGACCCGCCTGCGGCAGCTGGCGCGCCTGGAAGAGATGAAGATCCGCGGCGAGCAGGATGAACTGCTGAAAGAGCAGGCCAAACTGCTCGCCCTGCTGGGCAGCGATGCCAAGCTGCGCAAACTGGTACGCAGCGAGCTGATCAAGGATGCCGAAACCTATGGCGACGACCGCCGCTCGCCGATCGTCGAGCGTGCCGAAGCCAAGGCCCTGTCGGAAAACGAGCTGATGCCGACCGAGCCGGTCACCGTGGTGCTGTCGGAGAAGGGCTGGGTGCGCTGCGCCAAGGGCCACGATATCGATGCCACCGGCCTGTCATACAAGGCCGGCGATGGCTTCAAGGCTGCCGCCGCCGGGCGCTCCAACCAGTTTGCCGTGCTCATCGACTCCACCGGTCGCAGCTACTCGCTGGCCGCCCATAGCCTGCCTTCGGCGCGTGGCCAGGGCGAACCGCTGACCGGGCGCCTGACGCCTCCACCGGGGGCCACCTTCGAGTGCGTGCTGTTGCCGGACGACGACGCGCTGTACGTGGTGGCCTCGGACGCCGGCTACGGCTTCGTGGTCAAGGGTGAAGACCTGCAGGCCAAGAACAAGGCCGGCAAGGGCTTGCTCAGCCTGCCCAACGGCGCCAAGGTCATGACCCCGCGCCCGGTGGCCAACCGCGAGCAGGACTGGCTGGCGGCGGTGACCACCGAAGGCCGTCTGCTGGTGTTCAAGGTCAGCGACTTGCCCCAGTTGGGCAAAGGCAAGGGCAACAAGATCATCGGTGTGCCGGGCGACCGGGTGGCCAGCCGTGAAGAATTTGTTACCGATCTGGCCGTGATTGCCGAAGGCGCGACACTTGTATTGCAAGCCGGCAAGCGTACCCTATCTCTGAAAGCTGACGACCTGGAGCATTACAAGGGCGAGCGAGGACGGCGCGGCAGCAAGCTGCCACGTGGGTTCCAGCGGGTCGATGGGTTGCAGGTGGAAGTGCCGGCGTAACCGGTAGAAATGTCTGGAACGGCAATTTCAGCGTCGTTCCGGGCAGAAATGCTGGAGTCGGACGGTTATTTCGCGGATGATATGGCCCTTGCGGTGCCGGCGTGGCCGTGTGCCCGTTTGAATCTACATGTATCACTGCGGTTGGCCTGATGGCGACCGCCTGGATGGGATGATGAAATTTCTGCGCCTTCCATTTGCGCTGTTGATGACTGGCCTGCTGGGCCTTGGCGGGTGCACCATGCACCAGCCGGTTGCCCTGTACCAGCTCGACAGTGGTGATCCTGGCCAGCCTTCGCAGAGTGCAGGCATGGCCGTGGTACTCGGCCCGGTATCGGTGGCCGATTACCTGCAACGCGAGACGTTCCTGCAGCGTCAGGCCGACGGCAGCCTGACTTCGGCGACCGACGGTCGTTGGGCTGGCAGCCTTTCGTCGGATATCGACCAGCTGCTGGTGCGCCAGCTCGCCTGGCGCCTGGACAGCCAGCGCGTGGTGCTGGCCCCGGCGGCTGCCGGTTTCAACCCGGATGTACAAGTGCTGCTGTCGATCACTCGCCTGGACTCGGGCAAGGACCAGCCGGCCATTCTGGATGCCCAGTGGCGCCTTCTGGACCGCCGTGGCCATGTGCGTGACAACCGCATCGTTCACCTTGAGCAGCCGCACGCGGGCAGCGAGGCGTCGCAGGTGCAGGCCCAGGGCCAATTGCTGCAGAAGCTGGCCGAACAGCTGAGCACGGCGGTCAAGCCGCTGGCCAACCAGCCAGCGATTGCCGAAGAGTCGCCTAAGAAGCCAGCTGCGCCGGTACAGGTGAAGAAGACGCCAGAGAAATCCAAGATCCCGATGGCTGCACCAATTCGTACCGATATGGAAGTCTATCGGTTCTGATTGGACTGCCAGATACGAAAAAGCCCGCATTGCTGCGGGCTTTTTCGTATCTGCTGTTTTTGTACTGCCTGTAGCGGCCTCTTCGCGGGTAAACCCGCTCCCACAGGTTCGGCGCAGGTCCTGTGGGAGCGGGTTTACCCGCGAAGAGGCCAGCCCGGTATCAGGCCCGGCGTTCGTGCATCCGCGCCAACTGCCGCTCCAGCATCGACGGGTAGGGCTCCATCAGGCGCTCCACGCAGCAGGCGCCTTCCGGGCTGGCAATCGGGCGAATGCGGGCGCGCTGGCGAATCAGCGTGTCATCGCTGATCTGCCGCTCCACCAGCAACAGGTTGCGGCTGTGCTGCGACAGCGCCAGGGCGTCCTGGGCCTTCTCGGCCATCAGCAGGTCCACCAGCTCCAGCCCTTGCAGGTCGTTGCCCAGGGCCAGGCCCAGTTGCAACTGCAGGGTAATGCCGCTGTCCGCCACCTCGATCTGCAGGGCATGGCCCAGGGCGCGCAACAGTTCGCCGCAGCAGATGGCGTTGGTCAGGTAGTCCTCGCCACAGTCGCGGCTGTGGAACAGCACCAGGGTGCTGCCGTCGTTGAGCGTGTGGGTTTCACCGTCGTAGAGCGAGGCCGCGTGCTCCAGGCAATCGCGGTAGCGCTCGGTCAGTTCGGTCAGGCGCGTGCGTGGCAGGCGGCGCAGCTGCTCCTGCGACCCCAGTTGCACGGCGAGCACGGCGCTGTACTGCGGTTCGTCGGATTCGACCACGGTGGCCTTGGGCGCGCTGTCGTCGTCCAGCAGGCCGGCGAAGGCTTGTTCGTCATCCTCGTCTGCCTGGGCGGCAAACTTGGCGCGCGGTGCGGTCTTGGCTGCCGGAGTGGCATCGTGCAGGTCGTCGTACTGCTCGTCGTCCTCTTCCTCAGGCTCTGGCTCAGGTGGCGGCGGAGGGGCCAGGCGCGCATGCAGCTGGCGAGCGATGTCGCCGATCTCGTCCTGGCGGTCGGTGGCCGGGGTATAGGGTTGCGGGTCGCGCAGCCACACCCGCAGCTGCAGCAGCGGCAGTGTGATGAAGCGGCCTTGGCGCAGGCTCAGGGTCAGCGCCAGTACCAGCAGGATGGCGGCAAGGATGCCCATGCTCTGCAGGCTGATCAGCATCGGCTGCTGGAACTGGCTCATGTCCAGGCTGATGCGCAGTTGCCCGGCAGTCACGTCCTGGAAGGTGATCTTGGTCTGGTACAGGCCTTCGGCCTCGCCCAGCAGGCTGTTGCGCGGGCGCTGGCCGGCCTCGGCGAGGATGCGGTTGTCCACGCTGTAGATCGCCGCATGGGCCACCAGCGGGTTCTTCACCAGATTGCCGAGCAGCACGTTGAGGCTGAGGATGTCGTTGGCCACCAGCAGCTCGGTCGCCGAGGTGGCGGTCTGGGTGGTCAGGCTCTGGCCCAGGGCATCGGCCTGCTCGTGCATGGCCTGCTTGAACTGCAGGCCCATTACACAGGCGTAGATCACCAACGCCAGCGCCACCAGGAATATGTTGGTGCAGGCGATGCGCAGTGCCAGTGGCACGCGACGTTGACTCAGGGCGCGATAGATCATCAGGAAGAAGTTGTCTGCTTTGACGGGCGTGGGCCGGTTCACTGAGCTCGGCTCTTAATGGCATGAAAGTGTGGGGCAGTATAGCGAGCCGGGTTTTGTCGGCAAAGTATCGTTGGCGCCCGATGGTCACGGAAAATCGGTAGAATGCGCATTTTTCATCGAAGTCGGAGCCAGGTTGTGCGCGAAATCGTCCTGATCAACATCACCGGTGAGGACCGTCCCGGTCTCACTGCGGCTATCACCGGCGTCCTGCTGCAGGGCGGTGTGAGCATCCTCGACATTGGCCTGGCAGTCATGCACGGTACCTTGTCGTTCGGCATTCTGGTCGATATCCCGGACAACGAAGTGGCTACCGCCCTGCTGCAAAGCGTGCAGGCCAAGGCCCACGAACTGAACCTGCAGGCCCGCTACACGCCGATTTCCGAGGCGGACTACCAGCACTGGGCCGATGGCCAGGGCGAGGCGCGCCACATCGTCACCCTGCTCAGCCGCAAGATTACCCCCGAGCAGCTGCAGCGGGTGAGTGCAGTGATCAGCCATTATGGCCTGACCATCGAGCGTATCGAGCGCCTGTCGGCCCGTGTGGCGCTGGATGCCGAGACCGACAAGGGCAAGGCGGCCATCGAGATCTCCGTGCGTGGCGTGCCAAGTGACTCCCAGGCTCTGCGTGCCGATTTCTTCGCCTTGGCTGAAGAGCTGAGCGTCGACATTGCCTTCCAGAAAGATGACCTGTTCCGCCGAAACCGCCGCTTGGCGGTGTTCGACATGGACTCGACGCTGATCGAAGCCGAAGTCATCGACGAGCTGGCCAAGGCCGCTGGCGTGGGCGAGCAGGTGGCTGCGATTACCGAGCGCGCCATGCGCGGCGAACTGGACTTCCGCGCCAGCTTCAAGGAGCGCATGGCGCTGCTCAAGGGCCTGGATGTGGGCGTGCTGGACGAGATCGGTGCATCGCTGCGCCTGACCGAGGGGGCCGAGAACCTGTTTGCCGAGCTCAAGCGCCTGGGTTACAAGACTGCGATCCTGTCTGGTGGCTTTACCTACTTTGCTCGCCAGGTGCAGGCGCGGCTGGGTATCGACTATGTGTTCGCCAACGAGCTGGAAGTGGTTGATGGCAAGGTGACCGGCGTGGCCGTGGAGCCGATCGTCGATGCCCAGCGCAAGGCCGAGCTGCTACAGAAGCTGGCCAGCGAAGAAGGCTTGCAGCTGGAGCAGACCATTGCCGTGGGTGACGGTGCCAACGACCTGCCGATGCTGTCGCTGGCCGGCCTGGGCGTGGCGTTCCGTGCCAAGCCGCTGGTGCGCCAGTCGGCCAAGCAGGCTATTTCCACCCTGGGGCTTGATGGCGTGCTGTACCTGCTGGGCTTGCGCGACCGCGACGCGCGCGGCTGATCGGGACTTTGGGGCTGCTGTGCAGCCCTTCGCGGGCACGCACAGCGGACCCAATAAAAAGGCCCTGCAATGCAGGGCCTCTTTCATACTGCTCGAATCAAGCCTGCGCAGGCGCCGCCAACTGCTGCCCCATGCGCACCGCAGAACCAGCACCCAGGTTCTCAGCCCACTTCACCTGCTCCGGCCCGAACAGCACGATAGCGGTCGAACCCAGCTTGAAACGGCCCAGTTCGGCACCTTTCTCCAGATGGATCGGCGCGCGGCTGGCCTCGTCGTAACGGAAGGTCTTCAGCTCACGCTTGGGCGGCGTCACCAGCCCTGCCCACACGGTTTCGATCGAAGCGACGATCATCGCGCCAACCAGCACCACGGCCATCGGCCCGCGTTCGGTATCGAACAGGCAGACCACGCGCTCGTTGCGGGCGAACAGCTCGGGGACGTTCTCCGCGGTGGTCTGGTTGACCGAGAACAGGCGGCCCGGCACGTAGACCATTTCACGCAGGGTACCGGCCAGCGGCATGTGCACGCGGTGGTAGTCCTTGGGCGACAGGTAGATGGTGGCGAACTCGCCGCCCATGAACGGCGCGGCCATGGCCGGGTCACCGCCCAGCAGTTCCTGCGCGCTGAAGCCGTGGCCCTTGGCCTGGAAGATGCGGCCGTGCTCGATCGGGCCAAGCTGGCTGACGGCACCGTCGGCCGGGCACAGGATCGCGCCCGGGGTCTCGTCCAGCGGGCGGGCACCTGGCTTCAGGGCACGGGTGAAGAATGCATTGAAGTGCTCGTAGGCGCTCAGGTCTTCGACCATGGCTTCGGCCATGTTCACCTGGTAGCGCTTGGCGAACCAGGCGGTGAAGGCGTTCTTGAACCAGCGCACGCGGCACTCGGCAATGCAGCCGGCCAGCCGTGACAGCAGGTGGTGCGGCAGCAGGTACTGGCTGATGATGAACAAACGGGATTTCATGCAGGTTCCTTAGACTTCTACAGGCGTGTCCGGGTGGTTGCCCCATTCGCTCCACGAGCCGGCGTAAGCCTTGACGCGTGGGTAGCCGAGGGCCTTGGCCACCAGGTAAGTGAAACCGGAGCGGCGGTGGGTCTGGCAGTGGGTGATCACTTCCTTGTCGGGGGTGATGCCCAGGTTCTGCAGGACTTCGGCGATGTCCTGGCGGATGCGCAGGTGGTCGTTGAGGTCCATGCCGGCGGTCCACTCGAAGTTGATCGCGCCGGGGATGTGGCCGCCTTTGGCTGCCAGCACTTTCTCGCCGCTGAATTCCTGCGGGCCACGGGCGTCCCAGATGACCAGATCGTCGGCGCCCAGGCGGCTTTGCAGGTACTCGCGAGTAGCGGTGGGCTCACTGTCGATGCGCAGGTGCACAGGCGTGTTGCCGCTGGCGGGTACTTCGGTGGAGAGCTTGTCGGCCGGCCAGGCCTGGATGCCGCCATTGAGGTAGTGGTAACGCTTGTGGCCGATCACGTCGAGCAGCCAGATGAAGCGCCCGGCCCAGCCGCCACCTTCATCGTCATACACCACATACACGGCATCGTCGCGGTGGCCGAGTTCGCTGAACAGTTTTTCCAGCTCGCCCAGGGCCGGCAGCAGGCCGGGCGCGGGGGGCTGGCCGAGCTGGGTACGCTTGCCTTCGACGAAGCGTGCGCCGGGAATATGCCCGCTGACATAGCGGTTGGTGCTGCTCAGGTCGACCAGGATCAGCTGTGGCGAATCCAGGCGTTGCAGCAGGTCCGCGGCTTCGATTACCAGGGGCAGGCCGGAAAAGTCAGTCATCCACGGTCTCCAGTGTGGAAAGAGGGCCGATTGTAGCGCAAGGCTCAGGCCTTGCGGTTGGCAAACACCGACAGCGCCCGCTCGGTGCATTGTGCGGTCTTGCCGAAGGCTTGCACGCTGATATCGGCCAGTGGCCGGCAGCCCTGGTCAGCCACCATCAGCATCAGCACCTGGTCGTTCACCGCCAGCGAGCGCAGCAGCACGTGCTCGCTGCGGAACAAGGCGCGCAGCGGGGCCGGCAGCAGGGCCGAGAACTGGCTGTGGTTTTCCGGGGTGATGCGCAGTTGTCCAGCCTGGGCCAGCAGCTTTTGCAGCAGTTTGTTCTGCGATACCTGCAGGGCCAGGGCCCCGGCCTCCTTGGGCAGGCCGGCGAGTTGCTGTACTCGCAGGTAGTCGCTGGCCTTGTCCAGGCTCAGCAGCAGGATGCGCTGCATGCCGCAGGCCAGCAGGGCTTCGATGGCCTGGGTGGCCAGGTGCACGGTGTTGGTGAACGGGCTGGGCTGGGCCAGCAGGTGCTGGCACAGCTTGCGCCAGCGCGCCAGGTCGTCGCTGCTGGGCGGTGGCGGTGCCAGCATGTCCGGGTGCGGGCGACGCTGGTGCCAGGGCCAGATCAGCGCTTCGGCCGGGTGGAACAAGGCATGCTGGGCATGGCGGCGGGCGCTGGCCGCAGCCTGCTGGTGCACTTGCTGCTGCACGTCATCCAGCGAGGTCTGCAGGTACAGCGCGGTCAGCAGTTGCCAGCGCAGCAGGTGCGGGTTGTCCCAGCCCACCTGGGCCGCAAGGGCCAGGTTATTGGCCAGCAGCACGGTGTTGGCCGGCTGGTTGAACCAGCGGCGCAGGCCGGGCTCGGCATCCAGGCGGTGTTGCTGGCTGAGCAGGTCCTGGTCACGGGCGATATTGAGCACCTGGGCCAGCTGTTCGCGTTCTTCCAGCAGCAGGCGGTATCCCTGGGTCACCCATTGTGGCAGGCGCCAGTACTCCGCCATGGTCTGGCACAGCGCGATGATGCGCACGCCAAACAGCTCTTCCTCGACATGGGTGGCGTCCTCGCCCTTGTGGATAACCCGCAGCTCCCAGGTGTCGAGCAGCTTGGGGTAGGCCAGCGCCAGCGGCCAGAGTGGCGACAGGAACAGCAGGCTACCCCAGTGGATCTCCTGCCACAGCCGTGCCAGGCGGCTGGCGAACAGGCCGCTGGCCTGCTGCGAAGCGTGCTGGCTGATCAGCTGGAACTGGCACAGTACCGGCGGGATCTCTTCGACGGGTACCGCAGGCAGGCGCTTGAGCAACTGTTCGCTGCGCTCCAGACCCAGGCGGTTGAGGGCGACTTCCAGGCTTTCGGCTGGCTCGGCCAGGCTGGCATTGGTGGGGTGATTGGCTTCGCGCATCACCGACAGCACCAGTGCCGGGCTGTCCTGCATCAGTTCGGCGATATCGCGCAGCGAGCGGCGGCTATCGTGGATGGCGGCCATGACCCGGTCGTAGCTGTGCTTCGGCACGGGGATGCGAACACTCTCGAGCAGCTTTACCCAGGCCTCTAGCGTACGTGGAGCCTGAGCGGGCACCTTGGTTTCAATTGGCATTTTGACATCAGTCCGAACTGGCTTTTCGCATTGAGTGGCTATAGTCTGGCGCAGTTCTGCCGATAAGTAGAAGAAGAGTTTTAAAGCTCCCGCCTCTTCCCCTGACCACGACAGCAAGTGCTTTGAACCTATGGCTAAAATTATCGGCATCATCGTCGTATTCGCGAGCGTGCTCGGCGGATACGTGCTCTCCCACGGCAAGATCGCAGCGCTGATCCAGCCGTTCGAAGTACTGATCATCGGCGGTGCGGCCTTTGGTGCATTCCTGCAGGCCAACCCTGGCCACATGACCATGCACGTCATCAAGAAGTCGATGAAGATGTTCGGCTCGCGCTTTACTCACGCCTTCTACCTGGAAGTGCTGGGCCTGGTGTACGAGATCCTCAACAAGAGCCGTCGTGAAGGCATGATGGCCATCGAGGCCGACATCGAAGACGCCGCCGCCAGTCCGATCTTCGCCAAGTACCCGACGGTGCTCGCCGATGAGCGCATGACCGCGTTCGTCTGCGACTACCTGCGCATCATGTCCACCGGCAACATGGCCCCGCACGAGCTCGAGGGCCTGTTCGACATGGAACTGCTGAGCATGAAGGAAGAGCTGGAGCACCCCTCCCATGCGGTGACCGGCATTGCCGACGGCATGCCCGGCTTCGGTATCGTTGCGGCGGTACTGGGTATCGTGGTGACCATGGCCTCGCTCGGTGATGGTGACCAGGCCTCCATCGGCCTCCATGTGGGTGCGGCGCTGGTGGGTACCTTCTTCGGTATTCTGGCGGCCTACGGCTTCTTCGGCCCGTTGGCCAAGTGCCTGGAGCACGATGCCAAGGAAGAGCTGAACCTCTACGAATCGATCAAGGCTTCGCTGGTAGCCTCGGCCTCGGGCATGCCGCCTTCGCTGGCGGTCGAGTTCGGGCGCAAGGTGCTGTACCCCAAGCACCGCCCAAGCTTCGCCGAGCTGGAACAAGCGGTTCGCGGTCGCTGAGTCATGGAGAACAATCAGCCCATCATCGTCAAGCGCGTCAAGCGCTTTGGCGGCGGCCACCACGGCGGCGCCTGGAAAATCGCCTTCGCCGACTTCGCCACGGCGATGATGGCGTTCTTCCTGGTGCTGTGGCTGTTGTCCACGGCCACGCCGGAGCAGAAGATCGCCATTGCCGGCTATTTCAAGGACCCGATCGGCTTCTCGGAAAGCGGCACGCCCTACGTCATCGACCTGGGCGGCTCGCCTCAGCTGGCGCCGGAAAAGACCATCAACCCCGAAGCCAAGTCCGAGCCGACGCCCGATACCAGCATCCAGCTGGACAAGGACCAGGTGGAGACCATGGCCGAGCAGGTCGAGCGTGAGCGCCTGGAGTTGCTGCTGCAGGAACTGCAGAACAAGGTGGAAGAGAACCCGCAACTGCAGAAGTTCAAGGACCAGATCCTGTTCGAGATCACCCAGGACGGCCTGCGCATCCAGATCATGGACGCCGAGAACCGGCCGATGTTCGACATTGGCAGCGCGCGCCTGCAGCCGTACTTCGAGGACATCCTGCTGGCCATGGCAGACACCATCAAGGCGGTGCCGAACAAGATCAGCATCAGTGGCCACACCGACGCCAAGCCGTATGCCGGCAGTGGCGAGTTCGGCAACTGGGAACTGTCGGCCAACCGTGCCAACGCCGCGCGCCGTGCGCTGGTGGCCGGTGGCTACCCGGATGGCCAGGTGGCACGGGTGGTGGGTTACGCGTCGTCGTCGCTGTTCGACCGCAAGAACCCGTTCAACCCGGTCAACCGCCGCATCGACATCATCGTGCTGACCAAGAAGGCCCAGCGCAACATCGAGGGTGAGCAGGGGACGCCGGAAGCACCGGCTGCTACGCCCGCAGCGCCGGGCGCTGCTGCACCGGCTGCGCCAGGGGAGACCGAGCAGGCACCCATGCAGCCGCGCGAGCTGCGCCAGAAGCTGAACATCTTCGAAGAGGGGACGCTGAAGATGGATGAGGCCAAGGACCAGTAAACCCTCTTTCGTCCTGCGCGGTCCCTTGTGGGAGCGGGCTTGCCCGCGAACACGGGCGAAGCCCGTGCCAACCACCGAGGTGCCTGCTTCGCGGGCACGCCCGCTCCCACAGGATTGGCGTAGCCCTCGAGCCTTGTGCAGAGCCTGTGGAGCAGGCGGTCAGTAGGCGTCTTCGGGCAAACTGGCAATGATCGAGCGGTAGCTGTTCATCCGTTGCTGCTTGATACGCCCCTCGTCCAGCGCCTTGAGCAGTGCACAGCCCGGTTCGCGATCATGCTTGCAGTCGCGGAAGCGGCACGTGCCGAACAGGTCGCGGAACTCGATGAAGCCATCCTCCACATCACTGCGGCTGACGTGACCCAGGCCGAACTCGCGGATGCCCGGTGAGTCGATCAGGTCGCCACCGTTGGGGAAGTGGTACAGCCGCGCGGTGGTGGTGGTATGGGTACCCTGGCCAGACCATTCCGACAGGTCGCCGACACGGGTGCCGGCGTCCGGCAGCAGGCTGTTGACCAGCGACGACTTGCCCACCCCCGACTGGCCGACGAACACGCTGATGTGGCCGTCAAGCATCTGCTGCAGGCGTTGCATGCCGTCACCGTGGTGCGCTGAAACCTCCAGCAGCGGGTAGCCCAGCTCGCGGTACACCTCTAGCAGCGCATGCAGGCCCGGGCCGTTCTCGTCGTTGATCAGGTCGGCCTTGTTCAGCAGCAGCAGCGGGCGAATGCCGGCATGTTCCGCCGCCACCAGGTAACGGTCGATCAGGTTGGGGTGCGGTTCGGGCGCGGGGGCGAAGACGATCACGATCAGGTCGACGTTGGCCGCCACCGGCTTCAGCTGGCCGTGGTTGTTCGGCCGGCACAGCTCGGTGCTGCGCGGCATCTGCGCGACGATCACGCCAATGCCCTGATTGCCCGCACGCCATACCACGCGGTCGCCGGTAACCAGCGCCGGCAGGTTGGCGCGCAAGTGGCAGCGGAACACCTGGCCGGCGACTTCGCCGTCCTGGGCTTCCACTTCTACCTGCACGCCGAAGTGCGCAATCACCAGGCCCAACTGCTCCGGCCCCAGGTCGCCACCCTCCAGTTCCTGCAGTACGTGCTGTTCGCGTTTGGCCGCACGCGCGGCGCGCTCGTTCTGGATTTTTTCGATGCGCCAGTTCTGGCGGCGATTGAGCTGGCGTTTGGCCATGAAGGTTCCGTGCGTGGAGGGGCAGGTTGAAAACGGCAAGCAGTTTAGCACGCCAGGCGCCGGACCATTTCGCTTACCTTCGTGCCGTGAATGGGCGTGCCTTGGCCACTACGCTAATATGACGGCCTATACGAGGAGCCCCCGCATGCAAAACCCACAGAATCTGATCTGGATCGACCTGGAAATGACCGGCCTGGATCCGGACAGCGACGTCATCATCGAGATGGCCACCATCGTCACCGACAGCGAGCTGAATACCTTGGCCGAAGGCCCGGTGATCGCCATCCACCACAGTGATGAAGTGCTGGCGCGCATGGACGAGTGGAACACCCGCACCCATGGCGCTTCGGGGCTGACCCAGCGCGTACGCGAGAGCAAGGTCGGCATGGCCGAAGCCGAGGCGCAGACCATTGCGTTTCTCGAGCAGTGGGTGCCGAAAGGCAAGTCGCCGATCTGCGGCAACAGCATCTGCCAGGACCGCCGCTTCCTCTACCGCCACATGCGCAACCTGGAAAACTACTTCCACTACCGCAACCTGGATGTCTCGACCTTGAAGGAGCTGGCCGCACGCTGGGCGCCTGACGTGCGTGACAGCTTCAAGAAGGGCAACACCCACCTGGCACTGGATGACATCCGCGAATCGATTGCCGAACTGCGCCACTATCGCGAGCACTTCATCAAGGTGTGAGCCGAAAGGGCGCAGATATTGTATCTGCGCCCCCTTTTGGTGCCATGGGCAACTGGTTAGACTGCGCGCCTTTCTCGCTCGCCCGCACGGACCCCGCACCATGTTGTTGATGCTCTACCTTATCGCCATCACCGCCGAAGCCATGACCGGCGCGTTGTCTGCTGGCCGCCGCGGCATGGACTGGTTCGGCGTGGTGCTGATTGCCTGCGTCACCGCCCTGGGTGGCGGCTCGGTGCGTGACGTGCTGCTCGGGCATTACCCGCTGACCTGGGTGAAGCATCCGGAATACCTGGTGCTGACCAGCTGTGCGGCGCTGCTGACCATTTTCATCGCACCGATGATGCGCCGACTGCGCTCGCTGTTCCTGGTGCTCGATGCCCTGGGGCTGGTGGCCTTTACCCTGATTGGCTGCATGACTGCACTGGAGATGGGGCAGGGCATGCTGGTGGCGTCGATCAGCGGGGTGATCACCGGGGTATTTGGCGGGATCCTGCGGGATATCTTCTGTAACGACATTCCCCTGGTGTTCCGCCGCGAGCTGTACGCCAGTGTCTCGTTCGCTGCGGCGTGGTTCTACCTGGGCTGCGTGTACTTCAAGGTGCCGGCAGAGCAGGCGATGCTGCTGACCTTGTTTGGCGGGTTCCTGCTGCGGTTGCTGGCGATTCGGTTCCATTGGGAAATGCCCAAGTTCCACTACAACGACCAGCAGTAGCCTTGACATGCGTTCCCTGTGGGAGCGGGTTCACCCGCGAACACGGGCGCAGCCCGTGCCATCCACCGTGGTGGCTTCTTCGCGGGTAAACCGCTCTCATGCTGCACATTACTCGTTGAATTAGCAGGGACCCTGTGGGAGCGGCTTTAGCCGCGAACACCGGCGTAGCCGGTGCCATGCACCGCGTTGGATTCTTCGCGGCTAAAGCCGCTCCCACAGGGTACGAGGATCGCTTGCGAATTCAGTTGTCTGTGCAACAGCGCAGCCTAAAGCGCTGGGCAATCTCCCACAGGGGGGCTACGAAATGCCGTGCTGCGCCAGCGCCCACTCCACATGCTCGCGCACCAGCTCCGATGCATCCTCGCGTCGCGCCTTCAGCGCTTCGATCACCGGGATCGTCGAAGGCGCATTGCCCAACCCTATCGCCAGGTTGCGCAACCAGCGCTCATAGCCGGCCCGGCGCAGCGGCCCGCCTTCGGTCTTGCGCAGGAAGGTCCGTTCATCCCACAGGAACATCTCTGCCAACTCGGCATTCTCCAGCCCGTGCCGTGGCTGGAAGTCCTGTTCCTGGCTGTGCCTGGCAAAGCGGTTCCACGGGCAGACGATCTGGCAGTCATCGCAACCGAACACCCGGTTGCCCATCTTCGAACGCAACTCGACGGGGATCGGCCCCCGCAGTTCGATGGTCAGGTACGAGATGCAGCGCCGTGCATCCAGCACATAGGGCCCGACGAAGGCCTGGGTCGGGCAGATGTCCAGGCAGGCCTGGCAACGCCCGCAATGTTCGCTGGTGGTGGCTTCGTCCACCGGCAGTGGCAGGTCGACGAACAGCTCGGCGAGGAAGAAGTAGCTGCCCGCCTTGCGGTTGAGCAGCAGGGTGTTCTTGCCGATCCAGCCCAGCCCGGCCTGCTCGGCCAAGGCCTTTTCCAGCACCGGAGCGCTGTCGACAAAGGCGCGGTAACCGAACGGGCCGATAGCCTCCTGAATGCGATCGGCCAGGAACTGCACGCGCTTGCGCACCAGCTTGTGGTAATCCCGGCCCAGGGCGTAGCGCGACACGTAGGCTTTTTCCGGCTGTGCCAGGCGCTGCGCCATCTGTGTGTCGCCGGGCAGGTAGTCCATGCGCAGCGATACCACGCGCACCGTGCCGGGGATCAGTTGCTCTGGGTGTGCGCGCTTGCTGCCGTGGGCGCCCAGGTATTCCATCTCGCCCTGGTAGCCGGCGTCGAGCCAGCGCTGCAGGTGGTGTTCGTGTTCGCCAAGGTCGACCCCGGCGATGCCGACGTGGGCAAAACCGAGTTCTTGGCCCCAGATCTTGATCGATTGGGCCAGTTGGGCGAGGTCAGGCGTACAGGCGGACATGGATGGGCAAGGCAATACGGGCTCAGGTGCGTATAATTCTGCCAGACATTGGAGCCTTTGACCCCATGCCGCAGACCAAACACCCCAGCCATACCCCACAATTGCTCAGCAGCGTGACTGTCGCGCACCTGCCGGCACGGCATGCGCATGCCCATAAAGGCGACTTCGGCCATGTGCTGGTGGTCGGTGGCGACCTCGGTACCGGTGGCGCCGTGCTGCTCAGTGCCGAAGCCGCCTTGCGCTGTGGTGCCGGACTGGTCAGCGTGGCGACCCGGCCCGAGCACGTGGCCGCCAGCCTGGCGCGCCTGCCCGAGGTCATGTGCCTGGGCGCCAGTTCGGCCAACCAGCTGATGGGCGTGCTGGAGCGCGCTTCGGTGCTGGTGGTCGGTCCCGGTCTGGGCCAGGCAGCCTGGGGTCGCAGCCTGCTTTCGGCGGTGGCCAATGCCGAGCGCCCGCAGGTGTGGGACGCCGATGCCCTGAACTTGCTGGCGCGTACCCCGCTGGCCCTGCCCAGTGGCAGCATCCTTACCCCGCACCCGGGGGAGGCGGCGCGGCTGCTGGGCATTTCCACCGAGGCTGTGCAGGCGGACCGCCCGGGGGCTGCTCGCAAACTGGCGCGCCGTTACAACAGCGTCTGCGTGCTCAAGGGGGCCGGCACTCTGGTCGCCGACCCGGCCGGGCAACTGCTGCTGTGCGAACGCGGCCACCCGGCCATGGCCGGCGCCGGCCTGGGCGATGTGCTGACCGGTGTGTTGGCGGCGCTGCTGGCCCAGGGCCTGGATGCCTGGCATGCCGCGGGGCTGGGGGTATGGCTGCACGCCTGTGCCGGCGAGCGTCTGGGCGTTAAAGGTAGAGGCCTGGCTGCCAGCGATCTGGCGCCGGTCATTCGTGAGTTGTTGGAGGAGCATTCTGCGTGTCTGGCTTAAACCTGTTTCTGGCCGATGAAGCGGCCACGGTCAAATTCGGCGCACACCTGGCCGAGGTGACCGGCGGTCACGGCGTGATTTTTCTGGAGGGTGACCTGGGTGCGGGCAAAACCACGCTGTCGCGTGGCCTGATTCGTGGCCTGGGCCATACTGGTGCAGTGAAAAGCCCGACCTTCACGGTGGTCGAGCCTTACGAAATCGGTGAGGTGCGGGCGTTCCATTTCGACCTGTATCGCCTGGTCGATCCGGAAGAGCTGGAGTTCATGGGCATTCGTGACTATTTCGAGGGCGACCCGCTGTGCCTGTTCGAGTGGCCACAAAAGGGTGCGGGCGTTTTGCCAAAGCCCGACCTGACCATTACCATAAGCCCCCAAGCGGGCGGACGCTCGCTGATCCTTTCGCCGCAGGGGGCTCGCGGCGAGGCCTGGTGCGTTGCACTGGCCGAACACTATAAACAGTAAGTGGGGTAGGTATGCGCATACGCGCACTGGTCGCCATCGTTGGGCTGCTGCTGACAACGGTGACCGTTGACGCTCTGGCCGTCACTCAAGTCAAGAGCATGCGCCTGTGGCGCGCGCCCGACAACACGCGGCTGGTCTTCGACCTGTCTGGCCCTGTGCAGCACAGCGTCTTCACTCTGAGCGCACCTGATCGCCTGGTTATCGACATCAATGGCGCGACCTTGGCCGCGCCGCTGAACGTGGCTACCTCCAATACGCCGATCAGCAGCGTGCGTTCGGCCCAGCGCACCCCGACCGACCTGCGCGTGGTGGTCGACCTGAAGAAGTCGGTCACCCCCAAAAGCTTCACCCTGGCGCCCAATGCCCAGTACGGCAACCGCCTGGTGGTCGACCTGTACGACCAGGAAGCCGACGCCGTCGCGGCCAGCGCGCCGCCTCCGGCACCGGTACCAACGCCTGCAACCACGCCTGCTACCACCCCGGCAGTGCCGGTGACCCCGGCCCAGCCCGCCATCAAGCTGCCGCCGGTACCCAGCGGCAAGCGTGACATCGTGGTTGCCATCGACGCCGGCCACGGCGGCGAAGACCCGGGTGCGTCCGGCTCGCGTGGCCAGCATGAAAAAGACATCGTGCTGCAGATCGCCAAGGAACTGCAGCGCCAGATCAACAGCGAGAAAGGCTTCCGGGCCGAGCTGACCCGTACCGGCGACTACTTCATCCCGCTGCGCAAGCGCACGGAAATCGCCCGCAAGAAGGGGGCCGACCTGTTCATCTCGATCCATGCCGACGCCGCGCCATCCCGCGCCGCCTTTGGTGCCTCGGTGTTCGCCCTGTCCGACCGTGGCGCCACCTCCGAGACCGCGCGCTGGCTGGCCGACACGGAAAACCGTTCCGACCTGATCGGTGGTGCCGGTAACGTCAGCCTCGACGACAAGGACCGCATGCTGGCCGGCGTGCTGCTCGACCTGTCGATGACCGCCACGCTCAGCTCCAGCCTCAATGTCGGGCAGAAGGTGCTGGGCAACATGGGCCGCATTACCTCGCTGCACAAGCAGCGGGTGGAACAGGCCGGCTTCATGGTACTGAAGTCGCCGGATATCCCGTCGATCCTCGTTGAAACTGGGTTCATCTCGAACAACAACGAAGCCGCCAAGCTGGCCACCGCCAGCCATCAGCAGGCCCTGGCTCGCTCGATCCACACCGGTGTGCGCCAGTACTTCCAGCAGAACCCGCCGCCTGGCACCTATATCGCCTGGTTGCGCGACACCGGCAAGATCGCCGCCGGGCCGCGTGAGCACACGGTGCGCCCTGGCGAAACCCTGGCGATGCTCGCCGTGCGCTATCAGGTCAGCGCGGCCAGCCTGCGTAGCACCAACGGCCTCAAGACCGATGAGCTCAAGGTTGGCCAGCGCCTCGATATCCCTGCCACCACATTGGCCTCGCAATGAGTGGTGGCTCGCGCATCCAGCTGCTCAGCCCGCGGCTGGCCAACCAGATTGCCGCCGGCGAGGTTGTCGAGCGGCCGGCCTCTGTCGCCAAGGAGTTGCTGGAGAACAGCCTGGACTCCGGCGCCCGGCGTATCGACGTGGAGGTGGAGCAGGGCGGCGTCAAGCTGTTGCGGGTGCGGGACGATGGCAGCGGCATTTCCGCCGACGACCTGCCGCTGGCCCTGGCCCGTCACGCCACCAGCAAGATCCGCGAGCTGGAAGACCTCGAAGGGGTATTGAGCCTGGGCTTCCGGGGTGAGGCCCTGGCCTCGATCAGCTCGGTGGCGCGCCTGACCCTGACTTCGCGTACCGCCAGCGCTACCGAGGCCTGGCAGGTGGAAACCGAAGGCCGCGACATGACCCCGCGGGTGCAGCCGGCGGCACACCCGGTGGGGACTTCGGTGGAAGTGCGCGACCTGTTCTTCAACACCCCGGCCCGGCGCAAGTTCCTCAAGGCCGAGAAGACCGAATTCGATCACCTGCAGGAAGTCATCCGGCGCCTGGCGCTGGCGCGCTTCGATGTCGGCTTCCACCTGCGTCACAACGGCAAGAGCATCCTCAGCCTGCACGAGGCCCACGATGAAACTGCCCGTGCGCGGCGAGTGGGCGCCATCTGTGGCCCGGGCTTCATGGAGCAGGCGCTGCCGATCGACGTGGAACGCAACGGCCTGCGCCTGTGGGGCTGGGTCGGCCTGCCAACCTTCTCGCGCAGCCAGGCAGACCTGCAGTACTTCTTCGTCAACGGCCGTGCGGTGCGCGACAAGCTGGTCGCCCATGCCGTGCGCCAGGCCTACCGCGATGTGCTGTTCAATGGCCGCCACCCGACCTTCGTGCTGTTCCTGGAGCTGGAGCCCAACGGCGTCGACGTCAACGTGCACCCGACCAAGCACGAAGTGCGTTTCCGCGAGGGGCGCTCGGTGCACGACTTCCTGTATGGCACCCTGCATCGCGCCTTGGCCGATGTGCGCCCGGAAGACCAGTTGGCTGCGCCTGTCGCCGTGCCCGAGATGGTCCGCCCCACGGGCCAGCAGGCCGGCGAGTTCGGCCCCCAGGGCGAAATGCGCCTGGCCTCGCCGGTGCTTGAACAGCCGCGTGCCCCGCAGCAGTCGTTTTCCAATGGCGGCAGTGGCGCGGGTTACCAATACCAGTACACCCCACGCCCCTCGCAGCCGCTGCCGGCCGCCGAGGCACAGGCGGTGTATCGCGAGTTTTACAAGCCGCTGGATGAAGGCGCGGCGCCGACGACGGCGTTGCCCGAAAGCCAGGGTGACATTCCCCCGCTGGGCTACGCGCTGGCGCAGCTCAAGGGCATCTACATCCTGGCCGAGAACGCCATCGGCCTGGTGCTGGTAGATATGCACGCCGCTCACGAGCGCATCATGTACGAGCGCCTGAAGGTGGCCATGGCCAGCGAAGGCCTGAGCGGGCAGCCGCTGCTGGTGCCGGAGACCCTGGCCTTGAGCCAGCGTGAAGCAGACTGCGCCGAAGAGCACGCGCAGTGGTTCCAGCGGCTGGGCTTCGAACTGCAGCGCCTGGGCCCCGAGACCCTGGCCATCCGCCAGATCCCGGCTTTGCTCAAGCAGGCCGAGGCCAACCGGCTGGTGCAGGATGTACTCGCAGACCTGATGGAATACGGCACCAGCGACCGTATCCAGGCGCACCTCAACGAGCTGCTCGGTACCATGGCCTGTCACGGTGCCGTGCGCGCCAACCGGCGCCTGGCGATCCCCGAGATGAATGCCCTGCTGCGTGACATGGAAAACACCGAGCGCAGCGGCCAGTGCAACCATGGTCGCCCCACCTGGACCCAGATGGGCCTGGACGACCTGGACAAACTCTTCCTGCGCGGTCGATGAAATGAGTGGCAAGCCCCCTGCAATATTCCTGATGGGCCCGACAGCGGCCGGCAAGACCGACCTGGCCATCGAGCTGACCAAAGTACTGCCGTGCGAGCTGATCAGCGTCGATTCGGCGCTGGTTTACCGCGGCATGGATATCGGCTCGGCCAAGCCGTCGAAAGAAATCCTCGCCGCTCACCCGCACCGGTTGATCGATATTCGCGACCCCGCCGAAAGCTATTCGGCTGCGCAGTTCCGTACCGATGCCCTGGAGGCCATGGCCGAAATCACCGCGCGCGGCAAGATCCCGCTGCTGGTGGGCGGCACCATGCTCTATTACAAGGCGTTGATCGATGGCCTTGCCGACATGCCGGCGGCCGATGCCGCGGTGCGTGCCGAGCTGGAGGCACAGGCCGAAGCCCTGGGCCTGGCCGAGTTGCACCGCCAGTTGGCCGAGGTCGACCCCGAGTCGGCGGCGCGTATCCACCCCAACGACCCGCAGCGGTTGATCCGGGCTCTGGAGGTGTACCGGGTGAGTGGCGAGAGCATGACAGCACATCGCCAACGTCAATTCGCGGAAAGTCGCGGCGCAGACGCAGGCGCTGGCGGGCATTTGCCCTATACTGTCGCGAGTTTGGCGATTGCTCCTACAGATCGTCACATTTTGCATCATCGAATTGCGTTACGATTTTCACAGATGCTGGAACAGGGCTTCGTCGACGAGGTCCGATCGCTGCGAGCCAGAAGTGACTTGCACGCCGGGCTGCCGTCTATACGGGCAGTGGGGTATCGGCAGGTCTGGGACTACCTCGACGGCAAGCTGACCGAGAATGAGATGCGTGAGCGCGGTATCATTGCTACCAGGCAGTTGGCCAAGCGGCAGTTCACATGGTTGCGTGGCTGGCCTGAAGTACACTGGCTTGACAGCCTGGCCTGCGACAATCTGTCCCGCACCTTGAAATACCTTGGGGCCATCTCCATATTGGGCTGAGTCCCTGCTGATTGCCGTCTATTCTTGCGAAGGGGCGGCCTAATTTATCGATTTTCTTGATTTTCTATTATTTATCCTTACAGGAGTGCGGCATATGTCAAAAGGGCATTCGCTACAAGACCCTTACTTGAACACCTTGAGAAAAGAAAAGGTCCCGGTATCCATCTACCTGGTCAACGGCATCAAACTGCAGGGTTCGATCGAGTCCTTCGACCAGTTCGTGGTACTGCTGAAGAACACCGTCAGCCAGATGGTCTACAAGCACGCCATCTCGACTGTGGTTCCTGCCCGTCCGGTTCGCCTGCCAAGCCCGTCCGATTCCGAACACGGCGACAGCGAGCCAGGCAACGCCTGATAGGAGCCTGCATTGTTCTTTGAGCGCCACGGTGGTGGTGAGCGGGCGTTGCTCGTTCACTTGGAAGGTCAGAACCCTGAGGCGCGCGAAGACCCGCAGGAGTTCCAGGAGCTTGCATTGTCGGCCGGTGCCGACATCGTCTCGCTGGTCACGGTGGCAAGGCATCAGCCTTCCGCCAAATACCTGATTGGCAGTGGCAAGGTCGAAGAGTTGCACGACCTGGTCCATGCCGAACAGGTAGACCTGGTGATTTTCAATCACACCCTCACGCCCAGTCAGGAGCGCAACCTTGAACGTGTGTTCGAGTGTCGTGTGCTCGACCGTACCGGGCTGATCCTCGATATCTTTGCCCAAAGGGCGCGTACCCATGAAGGCAAGCTGCAGGTCGAACTGGCCCAGCTCGAGCACATGAGCACGCGGCTGGTGCGCGGCTGGACCCACCTTGAGCGTCAGAAGGGGGGTATCGGCCTGCGCGGCCCGGGTGAAACCCAGCTGGAAACCGACCGCCGCCTGTTGCGGGTGCGCATTCGCCAGATCAAGTCACGCCTGGAGAAGGTGCGCAGCCAGCGCGAGCAGGCGCGCCGCGGGCGCAAGCGCGCGGATATCCCGTCGGTGTCGCTGGTGGGTTATACCAACGCCGGCAAGTCCACGCTGTTCAACGCCCTGACCGAATCCGAGGTGTATGCCGCGGACCAGCTGTTCGCCACCCTCGACCCGACCCTGCGCCGGCTCGAGCTGAACGACCTGGGGCCGATCGTGCTGGCCGACACCGTGGGCTTCATTCGCCACCTGCCGCACAAGCTGGTCGAGGCATTTCGGGCTACGCTCGAAGAGTCGAGCAACTCCGACTTGCTGCTGCATGTGATCGACGCCCATGAGCCGGAGCGCATGGAGCAGATCGAGCAGGTGCTGGCGGTGTTGGGCGAGATTGGTGCCGAAGGGTTGCCGATCCTCGAGGTGTATAACAAACTCGACCTGCTCGAAGATGTCGAGCCGCAGATCCAGCGCAATGCCGATGGCAAACCGGAACGGGTCTGGGTATCGGCACGCGATGGGCGTGGCCTGGAGCTGGTCGGCCAGGCGATTGCCGAGTTGCTGGGGGATGATCTGTTTGTCGGTACCTTGTGTCTGGAGCAGCGTTTTGCCCGCTTGCGCGCGCAATTCTTTGCCCTGGGTGCCGTGCAGAGTGAAGAGCATGATGAAGAAGGGCGCAGCCTGCTGAGCGTGCGACTGCCCATGGTCGAACTGAATCGCCTGGTCAGCCGCGAAGGCATGGAGCCGCAAGTGTTTGTCGAGCAACACACTTTGCAATAAATGCTCGTCGAGGTCGCCGGGCAGCAATGACAGGCATTCTGTAGCATTGGACGGCGCGCCGTGGGCGCGTCTTTGCTTTATCAGATGGAGAGCGCTATGGCTTGGAACGAGCCGGGTGGCAACTCGAACAATCAGGATCCCTGGGGCGGCCGCCGGAATGGCGGTGGCGGCGGTGGTGACAAGAAAGGTCCACCGGACCTGGACGAGGCCTTCCGCAAATTGCAGGACAGCCTGAACGGCATGTTCGGCAGTGGCAAGAAACGTGGCGGCGGTGACCGCAATGTCGGCAAGGGCGGTGGCCTGGGCCTGCTGGGCATCGGCCTGGCGGTACTGGCTGCGATCTGGCTGTACAGCGCCGTGTACGTGGTCGACGAGCAGGAGCAGGCCGTGGTGCTGCGCTTCGGCAAGTACTATGAAACGGTCGGCCCCGGCCTGAACATCTACTTCCCGCCGATCGATCGCAAGTACATGGAGAACGTCACGCGCGAGCGTGCCTACACCAAGCAGGGCCAGATGCTGACCGAAGACGAGAACATCGTCGAGGTGCCGCTGACCGTCCAGTACAAGATCAGCAACCTGCAGGACTTCGTGCTCAACGTCGACCAGCCTGAGGTCAGCCTGCAGCACGCGACCGAGAGTGCCCTGCGCCACGTGGTGGGTTCCACCTCGATGGACCAGGTGCTGACCGAAGGCCGCGAGCAGATGGCCGTGGATATCCGCGAACGCCTGCAGCGCTTCCTCGACACCTACCGTACCGGTATCACTGTTACCCAGGTCAACGTCCAGAGCGCGGCAGCCCCGCGTGAAGTGCAGGAAGCCTTCGACGACGTGATCCGTGCCCGCGAAGATGAGCAGCGTGCCCGCAACCAGGCCGAGTCCTACGCCAATGGCGTGGTGCCGGAAGCCCGTGGTCAGGCCCAGCGCATCATCGAGGACGCCAACGGTTACCGCGACGAAGTCATCGCCCGTGCCAAGGGTGAAGCCGACCGCTTCACCAAGCTGGTCGCCGAGTACCGCAAGGCACCTGACGTGACCCGTCAGCGCCTGTACCTGGAAACCATGCAAGAGGTCTACAGCAATTCGAGCAAGGTCATGGTGGCAACCAAGGACGGGCAGAACAACCTGCTCTACCTGCCGCTGGACAAGATGGTCGAAGGCAGCCGCAACCCGTCCGCGCCGACCACTGGCGTGTCGCCATCGGTCAACGATGCGGCCGCCCGTGCGGCGCAGGACCTGCAACAGCAACAGCAGCCGCTGCGCACTAGGGAGAGCCGCTGATGAGCAACAGATCGCTGATCGCCCTGATCGCCGCCGTGGTCCTGGCCATCGTGGCCTGGAACAGCTTCTACATCGTGTCCCAGACCGAGCGTGCGGTATTGCTGCGCTTCGGTAAGGTAGTCCAGGCGGATGTACAGCCGGGCATGCACGTGAAGATTCCGTACGTGAACCAGGTGCGCAAGTTCGACGCCCGCCTGATGACCCTCGACGCCCCGACCCAGCGGTTCCTGACCCTGGAGAAGAAAGCGGTGATGGTCGACGCTTACGCCAAGTGGCGCGTCAAGGACGCCGAACGCTTCTACACCGCCACGTCCGGCATGAAGCAGATTGCCGACGAGCGTCTGTCGCGTCGTCTGGAAAGCGGCCTGCGTGACCAGTTCGGTAAACGTACCCTGCACGAAGTGGTTTCCGGTGAACGTGACGCGCTGATGGCTGACATCACTGCTTCGCTGAACCGCATGGCTGCCAAGGAGCTGGGTATCGAGGTGGTCGATGTGCGCGTCAAGGCCATCGACCTGCCGAAGGAAGTCAACCGCAGCGTGTTCGACCGCATGAGCACCGAGCGTGAGCGTGAAGCCCGCGAGCACCGCGCCAAGGGTAACGAGCTGGCTGAAGGTATCCGTGCCGATGCCGACCGTCAGCGCCGCGTATTGCTGGCTGAGGCCTATCGCGAAGCAGAGGAAACCCGCGGTGACGGCGACGCCCAGGCGGCCGCCATCTACGCCAAGGCCTACACTCAGGACCCTGATTTCTACGCGTTCTACCGTAGCCTGCAGGCGTACCGCGAGAGCTTCTCGAGCAAGAGCGACGTGCTGGTCCTGGACCCGAAGAACGAGTTCTTCCGCTTCCTGGACAAGAGCAGGCCGTGATGCTCAGGCCCTGATTCTCATGCAGCGGCGCCCCGCCTGGCAGCTAAAACACCAGGCGGGGTGCATCCTGAATGAAAAGGGGTGTATGATGAGGCAGCCGGGAAATTTCCCGGCTTTTTTGCGTCTGCAAGGTTGATTGGCAAACCGCCAGTTGACGGTTTGGTCAGGTCGCAAGGCAATTCGAGGGTGTCGGGTACGGTGGCTGCGCTGGGATCAGTGCTGCCCGCTGCTGTGCGCGATACCGGCTTTACTGACGGCTCGCCTGCTTGGCAAGCCGCCCGGACCAGAGGGGAAATGGCGTAATGGCAACGGTAGACCGCTGGCTGCTGCCAGATGGCATCGAGGAAGTACTGCCACCTGAGGCTGCGCGCATCGAGATCGCGCGCCGCCAGGTGTTGGACCTGTTCCAGAGTTGGGGCTACGAACTGGTCGTCACCCCGCATATCGAGTACCTGGAGTCGCTGCTTACCGGCGCCGGCCAGGACCTGGACCAGCGCACCTTCAAGGTAGTGGACCCGCAGTCCGGCCGCCTGATGGGCTTCCGCGCCGACTTCACCCCGCAGGTGGCGCGCATCGACGCCCACACCCTGCGCCGTGAAGGCCCTAGCCGCCTGTGCTATGCCGGCAGCGTGCTGCACGCCCAGCCGCGAGCCCTGTCCACCTCGCGCAGCCCGATCCAGCTGGGCGCCGAGCTGTACGGCGACGCCAGCCCCACCAGCGATGTCGAAGTCATCAGCCTGATGCTCGCCACGCTGCAACTGACCGATGTGCCGGATGTGCACATGGACCTCGGCCATGTCGGCATCTACCGCGGCCTGGCCCGTGCTGCCGGCCTGTCCGGTGCGGTCGAGCAGCAGCTGTTCGACGCCCTGCAGCGCAAGGCCGTGGATGAAGTGCAGGTGCTGACCGCCGACCTGCCGAAGGACCTGGGCAACATGCTGCGCGCGCTGGTCGAACTGTGCGGTGGCCGCGAAGTGCTGGCCGAAGCCCGCGTGCGCCTGGGGCGTGCCCCGGCCAGCGTGCTGGCGGCGCTGGACGACCTGCTGGCGATCGCCGATCGTCTGGCGGCGCGCTTCCCGGACCTGCCGCTGTACTTCGACCTCGGCGAGCTGCGCGGTTACCACTACCACACGGGCGTGGTGTTCGCCGTGTTCGTGCCGGGCGAGGGTCAATCGATCGCCCAGGGCGGGCGCTATGACGACATCGGCGCCGATTTCGGCCGGGCCCGCCCGGCCACCGGTTTCTCCACGGATTTGAAGACCCTGGTCACACTGGGGCGAGCGGAGGTCGTATTGCCAACTGGCGGCATCTGGATGCCGGACAGTGGCGACGCGGCCCTCTGGCAGCAAGTCTGCCAGTTGCGCAGCGAGGGCCAGCGTGTGGTCCAGGCCCTGCCTGGCCAGCCGTTGAGTGCTGCTCTCGAGGCGGATTGTGATCGGCAATTGATTCAGCAAGACGGGCGCTGGCAGGTTCTGCCGCTGGCCCAGTGAGTTTCTGCGCCGGCAACAGGCCGGCAACCAAGTTTGCGTGAATGAGGACCAATGTAATGGGTAAGAATGTCGTCGTCCTGGGCACCCAGTGGGGTGATGAGGGCAAAGGCAAGATCGTCGATCTGCTGACCGAACATGCTGCCGCCGTAGTGCGCTACCAAGGTGGCCACAACGCGGGTCACACCCTGGTGATCAACGGTGAGAAGACCGTTCTGCACCTGATTCCGTCCGGTATCCTGCGTGAAGGCGTACAGTGCCTGATCGGCAACGGCGTGGTCGTTGCCCCGGATGCCCTGATGCGTGAAATCACCAAGCTGGAAGAGAAGGGCGTACCGGTGCGCGAGCGCCTGCGCATCAGCCCGGCCGCGCCGCTGATCCTGTCGTACCACGTTGCCCTGGACCAGGCCCGCGAAAAAGCCCGTGGCGAAGCCAAGATCGGCACCACCGGCCGTGGTATCGGCCCAGCCTACGAAGACAAGGTCGCACGCCGCGGCCTGCGCGTGGGCGACCTGTTCCACCGCGAGCGTTTCGCCGCCAAGCTGGGTGAGCTGCTGGACTACCACAACTTCCAGCTGGTGAATTACTACAAAGAGCCGGCCATCGACTTCCAGCAGACCCTGGACGAATGCATGGCCTACGCCGAACAGCTCAAGCCGATGATGCTCGACGTCACCGCCGAGCTGCACAACCTGCGTCGTGCCGGCAAGGACATCATGTTCGAAGGTGCCCAGGGCTCGCTGCTGGACATCGACCACGGTACCTACCCGTACGTCACCAGCTCCAACACCACTGCTGGCGGTATCTCCACCGGTTCCGGCGTTGGCCCGATGTACCTGGACTACATCCTGGGTATCACCAAGGCCTACACCACTCGCGTAGGTTCCGGTCCGTTCCCGACTGAACTGTTCGACGAGACTGGCGCGACCCTGGCCAAGCGTGGCCATGAGTTCGGTTCCACCACCGGCCGTGCGCGCCGTTGCGGCTGGTTCGATGCCGTGATCCTGCGCCGCGCCATCGACGTCAACAGCATCTCGGGCATCTGCCTGACCAAGCTGGACGTACTGGACGGCCTGGAAACCATCAACATCTGCGTTGGCTACAAGAACGAGAACGGTGCCGTCATCGACGCGCCTTCCGATGCCGACAGCTACATCGGCCTGGAGCCGGTGTACGAAGAGATGCCAGGCTGGAGCGAATCGACCCTGGGCGTGAAAACCCTGGAAGAGCTGCCGGCCAACGCTCGCGCCTACATCAAGCGCATCGAAGCGCTGATCGGCGCACCGATCGATATCATCTCCACCGGCCCGGACCGCAACGAGACCATCGTGCTGCGTCATCCGTTCGCCTGATCTGCCTTCCAGGCTGATCTGACGCCGTGGCCCTGAAAGGGGCTGCGGCGTTTTCATTTGTGGGGTATGCCTGTCCCGGCGATAGGGCCAGTACCGGAAAACCCATTGCTAAACCTTGGCACTTATCCCTGCTGCCCCCGGCACAACCCTTGCTGTAAGAAGTTTCTGAAGATGCCATCAAAATAGTGGCGCCAGAAAACACGAGGGTTACACCGTGTCTGCCATTCTCTCACTGTTACGAAGCCGCCTTTTGCGGCCTGTGTTTGTTGCCCTTGGTATCGCTCTTTTGGTGCAGGTGCTGGTTGCCGTTGCGCTTACCCGAAGCACGGTCACCGCCCTGGAGGCCGACCTGGGTGAACGCCTGGGCAATGACAGCCGCCAACTCGCCAGTGAACTGGAGCAAGCCGGGCAAGATGTGCGCTCTGGTCTCGACGGCCTCTCCAGCAGTACCCGCCAGCGCCTGAGCGCAGGCTTGTCGGCGCGCCTGCAAAGTGAGCAGCAGCAACTGCGCAGCACGCTGGAAAAGAACCTCAAGGACTCCGCCAACGACATGGCCGAGCTGCTGGCCTCGGTCGCCCCACGGGCGATCTGGGACAACGACGTGCCGGTGCTCTCCGACTTCGCCCGGCGTGCCCAGCGCAACCCCAACGTGCTGTTCGTGATTTACGACGATGCCCAGGGCCAGCACCTGACCCGCTACCTGAACCGGCAAAACCCGATCAACCAGGCATTGATGGACAAGGGCCAGGGCGAGCGTGCGCTGGACAAGGTGATCGACGCGGCCCGGCGCGACCCGGCGGTGTACTTCGTCGAGGCCTCGATCAACCCCAATGGTGCAGAAATCGGTAAGGTGGTGATGGGCGTTTCCACTGCCGGCATCGATCAGGAGCTCAAGGCCCTCGACCAGCGCTTTGCTGCCCTGATCGCCAGCGGCGAGCAATTGGTCGGCGACAGCCTGGTCGGTGCTGCAGCCGACAGCGGCAAGACCCTGCGCGAGCGCCTGGAGAAGGCGCAGGGCAGTGCTGCCGCGATGCAGGCCAATACCGCACAGACCGTGCGTGATGCTGCCGCCGAACTGCGCTGGCGCATCGGCCTGGGCCTGATGCTGGTCGGCCTGGGTGTGCTGGTGGTGGTGGCTGTGGTGCTTGGCCGCCGGGTGCTGAGCAAGCTGCGCCTGCTGATTGCCGCCCTCGATGACCTGGCGGCTGGCGAAGGCGACCTGACCAAGCGTGTGCCTCTCGACAGCCGCGACGAAATTGGTGACATGGCTTCGGCGGTGAACCGTTTTGTCGACAAGTTGCAGCCGATCGTGCGCGAGGCGGGCGAGGTGGCGCAGCGCACCGGCGTGGAGATTGGCGCGATGGCCCAGCGCAATGCCGGCGCCGATGCTGCCGCTGCGCTGCAACGCGATGAAGTGGCGGCCAGCCTGCGCGACCTGTCGAGCATGGCCGACGAGGCCCAGGCTGAAAGCCACGCGATGCAGGCAGCCCTGCAGCAGGTGGTGGATATCCGCCAGGCAACTGACGAGAACAGCCGCACCTCGACCCAGCTAGCCGGTCTGATCGAGAACCTGGCCGGGCAGGTGGAGGCCGGCTCCCAGGTGATCGAGCGCCTGGCCAAGCAGAGCGAGCAGATCGAAGTGGTGCTGACGGTTATCCACGGCATCGCCGAACAGACCAACCTGCTGGCCTTGAACGCGGCCATCGAAGCCGCCCGTGCTGGCGAAACCGGGCGCGGGTTTGCCGTGGTGGCCGATGAGGTGCGGGCGCTGGCGAGCAAGACGCAAAGCTCCACGGGTGATATCCAGGCGCATATTGCCGCGTTGCAGAAGGGCGCCAAGGAGGCCGTGGCCACCATCAGTCAGGCAGGGCTGAAGGCCAGCGAGGGGCTTCTGGTGTTGCGTGACAACGAGCGCCGCCAGCAGTCGGTGCAGGCGGCAGTGGAGCAAGTACACGCAGCCATCGGCCTGGCCACCCGGGCGGCCGAGCAGCAGGCGAGCGGGGCGCAGGCCGTGCGTGGACGGGTGGAAACCATACACGCCCAGGCCGAACGCTCGGCCGAGGTGGTGATGCAGACCACCGCCAGCAGCAAGGTGCTGGATGACCTGGCTGCACAGCTGCGTGCCAGCCTGGGCCAGTTCAGAGCCTGATGCGGTCCCTGTAGGAGCGGCCTTGTGTCGCGAAAGGCCGTTCCTACAGCGAGTCATGTTGCTAAGCTGTCGGCGACACATGACAAAGGGAGTTGCTCATGTCCGCCCAACTGGTCGCCGCCAAGGCATGCCTGGATTTTCTCCACACTGACAGCGTGCAGCTGACGGTACCGCTGACCGCCCTGCAAGCCTACTGCGCCATGACCTCGGACGTCCCCGGCTGGCTGGCCTTGGCTTTTCACATTCGCGACTTCATCTCACGTCGTTTCAATGTCGACGATATCCACGGCTTCACTCGCCGCGATCCAGAGCATGTACCAGCCGTCGGCGAGGGGCTGGACTTCTTCACTGTCGAGGCCATCTGCGACCAGCAACTGGTGCTGACCTCGCGCGATACGCACCTGGCCGTCATGGTCTGCATGGATGTGTCGACAGGGGAGTGCGGCTTCCCGCAGTTGGACGTGACCACCTCGGTGAAGTGCTTCAACACCTTTGGGCGTTTGTACATGGTGCCGGTTGGATGGGTTCATGGCCTGATCGTGCGGCGGATGCTGAGCAACTTGCAGGGCCATCGTTTCGAGCGTCGATAAGCAGCAGATTCTTACCTGATAAATCAGAATTTTTACCTGATGTTGTAGGTAATTTCCCAAAGTTTGCTTTGGTTGGTGCGTGCTATTGCGTGGCTTGGCACCGGGAGCTAGTGTCAACCGCGCCTCGAGGCGATAGCGCTAAACCGCCGTGAGTTTTTCAGGCACAGCCGCAAGATGACAATGTCAGAGCGTTGTCGTTATCAGTCCAAACATTACCAGGGAGAGGTAAGCATGGCTTTCGATGCTTATATTCAAATCACCGGAATCGCTGGTGAAGCGCTGGACGAGCAGTTCACTAACTGGATCGAGATCGCTGGCTATAAGTTTGGTGCCAACCAGAGCACCTCTGCCACCGCCAGTTCTGCGGGCGGCGCATCATCAGGCCGCACCACCCTCACCAACTTCTCTTTCACCAAACACCTGGACAGCGCCAGCTGCAAGCTGCTGGAAGCCAGCTGTGCCGGCCAGCACCTGAAAGAAGTGAAGTTGGTGCTGTGCCGAGCGGGCGGCGACAAGCTCAAGTACTACGAAGTCGTCCTCGAAGAAGTGATCATCGCCGACTACACCCAGAGCGCCAGTGCTGGCGTGCCGATGGAGGTGGTGCAACTGAACTATGGCCGTATCAAGACCACTTACACACGGCAGAAGCGCCTCGATGGAAGCGCGGGCGGTAACGTGACCGGCGGCTGGGATCGCATCAGCAACAAGAAATATGCGTGAGGTGCGACCATGTCCGAGGCACGTAGCTTTATCAATCCCCAAGCGCAATCGTATGAGTCGCTGAAGGCCGGCACGCCGATGTCGGCCAATCAGCGGGCCAAGTTTGATGTGTTGAATGCGCATATTGCCAATAGCGTCGTTTTCCCTGGCGAACTCGTGATCGTGGGTGATCCAAGCACCCCCTCCTGCACTAGTCATGAAGCTTTTCTCATGGGTAAGGCGGTTGGAATACACCATGACATCGAAATCAACGGCGGAGGTGTTGACGGATTTTTTTTGGATAATTTCGAGATGCTTAAGAGTGTGTTAGCTCATGCCTCTATGGGGGTTGGCGCGGCTAGCGATGCCTGGAGCAGGAGTTTGAGTTTCATCAAAGGGACGCTAGAAGAGATTGAGCAACTACATCGCACATATATGGGAAGTGGGACGTTGAATGCGCGCGACCAGTTTTATGCCATGCGCACAGCACTATTCACGAAGCTGGAGGAGCAACTCGATAAAGTGACTGCCCATGGCGCAGGGCTTAAAAATCAGAGCTCTATAAAGAGAATGTTAGAAATTTCCACTAAGAGCTACCTTCGGACAGGGGAAATTTCGAGGTATGCGGAAAAAGTAACCGGTGTCGCGCGAGCTGCAAACCTGATAAAGCGAGGTGCGTACATAGGAACCGCGCTGGATGTTGCATCAGCAGGTTTGGAAATACATAGGGCTTGTGTAATTGGGCGTGAGGATGATTGTCGTAGGGTGAAATATGTTGAGGGAAGCGCCTTGGTGGGTAGTGTGGTGGTAAGTGGGTACGGTGGTACCGTTGGTGCATTTATAGGGACTACAGTATGTGCTGTTGTTCTCGGTATTCCAACCGGTGGGACCGGGGCATTGGCATGCGTCGTTGTAGGTGGTGCGGCGGGAGGAGTAGTGGGCGGAGAGATTGGAAGCATGGCAGGGGAGAGGGTTGGGACGATTTTGTATGAGAATACACGATGACGGATAATCAAGAGGCAGCGATTTGGCTATTTTTGTTCACAATCGTAATTTCTACTATGCTTGCTTGGCTTTATATCGGCTGGCGGTATGCTGAATACATTGAATCTTTTTTTTCTGAAAGCTCCTTTGTGTTGGGGAATAAAAAAATGTATTCCAGTGCTGGCTTGTTTGGCAAAGTTATGCGCGTTGGTTCTGTTGCACTGATGTTGTCTATGGCTGCGTTATATGTGCGTAGAGGTTTGGTGAGCGCTTCGGAAGTGCTAGCGTTCCCCGTTGGTGTCAAACGTACGTTGGTGGGTCTTTGGCTGGTTCATGTGTTAGTGTTTGGTGTTCTTATAATGTTTTATTTTTGGGTCGGACTTTGTCGAAGCTAAGTTTGGCAGGTTCTGTGTGGTTGATTGGTTGGGTCGGTAGCGTAGTGCCTATGTCAACCTGCTGTCGCTTTATCTTGTTAGTGGTTGCTGTTAAGAGCTTAATTGGTGCTGGGTTAAGTTGAGCGTTTGATAAGGGGATAAAAAGCCAGCTTGTGATCGGAGGTGCTCTTGGTGGTGCTGCTGGCGATGCCATGGGAGGTGGTGTAGGGGAAATGTCAGGTGAATTGTTGTATGGGGTGACACAGTGATCGGCTTTGATACAAGGTGGTTAGGCATTCCTCTGATGGGGCGATCCTTTTGGTCATTTGCATATGGGTCTATGTTTCCATTCGCTACGTGGGCTACATTGAGTCGCTGCTTTCGAACAGTTCCATGGTTTCCGGTAATAAAAAGATTTTCATTCGGGCGGTTTTGCTTGGGAAGTCATGCGTACGGGCTCGGCCTCCGTCATGCTCTCAGCCAGTAAATACACTGATAATCCTGAAGTCACGATTAACAACACCGCATAAGGCACCTCCATCGCGAAATAGCAGCCTTGAGCGCGCGATCGCGCTTGGTACTTGTAGAAATGGATCCAGGGGGCATAATAGATATGCTGGAGAACGAAACCTTCAATCGACTCGGAAGCAATCATAAAATATCGGCGAGCATCTACAATCTGATCCTCGGCGCAGTACTGCTGTGGGGTTTCTTCGTCAACTGGTATCTGGTAATTACGGTGCCGCCCGATATTGTTCGGTCCATCCCCATGATGCTGTTCCTGGTTGGCTACTTGATCACCGCGTTAGCGGGTGTCGCGATCATCTTCAAATCTGAAAAGCCGTTGTACAGTTTCCTCGGCTACAACCTGATCGTGATTCCGGTCGGGTTGCTGCTTGTCATCGTCCTCCCAAAGTACTCACATGAAAACATTGTGAATGCCTTGCAGGCGACCGTCTTGCTAACCGTTACCATGATGTTGCTGGGGGCTGCATTCCCCCGCTTCTTCAAGCGCATCAAGGCGTCATTATGTATAGCTTTGATAGCTGTGATCTTCGTTGAGTTGGCGCAGGTTTGGTTATTCGGTATCCATCTCGCGGTAATGGATTGGATCACTGCACTGATATTCTGTGGCTATATCGGGGTCGATTGGGGGCGTGCGAACCAGATCGAGCGGACCGTGGATAATGCGATAGACAGCGCTGCATCGCTGTATCTGGACATTATCAATCTGTTTCTGCGGGTCTTACGGATCGTATCCAGGAAGTGAATTGCCCTAGTGGCGTAATACCCAGGCCGTATGGCGGCCTGGGCAAGCTTTCAAGCCTTATTCAAATACATCCGGGTAGTCAGCAGATAAACCGGCAACCCCGAAACCACAATCAGCAACGCCGCATAAGGCGCCGCCGCCGCGAACTCGACGTTGGCCGTATGCGCCCACACCTCTGTGGCCAGGGTGGTCATGCCGGTCGGGCTGAGCAGCAAGGTGGCAGTCAACTCCTTCATGGCGTCCAGGAACACCAGGGCAAAGGCTGCCGCCATGGCCGGGAAGATGATCGGCAGGGTCACCCGGCAGAACGCGGCAAAGCTGCTCGCGCCCAAGGTCCGTGCCGCTTCCTCCAGGGTAGGTGAAGCCTTGTTCAGTGCGGTGCGCACCGGCGACTGCGCCAGCGGCAGGAACAGCAGCGCATAGGCCAGCAGCAACAGTGCCGTGGTCTGGTACAGCGCCGGCACGTAATGCAGGGCGAAGAACACCAGGGTCAGGGCAATCACCAGGCCTGGCAGGGCGTGCAACAGGTATGGCAGGCGCTCGGCCCAAATTGCCAGGCGGCCCTTGTAGCGCACCACCAGGAAGCTGATTGGCAGGGCTAGCAGCACGCAGAAACCGGCACCCCCCAGCGACACCGACAGCGAGGTGAGCAGCGCCTTGGAAATGGCTGCCACAGGGAATGCCGCCGATGAACCCACGCTCAACCAGTAGCCGAGCATGGCCAGCGGAATACCGCTGCCCAACACCGCCAGGCCCACGCAGAACAGTTGCGCCAGCACTGCCCAGCCACGCAGCCGCACCGGTTGTGCTCGCCGCGCCACACCCTGGCCGATGCGCACATGGCGGGCCTTGCCACGTACCCGCAACTCAAGCCACAGCATCACCAGGCACATCGCCAACAGTACGGCGGACAGCATGGCGGCGTTGGCATTGCTGAACTCCAGTTCGAACTGCTGGTAAATCGCCGTGGTGAAGGTTTGCAAGCCGAGGATCGACAAGGCGCCGAACTCCACCAGCATGTGCAGGGCGATCAGCAGCGCGCCGCCCAGCATCGATGGCCACAGCAGCGGCAGGGTGACCTTGATGAATACGCCCCAGCGGCTGCAGCCCAGCGTACGTGCCGATTCCTCCAGTGAGGTATCGAGGTTGCGCAGGGTTGCCGCCACCGGCAGGAACACCAGCGGGTACTTGGACAGGGCCATGACCATGATTGCCCCGCCCAGCCCTTCGAAGTCCGAGCTCAGCGACACCCAGGTGAAGCTGCTGACGAACGACGGCACGGCGAACGGCAGGCACAGCACCACGCCCCACAGCCGACGACCGGCCAGGTTGCTGCGCTCCAGCAGCCAGGCCAGGGCCATGCCGACCACCATGCAGGTCAGCGTCACCCCGGCCATCAACATCAGGGTGTTGCGCATCAGCCCCCAGACAAACGGCCGCCACAGCAGGTGCAAGGCTTCGCGCCAGCCGGCTTCCCAGGCTTTCATGGCAACGTACAGCAATGGCAGCAAGCTCATGGCCACCAGGAACAGCACAGGCAGCACCACCCAGATCGAGGGGCGCTTGCGGCGCGGTACGAAGCGTACCGGCACCGGCTCGGACAGGGCGGCAGTCATCAGAGCAGGCCGACCTCGCGCTCAAGCTCGATCGCTTCCTCGGCATTGCCCAGGTCGGCTGGCGAGATCTTCGGCGGGCGCAGGTCTTCGAACGGCTTCAGGCCACGGTCGGAGACCATGCCTTTATGCAGCGGGTACTCGGCGGTGGTCTGGGTGATCACGCGCTGGCCTTCTTCGCTGGCCATCCAGTTGAGCAGGGCCTGGGCTTCTTTCGGGTGCTTGCTGGCCTTGACCACGGCTGCGCCGGAAATGGTGACCAGGTTGCCGGCATCGCCATCGGCCAGGTAGTAGAGCTTGGTGTCCAGCTTGCCGCGCTCGCGCTCAAGCGCATACCAGTAGTAGTTGTTCACCAGTACCGCAGCCACTTCGCCTTTTTCCACGGCTTTCAGGGCGACCATGTTGTTGGTGTAGGGCTTGCCGAATGCCTTCAGGCCGGTCAGCCATTCTTCGGTGGCTTCTCGCCCGTGCATCTTCAGGATGGCCACGGCCTGCTCCTGGAAGGCGCCGCTGGTGGGCACATAGCCGACGCGCCCTTCCCACTCGGGGTTGGCGAAGTCCATCACTGTGGTCGGCAAGTCTTTCTCGTCGACCTTCTTCGGGTTGAACACGACGATGCGCGTACGGGCGGTGATGCCCATCCAGGTGCCGTTGGCGCCAACGTACTCCTTGGGCATCATGTTCGCGGTGGCGTCGTCGATTTTCGCCAGCAGGCCCAGCTCACCCAGGTTGTTCAGGGGAGGGGACTCTTCGGTATAGATGATGTCGGCCGGCGAGCGTTCGCCTTCCTCGATGATCTGGCTGGCCAGCTGGTTGCTGCTGCCCTTGCGGATATCGATATGAATGCCGGTCTTGGCCTCGTAGGCCTGGGCGATGGCTTCGCCGATTTCCTTGTGCTGACCGTTGTACATGGTCAGGGTGACCGGTGCGTCTGCCATGGCGGCCGGAGCGCCGATGGCCAGGCTCAGCACGGCGGCGGCCAAGGTACGCATCAGCGGTTGCGGGCGGATCGTCATGCGGGTACTTCCTCGCTTACGGCTACATATTTGGAAACAATGGTAAACGAAATCGTTTCTCAAGTGGCCGGGTGACGAGAAATTCATGGTCGGATTGCCTTGGGCCTTTTTGCGCCTGTGAGATCGAGCGCCGCCCGCGCGGCGCATCGCGGCTAAAGCCGCTCCTACATTTGTTGCAACGTGCCGAACCTGTTACGCCATGGTTGCCAGCCCTGGCTCATGACTTGAACCATGCAAACAAGGCTGACAACCATGGCTTCACAGGCATGGCCACGTTGCAACAAATGTAGGAGCGAATTTATTCGCGATGCGCCGCGCGGGCGGCGCTCGATCTCATAGACGCCAGAGCAGTCCGGGCAGGCGAGGAGGGAGAGACAAAAATCGCAGGCAAGAAAAAACCCACTAGCAAGCTAGTGGGTTTTTGTATGGTGCCCAGGAGAAGACTCGAACTTCCACGACCGTTAAGTCACTGATACCTGAAACCAGCGCGTCTACCAATTCCGCCACCTGGGCAAAGCTTTACATCATCTGGAGAAGGCGACTATCGTTCGCTTTCACACAGTAGTAACAGATCCTTGGTCATCTGTTACTTGAAAATATTTGGTGCCCAGGAGAAGACTCGAACTTCCACGGCCGTTAAGCCACTGATACCTGAAACCAGCGCGTCTACCAATTCCGCCACCTGGGCACACATTCGAGATTACTTGATGCTTTACAGCGCCGCTCATCTCTACTACAACTTCGGGGTTGTCCGTCGTTGTGGTGCGCACTATACGGACGGTCCGGGGGGCTGTAAACCCCCCAAGCGAAAAAAATTTCAAAAAATTCAACTTGTTGATTCCGCAGGCCTATTCCGGCTCGCCGGAGACGCCGGTGGGGCTGTCCAAGGCTGACATTTCCGGTTTCAATACGCCTATGCCAGAATTCCTATCTATATACCCCAAGGTGAACCCCTTCTGATGGCCGATTGGCAATCCCTCGATCCCGAGGCCGCTCGCGAAGCGGAAAAATACGACAACCCCATTCCCAGCCGTGAGCTGATCCTGCAGCGCCTTGCCGACCGTGGCGAACCGGCCGCACGCGAGGAGCTGGCGGCCGAGTTCGGTCTGTACGACGAAGACCAGATCGAAGCCCTGCGCCGCCGCCTGCGTGCCATGGAGCGTGATGGCCAGCTTATCTATACCCGGCGCGGCACTTATGCCCCGGTAGACAAGCTGGACCTGATCTGCGGCCGCGTCGCCGGTCACCGCGACGGTTTCGGCTTCCTTATTCCGGACGACGGCAGCGAAGACCTGTTCCTCAGCCCGTCGCAGATGCGCCTGGTGTTCGACGGCGACCGCGGCCTGGCCCGCGTCTCTGGCGTCGACCGCCGTGGCCGCCGTGAAGGCGTGCTGGTCGAAATCATCTCCCGTGCCCACGAAAGCGTGGTCGGCCGTTACTTCGAAGAAGGCGGTATCGGCTACGTGACCCCGGACAACCCGAAGATCCAGCAGGAAGTGCTGGTCACCGCCGGGCGCAACGGCGGCGCCAAGATTGGCCAGTTCGTCGAGATCAAGATCACCCACTGGCCGACCCCGCGCTTCCAGCCGCAGGGCGATGTGGTCGAGGTTATCGGCAACTACATGGCGCCGGGCATGGAAATCGACGTTGCCCTGCGCAGCTACGATATCCCGCACGTCTGGCCCAAGGACGTGATCAAGGAAGCGCGCAAGTTCCGCTCCGAAGTCGAAGAGAAGGACAAGGAGAAGCGCGTCGACCTGCGCCACCTGCCGTTCGTCACCATCGACGGCGAGGATGCCCGCGACTTCGACGACGCCGTCTATTGCGAGCCGCTGGGCAAGCTGCGTCTGTTCTCCGGTGGCTGGCGCCTTTATGTGGCCATCGCCGACGTGTCCAGCTACGTGCGCCTGGGCTCGGCCCTGGACGTCGAGGCCCAGCAGCGCGGCAACTCGGTGTACTTCCCCGAGCGCGTGGTGCCGATGCTCCCCGAAGAGCTGTCCAACGGCCTGTGCTCGCTGAACCCGCATGTCGATCGCCTGGCCATGGTCTGCGAAATGACCATGAACAAAGCCGGCCAGATGGTCGACTACCAGTTCTACGAAGGCGTCATCCACTCCCACGCCCGCCTGACCTACAACAAGGTCAGCAGCATGCTCGAGCACTCCCGCACCCGTGAGGGCAAGGCGCTGCGCGAGGAGTACAAGGCAGTCGTGCCGGACCTGAAGAACCTGTACAACCTGTACAAGGTGCTGCTGGATGCCCGTCACGCCCGGGGTGCCATCGACTTCGAAACCCAGGAAACCCGCATCATCTTCGGTGACGAGCGCAAGATCGCGGAAATCCGCCCGACCGTGCGCAACGATGCCCACAAGCTGATCGAGGAGTGCATGCTGGCGGCCAACGTGGCCACCGCCGAGTTCCTGCAGAAGCACGGCGTGCCGGCCCTGTACCGCGTGCACGACGGTCCGCCGCCGGAGCGCCTGGAAAAGCTGCGCGCCTTCCTTGGCGAACTGGGCCTGACCCTGCACAAGGGCAAGGACCCGTCGCCGAAGGATTACCAGGCACTGCTGGCGAGCATTGCCGGGCGCCCGGACTTCCACCTGATCCAGACCGTGATGCTGCGTTCGCTGAGCCAGGCGGTGTACAGCACCGACAACAACGGCCACTTCGGGCTGAACTACGAGGCGTACACCCACTTCACCTCGCCGATCCGCCGTTACCCGGACCTGCTGGTGCACCGCGCCATCCGCAGCATCATCCGTTCCAAGGTGGATACCCCGCACGTCAAGCGTGCCGGCGCCATGAGCATCCCCAAGGCGCGCATCTACCCGTACGACGAGAACACCCTGGAGCAACTCGGCGAGCAATGCTCGATGACCGAGCGCCGGGCCGATGAAGCCACCCGTGACGTGGTCAACTGGCTCAAGTGCGAGTTCATGAAGGACCGCGTGGGCGAGACCTTCCCGGGTGTGATCACTGCGGTGACCGGTTTCGGCCTGTTCGTCGAGCTGACCGACATCTACGTAGAAGGCCTGGTGCACGTCAGTGCGCTGCCGGGTGACTACTACCACTTCGACCCGGTGCATCACCGCCTGTCCGGCGAGCGTACCGGGCGCAGCTTCCGCCTGGGCGACACCATCGAAGTCAAGGTCATGCGTGTTGACCTCGACGAGCGCAAGATCGACTTCGAAGTGTCGGAGAAAACCCTCGCTGCGCCGATTGGCCGCAAACAGCGTGGCGCTGCGCCAGCCGCCGAGCAGCCCGCGCAGGCACCGGTCGAGGCCAAGGCTACGCCGAAACCACGCAGCCGCAAGAGCGAAACCGCCGAGGCATACTTCCCGAAAGATGCCGTGCAGCGTAACGCCGAGGTGCGCAAGAGCCGCGAAATGAAGAAGGCGCTGATGAGCGAGGCGCGCAGTGGCGGCCATGCCAGCAGCAAGTCGGACAAGGGCGGCAAGTCGTCCGGCAAGCCGACCAAGCACCGTAAAGGCCCGCCGAAGTCCGGTGCGCCACGCAAGAGCAAGAGCAAGTCATGAGTCAGCTGGAAAAGATCTACGGTGTGCACGCCGTGCAGGCATTGCTGCAGCACCATCCGAAGCGGGTCAAGCAGATCTGGCTGTCGGAAGGGCGCAGCGAGCCACGCCTCGAAACGTTGCTGGCGCTGGCTGCGGAGAACCGCGTGCCGGTTGGCCAGGCCGAGCGTCGTGAGCTGGATGCCTGGGTAGAAGGTGTGCACCAGGGCGTGGTCGCCGAGGTGAGCCCGAGCCAGGTGTGGGGCGAATTGATGCTCGAGGAGTTGCTCGAACGCACCGAAACACCACCGCTGATTCTGGTGCTGGATGGTGTGACCGACCCGCACAACCTTGGCGCCTGCCTGCGTACCGCCGATGCCGCCGGTGCCACGGCAGTGGTGGTGCCCAAGGACAAGTCCGCGACCTTGACGCCGGTTGTGCGCAAGGTGGCCTGCGGCGCGGCGGAGGTAATCCCGCTGGTGGCCGTGACCAACCTGGCGCGCACCCTGGAAAAGCTGCAGCAGCGTGGCCTGTGGGTGGTGGGCACCGCCGGCGAGGCCGAGCAGGAGATCTACCAGCAGGACCTGACCGGGCCACTGGTGATGATCATGGGCGCGGAAGGCAAGGGCATGCGCCGGCTGACCCGCGAGCATTGCGATTTTTTGGTGAAGTTGCCGATGGGCGGTAGCGTCAGCAGCCTGAACGTGTCGGTGGCGACTGGCGTGTGCCTGTTCGAGGCTGTGCGTCAGCGTCAGGCCAAGCGCTGATCTTCAGCCTGTACCGGCCTCTTCGCGGGTAAACCCGCTCCCACAGGGATCGCACAAGGCCTGAGCCCTGTGGGGTACCTGTGGGAGCGGGTTTACCCGCGAAAGGGCCGGCAGTCTGTAATGTGTTTCAGGCTGTTCAAATATTCACCAATCACCTTGCTTGTGCGCCCCGCCTTCTCTACAATTGCGCCCCTTGCCGAGCTGGCAGGCGCTCATGTGCCTCCCCTCCGTGCAAGACATACAGTGTCATTCACTCCTTGTCTGACCAGATTTACTGGCAGACTACTAACCCGTAAGGAGCATTCATGCGTCATTACGAAATCATCTTCCTGGTTCACCCGGACCAGAGCGAACAAGTCGGCGGCATGGTTGAGCGTTACACCAAGCTGATCGAAGAAGATGGTGGCAAGATCCACCGCCTGGAAGACTGGGGCCGTCGTCAACTGGCCTACGCAATCAACAATGTTCACAAGGCTCACTACGTGATGCTGAACGTTGAGTGCACCGGCAAGGCCCTGGCCGAGCTGGAAGACAACTTCCGCTACAACGATGCCGTTATCCGTAACCTGGTCATCCGTCGCGACGAAGCCGTTACCGGCCAGTCCGAGATGCTGAAGGCTGAAGAAAACCGCAGCGAGCGCCGTGAGCGTCGTGAACGTCCTGAGCATGCTGAATCCGCCGACGGCGACGACAGCAATGACAGCGACTCCAGCGATAACGCTGACGAGTAATCCACGGACCTTTAGAGGAGCCTATTAAATGGCACGTTTCTTCCGTCGTCGTAAATTCTGCCGCTTCACTGCTGAAGACGTGAAAGAGATCGACTTCAAAGATCTCAACACCCTGAAAGCTTACGTATCCGAAACCGGCAAGATCGTTCCAAGCCGTATCACCGGTACCAAAGCTCGTTATCAGCGTCAGCTGGCTACCGCTATCAAGCGCGCCCGCTTCCTGGCCCTGCTGCCCTACACCGACAGCCACGGCCGCTGAGACCGGGTCGTCGACAAGCAGTAAGGGATTAGCATGCGAGCGTTAGCAAGTTTCATCATGCGCGGTCGTGTGCAGGCCACCCTGGTGGTGGTCATCAGCGCGGTACTGCCGCTGCTGTTCTGGTTGAGTGCCGCTGCCGGCAGCCTTGTGCTGCTGCGGCGTGGGTTCAAGGATGCTACAACGGTCATCGCCGGCGGCCTGCTGGCCGGGCTGGCCGTGTGGGTCATGGGCGATCCCATCACCTTTCTGGTGATTGCGGGTGCCCTGGCCCTGGCCGCCATGTTGCGTGCCGAGCATCCCTGGAGCCGGGTGTTGCTCGCCAGTGCCGTGTTCGCCGTGGCTTTCAGCCTCGTGCTTGATCTGGCGCTGGCGCAAACCTTCGATGTGCTGGCCAAGGCGTTTGCCGAAGCCATGCCGAAAATCGAGGGGCAACCGGTGCTCTCTGGTGAGCTGATCCGCCCCGTGCTGGTCGCTTCCACAGCAGTGACGGTGCAATTGTTCAGTGTGCTGGCGTTGATGCTGGCGCGCTATTGGCAGGCAGCGTTGTACAACCCTGGAGGCTTCGGGCGCGAGTTTCGCGAACTGAAGTTGCCGAAACAGACCATGGCGGTCTTGGTGGCAGTGATGGTGGTGGCGCCGTTTATCGGCCCGCAGTTCATCATCCTGGCATCGGCCTCGAGCCTGGTACTGGTGCTGGCCGGCATCGCCTTGATGCACGGGCTGGTGGCGCAGGGGCGACTGGCCGGTTTCTGGCTGGTGGGCATGTACGTGACGTTGCCGCTGATCATGCAGCTGATTTATCCGTTGCTGGTGGTTCTGGCCATTGTCGACAGCCTGATTGATTTTCGCGGTCGCAAGTCCCCCAAGGGGAATGACTCCGCGAACGGTGAAGGTTAAAAGTTAAGAGGTTTTACCAAATGGAACTGATCCTGCTGGAAAAAGTCGCTAACCTGGGCAACCTGGGCGACAAAGTAAAGGTTAAGGCTGGTTACGGCCGTAACTTCCTGCTGCCATTCGGCAAGGCCACCGTTGCCAACGCCGCCAACCTGGCTGCGTTCGAAGAGCGTCGCGCCGAGCTGGAAAAAGCAGCTGCTGACAAGAAAGCTTCGGCTGAAAGCCGCGCTGCCCAACTGGCCGAGCTGGAAGTGACCATCACTGCCACCGCTGGCGACGAAGGCAAGCTGTTCGGTTCGATCGGCACCCACGACATCGCTGACGCCCTGACCGCCTCCGGCGTTGAAGTGGCCAAGGCTGAAGTTCGTCTGCCGAACGGCACCATCCGTCAGGTTGGCGAATACGACGTAGCCGTGCACCTGCACAGCGACGTTGAAGCCACCGTACGCGTGGTCGTCGTAGCTGCCTAAGCTGCGCTGACTGGCTGGCCCGTCAGGTGTCAGCCGGTTAACATCGGGCACGGTCCTGTTCATACAGGCCGTGCCCTTTGTCTTTTTCGTCCTCCTGAATTCTTTCGTGGCCATGAACGAGATCACCACCTCCGAACAGCTTGACCTGCAAACCGCAGCCCTGAAGGTGCCGCCGCATTCCATCGAGGCCGAACAGGCCGTGCTCGGTGGCCTGATGCTGGACAACAACGCCTGGGAGCGGGTGCTGGACCAGGTGTCGGATGGCGACTTCTACCGGCATGACCACCGCCTGATCTTCCGTGCCGTGCACAAGTTGGCCGACGCCAACCAGCCATTCGATGTGGTGACCCTGCACGAGCAACTGGACAAGGAAGGCCTTTCTTCGCAAGTCGGTGGGTTGGCGTACCTGGCCGAGCTGGCCAAGAACACCCCGTCGGTGGCCAACATCAAGGCCTACGCCGCGATCATTCGCGAGCGCGCCACCCTGCGCCAGCTGATCAGCATCAGTACCGACATCGCCGACAACGCCTTCAACCCGCAAGGGCGTAACGCCGAAGAGATTCTTGACGATGCCGAGCGGCAGATCTTCCAGATCGCCGAGGCGCGGCCGAAGACCGGCGGCCCGGTGGGGGTCAACGAACTGTTGACCATGGCCATCGACCGCATCGACACGCTGTTCAACTCCGACAGCGACATCACCGGCGTATCCACAGGCTTTACCGACCTCGACGAGAAGACTAGCGGCCTGCAGCCAGCCGACCTGATCATTGTCGCCGGCCGACCGTCGATGGGTAAGACCACTTTCGCCATGAACCTGGTGGAAAACGCCGTACTGCGTACCGACAAGGCGGTACTGGTGTTCTCTCTCGAGATGCCAGGTGAATCGCTGATCATGCGTATGCTCTCGTCCCTGGGCCGTATCGACCAGACCAAGGTGCGTTCCGGCCAGCTGGACGACGACGACTGGCCACGCCTGACCTCGGCGGTGAACCTGCTAAACGACCGCAAGCTGTTCATCGACGATACCGCCGGCATCAGCCCCTCGGAAATGCGTGCGCGTACCCGCCGCCTGGCCCGTGAGCACGGTGAAATCGCCATGATCATGGTCGACTACCTGCAGCTGATGCAGATCCCGGGCTCGGCCGGTGACAACCGGACCAACGAAATTTCCGAGATCTCCCGCTCGCTCAAGGCCCTGGCCAAGGAGTTCAACTGCCCGGTCATCGCCCTGTCGCAGCTGAACCGCTCGCTGGAACAGCGGCCGAACAAGCGCCCGGTGAACTCCGACTTGCGTGAATCCGGTGCGATCGAGCAGGACGCCGACGTGATCATGTTCGTGTACCGCGACGAGGTGTACCACCCTGAGACCGAGCACAAGGGCGTGGCGGAAATCATCATCGGTAAGCAGCGTAACGGCCCCATCGGCTTCGTGCGCCTGGCGTTCATCGGCAAGTACACCCGCTTCGAGAACCTTGCGCCGGGTATGTACAACTTCGACGACGACGAATAAGCCACTGGCCCCATCGCCGGCAAGCCAGCTCGCACAGGAGATCACTGCCTTGAGGCCGGTGGAGCCCCTGTGGGAGCTGGCTTGCCGGCGATGAGGCCGGTACAGGCAACCCATGAATCCGACAACCACCGTCGGATTTGGTCAAAATTTGTGCTATATTCCGCGCCCGCGATTTCCCTGCACACCAGAACCGGTCACTGACATGCAAGCAGCCAAACCACTCTACGACTATCCCAAGTACTGGGCCGAATGCTTCGGGCCAGCACCTTTCCTGCCGATGAGCAGGGAGGAGATGGATCTGCTCGGCTGGGATTCCTGCGACATCATCATCGTGACCGGTGATGCCTACGTCGACCACCCGTCGTTCGGCATGGCCATCATCGGCCGCCTGCTGGAGGCCCAGGGCTTCCGCGTGGGCATCATCGCCCAGCCGAACTGGCAGTCGAAAGACGACTTCATGAAGCTCGGCGAACCGAACCTGTTCTTCGGCGTGGCTGCCGGCAACATGGACTCGATGATCAACCGCTACACCGCGGACAAGAAGATCCGTTCCGACGACGCCTATACCCCAGGCGGTCTGGCCGGCAAGCGTCCGGACCGTGCCAGCCTGGTGTACAGCCAGCGCTGCAAGGAAGCCTACAAGCATGTACCGATCGTATTGGGTGGCATCGAGGCCTCGTTGCGCCGCATCGCTCACTACGACTACTGGCAGGACAAGGTTCGCCACTCGATCCTGATCGACGCCAGCGCCGACATCTTGCTGTTCGGCAACGCCGAGCGCGCGGTGGTCGAGGTGGCCCAGCGCCTGTCCAACGGCGAGAAGATCGAGACGATCACTGACGTGCGCGGTACCGCCTTCGTGCGCCGCGATACCCCCCAGGGCTGGTACGAGATCGACTCCACCCGCATCGACCGCCCAGGCCGTGTGGACAAGATCATCAACCCGTACGTGAACACCCAGGACACCCAGGCCTGTGCCATCGAGCAGGCCAAGGGCGAGGTGGACGACCCGAACGAAGCCAAGGTGGTACAGATTCTCGACAGCCCGCGGATGACCCGCGACAAGTCGGTAATCCGCCTGCCATCGTTCGAAAAGGTGCGTAACGACCCGGTGCTGTACGCCCACGCCAACCGTGTATTGCACCTGGAGACCAACCCCGGCAACGCCCGCGCCCTGGTGCAGAAGCACGGTGAGGTAGATGTGTGGTTCAACCCGCCACCCATCCCCATGACTACCGAAGAAATGGACTACGTGTTCGGCATGCCCTACGCCCGTGTGCCGCACCCGGCCTACGGCAAGGAGCGCATCCCGGCCTACGAGATGATCCGCTTCTCGGTGAACATCATGCGTGGCTGCTTTGGTGGCTGCACCTTCTGCTCGATCACCGAGCACGAAGGCCGCATCATCCAGAACCGCTCGCACGAGTCGATCCTGCACGAAATCGAAGAGATGCGTGACAAGGTGCCGGGCTTCACCGGCGTTGTCTCCGACCTTGGCGGCCCGACTGCCAACATGTACCGCATCGCCTGCAAGAGCCATGACATCGAGAAGCACTGCCGCAAGCCGTCGTGCGTGTTCCCGGGCATCTGCGAAAACCTCAATACCGACCACAGCTCGCTGATCGAACTGTACCGCAAGGCGCGTGCCTTGCCGGGTGTGAAGAAGATCCTGATCGCCTCGGGCCTGCGCTACGACCTGGCGGTGGAGTCGCCGGAATACGTCAAGGAACTGGTCACCCACCACGTCGGCGGTTACCTGAAAATTGCCCCGGAGCACACCGAGCGTGGCCCGCTGGACAAGATGATGAAGCCGGGCATCGGCACCTATGACCGCTTCAAGCGCATGTTCGAGAAGTTCTCGAAAGAGGCGGGCAAGGAGCAGTACCTGATCCCGTACTTCATCGCCGCGCACCCGGGCACCACCGACGAAGACATGATGAACCTGGCCCTGTGGCTGAAGGGCAACGGCTTCCGTGCCGACCAGGTGCAGGCGTTCTACCCGTCGCCGATGGCCTCGGCCACGGCCATGTACCACTCGGGCAAGAACCCGCTGCGCAAGGTGACCTACAAGAGCGAAGGGGTGGAGATCGTCAAGAGCGAGGAGCAGCGCCGCCTGCACAAGGCGTTCCTGCGTTACCACGACCCGAAGGGCTGGCCGATGCTGCGTGAAGCGCTGCAGCGCATGGGCCGCGCCGACCTGATCGGGCCGGGCAAGCACCAGCTGATCCCGCTGCACCAGCCGCAGACCGATACCTACCAGAGTGCGCGCCGCAAGAACTCGACCCCGGCGGGTAGCCACAAGGTGGGCAAGGACCAGAAGATCCTTACCCAGCACACCGGCCTGCCGCCGCGTGGCAGCGATGGCAGCAAGCCGTGGGACAAGCGTGAAAAGGCCAAGGCCGAAGCGTTTGCGCGCAACCAGCAGGCGGCCAAGGAGCGCAAGGAAGCGGCCAAGGGTGGCAAGGGCAACAAGAAGCCGCGTCAGCCAGTCATTCCGCGCTAACTGATCCATATTGGGACCGCTTTGCGGTCCTTTCGCGACACAAGGCCGCTCCCACATTGATCGGCGTACGCAGTGCTTTTGTGGGAGCGGCCTTGTGTCGCGAAAGGGCTGCAGAGCAGCCCCAAAATCTGCAAATCAATCGGGCTTCTTGTCGACCCACTTCGGCGCCACTGGCGCTACAAAGCTTTCCATCCCGTCCAGCAGCTCATCCGGCTGCTGCCCCAGCAGCAACATCGCCCGATGCTGCGGCCGCACGAAGCCTTCTTCGACGATATGGTCGAGGAACCCGCCCAGCTTCTCGTAGAAGCCGTTCACATCCAGCAGTCCCAGCGGCTTGGCGTGATAGCCCAATTGCCCCCAGGTCCATACCTCGAACAACTCCTCCAGCGTACCCAGCCCACCGGGCAGGGCGATGAAGGCATCGCTCAGCTCGGCCATGCGTGCCTTGCGCGCATGCATGCCGTCGACCACTTCCAGGCGGCTGAGGCCTTTGTGGCCGATTTCGGCATTCATCAGGCTTTCCGGGATGATCCCGATCACTTCGCCGCCGGCTGCCATGGCCGCGTCGGCGACGGTGCCCATCAGGCCGACCGCGCCACCACCATAGACCAGGGTCAGGCCGCGACGGGCAATCGCCTGGCCCAGCGCGATGGCCGCTTCACGGTAGGCAGGGTTGGCGCCGATACTGGCGCCGCAGAACACACAAACGGAACGTACGGGCATTGCTCATCTCCTGTCACTCAGGCTGACAGGGTAAGGTCCATGCCCTACAGTTCCAAGGCCGGTTTCACTCCGGTCGGGAGAATTCGCAGATGGCGCCAGTCGCTCCATGGGCGTAGGCCGCCAGCAGGCTGTTCATCAGGCTACCAAGGGTCATTTCGTATTGCTCCTAAATGAGAGGTTGTCCCATCCTCCAATAAAAGGGCATGATGTGCTCTTGAATTGGTTGTATACAATCGATTGAACAATTCTACTGGCTGGCCACTTGACACCCCCTTGACCCATATCAGCAGGGGGCTGAACGGTTTCAGGCAGTCTCGCAATTGATAAAACCCTGCCAAGGAGATTCATGATGTTTGCGAAAGCTGTAGCGGTATCCCTGCTGACCCTCGCCAGCGCCTCTGTCTTCGCAGCCGAGTGCTCGGTGACTGTCGACTCCACCGACCAGATGTCCTACAACACCAAGGAAATCAGCGTCGACAAGAGCTGCAAGGAATTCACCGTCAAACTGACCCACTCCGGCAACCTGCCGAAGAACGTCATGGGCCACAACCTGGTGATCAGCAAGACTGCCGACATGCAGGGCATTGCCACCGAAGGCATGAGCCAGGGTCTGGAAAAGGACTACATCAAGGCTGACAACGCCGCGATCATCGCCCACACCAAGATGATCGGCGCGCCTGAGAAGGAAACTGAAGTGAAGTTCGACACTACCAAGCTGGAAGCCGGTGGCGACTACAGCTTCTTCTGCACCTTCCCGGGCCACATCTCGATGATGAAGGGCAAGGTCGTCGTCAAGTAATCAAAGGCTGACGGTGAACCCTGTGGGAGCGGGTTCACCCGCGAATGCGTCGGTGGCTTCACCATCGTATTCGCGGGTGAACCCGCTCCCACAGGTCCTTCTATAGCCTTATCAAGGGGCGAACGGCAGTTCGCGCTTGTGCTGGGTCTTGCGGTAGGTGGCGACGATGATGTCGAACGCTGCCTGGTCAACCGGCTGCCCATGCAGGAAGGCATCGATCTGCTGGTAGGTCACGCCATGGGACGCTTCGTCCGGCTTGCCCGGCGCCAGGTCTTCCAGGTCCGCAGTCGGCACCTTCTCCACCAGTGACTCCGGCGCACCAAAGCTGCGCGCAATCGCCCGCACCTGGTTCTTCACCAGCCCGCTCAGCGGCGCCAGGTCGCAGGCGCCATCACCAAACTTGGTAAAGAAGCCCATCACCGCCTCGGCGGCGTGGTCGGTACCGATCACCAGGCCCGCGCGGGCACCGGCGATGGTGTACTGGGCGACCATGCGCGTGCGTGCCTTGACGTTGCCCACGACAAAGTCCACCAGCGTCGGCGAGCCATTCTTCAGTTCCACGACCTCAGCTGCCAGCGCCTTCACCGCCGGGGCGATATCGACGGTGTGCACTTCATCGGCCTTGATCACGTCCAGGCAGGCCTGGGCGTCATGCTCATCGTGCTGCACGTGATAGGGCAGGCGCACCGCGATGAAGGTATAGGCCTTGTCACCGGTCTCTGCGCGCAACTCGTTGATGGCGCGTTGGGCGAGCAGGGCGGCGGTCAGCGAGTCGACGCCGCCGCTGATGCCCAGCACCAGGGTCTTGAGCCGGGCGTTGGCCAGGCAATCCTTGATGAACGCCACGCGCCGGGCGACTTCGGCCTCGAGCGCGGCGGCGTCGGCGAACGGCGGCTGTACCTTCAGCGCCTGGGCAATCTCTTGCTGAACCGCTTGCATGGGTTACTCCTTGCTGGGGACTTTGAATACATGGCGCATGTAGGCGACGAAGTTCTCGTCGCGGCACTGGGTCTTGGCGGCTTCGTCCGAGATCTTCGCCACCGGCGCGCCGTTGCAGTCGGTCATTTTAAGCACGATGCTCATCGGGGCCACGCCCGGGATGTCACAGGTCAGGTTGGTGCCGATGCCAAAGCTGACGTTGATGCGACCGCGCAGGGCACGGAAGATTTCCAGCGAGCGGGTCAGGTTGAGGCCGTCGGAAAACACCAAGGTCTTGGTCATCGGGTCGATACCCAGTTTCTGGTAATGGGCAATGGCCTTTTCCGCCCAGGCCACCGGTTCGCCCGAGTCGTGGCGCAGGCCGTCGAACAGCTTGGCGAAGTACAGGTCGAAATCGCCGAGGAAGGCATCCATGGTGATGCAGTCGGTCAGGGCGATGCCGAGCAGGCCGCGGTACTCGCGCACCCAGCAGTCCAGCGCGGCGATCTGGCTGTCGATCAATCGCGGGCCGAGTTGCTGGTGGGCCATGATCCATTCATGGGCCATGGTGCCCAGCGGCTTGATATCCAGTTTCCATGCCAGGTCGACGTTGCTGGTGCCGACGAAGCGGCCCGGGAAATCGTCGCGCAGCACGCGCACCACTTCTTCCTGCACGCGGCTGGAAAAGCGCCGGCGGGTGCCGAAGTCGGCCACCTGCAGTTCGGCCAGTTCGTCGTCGCTGGCATGTGCGCGCAGCCAGTCGAACTTGCGGTACAGCTGGTCGCGGGCCTCGGCCAGGCGCATGCGCGGGTGCAGCTGGCGGTTGCGCACTTCACTGATGATCGCCAGTAGCGGCACTTCGAACAGGATCACATGCAGCCATGGGCCTTTCAGGCGCAGGCACAGCTGGTCGTTTTCTATCCCCAGGCGCACGTAGCGCAGGTTGAAGCGGAACAGGCGCAGAAAGCGCAGGAAGTCGGGCTTGAGGAAGGTGATGCGTTCGAGGAAGGCCAGTTGGCCGTCATCCAGGGTGAGGTCGCTGAGCCGCTCGAGCTGGTTGCGGATTTCGCCAAGATAGGGGCGCAGGTCCTCGCCGTTGCGGCAGCGGAATTCCCATTCGACGTCGGCGTCCGGGTAGTTGTGCAGCACGCCCTGCATCATGGTGAGTTTGTAGAAGTCGGTGTCGAGCAGGTTGTGCACGATGCGCTCGGCGAATGCGCTTTCGCTCATCAAGGGGGCTCCGGAAGCGGCGAATGGCGGACATTGTGCCAGCCTTTTCGGCCTTGTTGTGTCTGGGCTGGCCTCTTCGCGGGTGAACCCGCGCCCACAGGGCCGCGTATCGGCCAAAACCGGGTGTTTTTTTGTGCACCAGCTAGCCTTGAAACGGTGCCGCCTGTAGCAGTCGCGCACCAGCGGTGTGCAGTTCGGTGACGTCCGCTGTTACAGGGCGGTTGCACGTAAACACTTGCCAGGGTTGCAATGATGGCACTCGGCGGTTGCTCCTTGTCTGTACGTGTGGTGGCGCCTGCCGCGTGGCAGACGGTTGCACGCTCAATAAAGAAAAGGCCGTCGGTCGCCTGTTGGCGCCTGTCTCAGTGTGTTTTCCCGGAAGACAAACCGTATGGCACGGCCCTTGCTCAGAGCACAGGGCTGAGAAGTTGTAGTGCCAACCAAAAAAACTCTAGGAGCACCACCTCATGTCGCAGACGTTTTACAAGAAAGGTTTCCTGGCTCTGGCCGTAGCTACGGCACTGGGTGTTTCTTCGTATGTTCAGGCCGACGTCAAGATCGGTGTAGCGGGCCCGATGACCGGGGCTAACGCAGCGTTTGGCGAGCAGTACATGAAAGGTGCGCAGGCAGCGGCCGACAAGATCAACGCCGCCGGTGGCGTGAACGGCGAGAAAATCGTCCTGGTCAAGGGCGATGACGCCTGCGAGCCGAAGCAGGCCGTGGCCGTGGCCAACCGCCTGGTCGACCAGGACAAGGTGATCGGCGTGGTCGGCCACTTCTGTTCCTCCAACACCATCCCGGCCTCCGAGGTGTATGACGAGGCTGGCGTCATCGCCATTACCCCGGGCTCCACCAACCCACAGGTCACCGAGCGCGGCCTGGGTGCCATGTTCCGCATGTGCGGCCGTGACGACCAGCAGGGCATCGTCGCCGGCGACTACATCGTCGATGTGCTCAAGGGCAAGAAAGTCGCGGTGTTGCATGACAAGGACACCTACGGGCAGGGCCTGGCCGACGCGACCAAGGCACAGCTGGAGAAACGCGGCGTCAAGCCGGTGCTGTACGAAGGCCTGACCCGTGGCGAGAAGGACTTCAGCGCCGTGGTCACCAAGATCCGCTCTACCGGTGCCGACGTCGTCTACTTCGGCGGCCTGCACCCGGAAGCCGGCCCTCTGGTACGCCAGCTGCGCGAGCAGGGCCTGAAGGACGTCAAGTTCATGTCCGATGACGGCATCGTTACCGACGAACTGGTGGCCACCGCCGGCGGTGCGCAGTACGTCGATGGCGTGTACATGACCTTCGGCGCCGACCCGCGCCTGCTGCCAGACAGCAAGGCGGTGGTGGAGGAGTTCCGCAAGGCCGGTACCGAACCTGAGGGCTATACCCTGTACGCCTATGCCTCGCTGCAGGCGCTGGCCGCCGCGTTCAACGGCGCCAAGTCGAACAAGGGCGAAGCGGCTGCCGAGTGGCTCAAGGCCAACCCGGTACAGACCGTCATGGGCGAGAAAAAGTGGGACAAGAAGGGCGACCTGACCGTGTCCGACTACGTGGTCTACCAGTGGGACAAGGACGGCAAGTATCACCAGCTGGAAAAACAAAAATAATAACGGCCCACGGCCCGGGCGCAGCTGCCCCGGGCCCAAGCCCCGCGGTACCTGTCTTTATCCGTAGATCTGCACAGTACTGCGCTGCGAGGGCCGCCTGTCCCGGGCCCGCCGTGGTCGGCGCTCGTGCAATCTCAATCAGGTGAGATTGCGTTATGGATGGTATTTTCCTGCAGCAACTGGTCAACGGCCTGACCCTCGGGTCGGTCTATGGCCTGATCGCCATCGGCTACACAATGGTCTATGGCATCATCGGCATGATCAACTTCGCGCACGGCGAGGTGTACATGATCTCCGCGTACCTCGCGGCGATCAGCCTGGCATTGCTGGCTTATTTCGGTATCGAGTCGTTCCCTCTGTTGATGCTGGGCACCCTGTTGTTCACCATTGTCGTCACCGGCGTGTACGGCTTCACCATCGAACGCATCGCCTACAAACCCCTGCGTAACTCCACCCGCCTGGCACCGCTGATCAGTGCCATCGGTATTTCGCTGATCCTGCAGAACTACGCGCAGATCAGCCAGGGCGCCCGCCAGCAAGGCGTGCCGACCCTGCTCGAAGGCGCCATGCGCATCGAAGTCGGCACCGGCTTCGTGCAACTGACCTACACCAAGATCTTCATCCTGGTGGCGGCCTTTGTCGGCATGGGCCTGCTCACCTACGTAATCAAGTACACCAAGCTCGGCCGCATGTGCCGTGCCACCCAGCAAGACCGCAAGATGGCCTCGATCCTGGGCATCAACACCGATCGGGTGATCTCCTACGTGTTCGTCATCGGTGCGGTGATGGCCGCCCTGGCCGGTGTGCTGATCACCATGAACTACGGCACCTTCGACTTCTACGCCGGCTTCATCATCGGCATCAAGGCGTTCACCGCCGCGGTGCTCGGCGGGATCGGCTCCCTGCCTGGCGCCATGCTCGGCGGGATCATCCTGGGCATTTCCGAGTCGCTGTTCTCTGGCCTGATCAACTCCGACTACAAGGACGTGTTCAGCTTCTCGCTGTTGGTGATGATCCTTATCTTCCGCCCACAAGGCCTGCTGGGTCGCCCGCTCGTGGCTAAGGTGTGAACATGTCCATTGCCAAAACTGCCTCTGTTACCGAAACCAAGGGTTTCGACCTTAAACGCAGCCTGCTGGAAACCATCGTCGCCGGCCTGCTGGCACTCATCGTGTTTGGCCCGGTGGTCGGCGTAGTGCTCGACGGCTACAGCTTCAACGCCGAGCCGCGGCGAGTGGCCTGGCTGGTCGGCGGGGTGATGCTGGGGCGCTTCCTGCTCAGCCTGTACCTGCAGACCGCCGCCGGCTCGCGCATGCTCCAGGGCTTCGAAAGCGGTGGCTCGGGCGTGCATGTGCGCGCGCCGGACTACGTATCGCGCCTGCGCTACATCATCCCGGCGCTGGTGGTGATCGCCATCGTCTTCCCGATCTTCGCCAACAAGTACCTGCTGACCGTGGTCATCCTCGGTCTGATCTACGTGCTGCTGGGCCTGGGCCTGAACATCGTGGTCGGCCTGGCCGGCCTGCTCGACCTGGGTTACGTGGCGTTCTATGCCATCGGCGCCTACGGCCTGGCGTTGGGTTACCAGTACCTGGGCCTGGGCTTCTGGAGCGTACTGCCACTGGCGGCTATCGCTGCGGCGCTGGCAGGGTGCATCCTCGGCTTCCCGGTGCTACGGATGCACGGTGACTACCTGGCGATCGTGACCTTGGGCTTCGGCGAGATCATCCGCCTGGTGTTGAACAACTGGCTGTCGTTCACTGGCGGCCCCAACGGCATGCCGGCACCGTCGCCAACCTTCTTCGGCCTGGAGTTCGGCCGCCGGGCCAAGGACGGCGGGGTACCGATCCACGAGTTCTTCGGCTTCGAGTACAACGCCAACCTCAAGTTCGTGTTCATCTACGCGGTGCTGTTCATCGTCGTGCTGGCTGTGTTGTACATCAAGCACCGCTTGACCCGCATGCCGGTCGGCCGCGCCTGGGAAGCGCTGCGCGAGGACGAGATCGCCTGCCGTTCGATGGGCCTGAACCATGTGCTGGTCAAGCTTTCGGCGTTTACCCTGGGTGCCTCCACCGCCGGCCTGGCCGGTGTGTTCTTTGCCACCTACCAGGGCTTCGTCAACCCGTCGTCGTTCACCTTCTTCGAGTCGGCGCTGATTCTCGCCATTGTCGTGCTTGGCGGCATGGGCTCGACCGTGGGTGTGGTGATCGCGGCCTTCGTGCTGACCGTGGCGCCCGAGCTGCTGCGCAGCTTCTCCGAGTACCGCGTGCTGCTGTTCGGTGTGCTGATGGTGCTGATGATGATCTGGCGACCGCGTGGGCTGATCCGCATCAGCCGTACCGGTGTGACCCCGCGTAAAGGAGTGGCGCCATGAGCGACGATATCATTCTCTCGGTCGACAACCTGATGATGCAGTTCGGTGGCATCAAGGCGCTCAGCGATGTCAGCCTGAAGGTCCGGCGCAACCAGATCTTCGCCCTGATCGGCCCCAACGGCGCCGGCAAGACCACTGTGTTCAACTGCCTGACCGGCTTCTACAAGGCCAGTGGCGGGCGTATCGAGCTGAACGTGCGCGGCAGCCACACCAATGTCATCCAGCTGCTCGGCGAGCGCTTCCAGGCGGCGGACTTCGTCTCGCCGACGCGCTTTGCCAACCGCATGTACTACAAGATGTTCGGCGGTACCCACCTGGTCAACCGCGCCGGCCTGGCACGCACCTTCCAGAACATTCGCCTGTTCAAGGAAATGTCGGTGGTGGAAAACCTGCTGGTGGCTCAGCACATGTGGGTCAACCGCAACCTGCTGGCCGGGGTGCTCAACACCAAGGCTTACCGCAAGGCCGAGAGCGATGCGCTGGACCATGCGTTCTACTGGCTGGAAGTGGTCGACCTGGTCGACTGCGCCAACCGCCTGGCTGGCGAGTTGTCGTACGGCCAGCAGCGCCGCCTGGAAATCGCCCGGGCCATGTGCACGCGGCCGAAGATCATCTGCCTGGACGAACCGGCGGCTGGCCTGAACCCGCAGGAAACCGAGGCCCTCAGCCGCATGATCCGCGTGCTGCGCGACGAACACGACATCACCGTGGTGCTGATCGAACACGACATGGGCATGGTCATGAGCATTTCCGACCATATCGTGGTGCTCGACCACGGCAACGTGATTGCCGAAGGCGCGCCACAGGATATCCGCCACAACCCGACGGTGATCGCCGCCTACCTGGGTGCCGATGAAGAGGAACTGGTATGAGTGCACCCATTCTCGAACTGAAGGACCTGGACGTGTTCTACGGCCCGATCCAGGCGCTGAAAAAGGTCTCGATGCACATCAACGAGGGCGAGACGGTCAGCCTGATCGGCGCCAACGGTGCCGGCAAGTCGACCCTGCTGATGTCGATCTTCGGCCAGCCGCGGGCGGCGTCGGGGCATATCGTGTACCGCGGTACCGACATCACCCGCAAATCGTCGCACTACATCGCCTCCAACGGCATCGCCCAGTCGCCGGAAGGGCGCCGGGTGTTCCCTGACATGACTGTCGAGGAGAACCTGATGATGGGCACCATCCCCATCGGCGACAAGCATGCCGACGAAGACATGCAGCGCATGTACGAGCTGTTTCCGCGCTTGAAAGAGCGGCGTAACCAGCGGGCCATGACCATGTCCGGTGGCGAGCAGCAGATGCTGGCCATTGCCCGGGCGCTGATGAGCCGGCCGAAGTTGCTGTTGCTGGACGAGCCATCGCTGGGGCTGGCGCCGATCGTGGTCAAGCAGATCTTTTCGACCCTGCGTGAGCTGGCCAAGAGCGGGATGACCATCTTCCTGGTGGAGCAGAACGCCAACCATGCGCTGAAGCTGTCGGACCGGGCTTATGTGATGGTCAACGGGCAGATTCGCATGACCGGAACCGGGCAGGAGCTGTTGGTAAACGAAGAGGTGCGTAACGCATATCTGGGCGGGCATTGAGTTGCATTCGGGGGCCGCAAAGCGGCCCCCGAAGCCAATGTGGACAACCTTTCGAACACCTCTCCCCAATTACTCCACAGCCCCACCACAAACCCTTGTTTACACAGGACCATTTTTTCCACGGATAATGTGGAACCGCCTGTGGAAAACATGGTGGCATCTCGCTCAAGCCCTTTGATACCAAGCCCTGCGGCTTCATGATCATTTTTTGATCATGGGCCCCTTGTGGATGATTTTCCCAAGTTTTTCAAAGCCCTGCAGCCACTCCAGGCATTGCGCAAAACCTGTGGATAACCCTGTGAAAAAACTTTGCACAGACCGCTGCAGGCGGCATGCTTGAAAGCCTTGCGCCATCACCGAAAAGATATCCACCGACCACAAGGCGCTGAAAGGGTTCCGCGCCGTGGACAAGTTGCCCCCAATCCGTGGGGAAAGCCTTGTGGATAACGTGCGCATAGCTGGCGCCGAGCCCTCTGCTGCAAGGGTTTGCCGAAGGTGAACAAAAAATGAACAGCACCCTGGACGGGTTGCTGCCAGCGCCCGGCGCGGGCATGCTGCAAAACTGCCGATGATAATCCACCGTGAGGAACAGAGCATGACGTCCACCGTATTCATCACTGGCGCGACTTCCGGTTTCGGCGAGGCCACTGCCCGCCGCTTCGCCGAAGCCGGCTGGAAGCTGGTGCTCACAGGCCGCCGCAAGGAGCGCCTGGACGCCCTGTGTGCCGAGCTGTCTGCCAAGACCGAAGTACACGGCCTGGTGCTCGACGTGCGTGACCGCAAGGCCATGGAGCAGGCCATCGCCAACCTGCCGGCCGGCTTCGACAAGCTGCGCGGCCTGGTCAACAACGCCGGCCTGGCGCTGGGTGTGGACGCGGCGCAGAACTGCAGCCTGGACGACTGGGAAACCATGGTCGACACCAACATCAAGGGCCTGATGTACACCACCCGCCTGCTGCTGCCACGGCTGATTGCCCATGGCCGTGGGGCGTCGATCCTCAACGTAGGTTCCGTGGCGGGCAACTACCCATACCCGGGCAGCAACGTGTACGGCGGCACCAAGGCTTTCGTCGGCCAGTTCTCGCTGAGCCTGCGCTGCGACCTGCGGGGAACCGGCGTGCGGGTGAGCAACATCGAGCCGGGCCTGTGCGAAAGCGAGTTCTCGCTGGTGCGCTTCGGCGGTGACCAGGCCAAATACGACGCCACCTACGCTGGCGCAGAGCCGATCCAGCCGCAGGACATTGCCGAGACCATCTTCTGGATTCTCAACCAGCCGGCGCATATCAACATCAACAGCCTGGAACTGATGCCGGTAAGCCAGGACTGGGCAGGGTTTTCGATCGACCGGTCGGTCAAAGGCTGATCCGAGGGCCTCTTCGCGGGTAAACCCGCTCCCACAGGTACTGCACCGGTTTCAGAGCAGGCGCTATCCCTGTGGGAGCGGGTTCACCCGCGAATGCGTCAGCCCAGGCGCTGCAGCCCTTCCAGGCAAGTTGCCAAATGATAGGGCGTAGTCGAAGGCATATCATGCCGGCTGACACTGCCTTCCCCATCCCGGCACTCATACCAGCCCGCCTCACGCAGGAACCGCGCGTCCAGCGCCTGCAACTGCCCAGCCAGCTTTGCCTCGCCCCCCGCCCGCAATACCAGCGCCCGTAGGTATTCCGCCTGCGCCCAGATCCGCTGGGTGGCGTCGAGCACCTTGCCATCCACATCCAGCATCGCCAGCACAGCGGCATCCTTCACCCCGTACTGCTCGGCGTAGTCGAAAGCCCGGTCGATGGACGCATGCAGCGGCGTGTCGCGCAGCAGTGGCGAGGTATGCAGCAGGTAGAACCACTCGAACTGGTGCCCCGGCTCGAACCAGTTATCCACAGCGCCGCGTGGCTTTTCCAGCATCAGGCCGTGAGCCGGTTCGATGAAGTGCGCCTGCAGCGCCTCGCACAGTTGCAGCAGCGACTGCCGGGCATGCTCGTCGTCACGCACCGCCAGTACCTGCAGGAAGGCTTCGGCCAGGTGCATCTGCGGGTTTTGCAGCGGGCCGCTGCCAAGGTCGGCCCAGTCTTCACCGAGGCTGGCTTCGTACAGGCCGTCGTCGCGGGCGAACTGCTGGTCAATGATGTCCAGCGCGGCGTTCAGCGTGGCTTCCACCAGGTTTTCACGCACCTTGCCCCAATAGTGCGCGCAAGCGAAGACGATGAAGGCATGCGTGTACAGGTCCTTGCGCCGGTCCAGCGGTTTGCCCTGGGCGTCGATGCTGTAGAACCAGCCGCCGTGCTCGGCGTCATGGAAGTGCTTCTGCAGCGAGCGGAACAAGGCGGCGGCGCGCTCGGCTGCGCCGGGTTGGCCGATGCGGCTGCTGAACAGGTAGAGCTGGCGTGCGCAGGCCATGGCCCGATAGCGCTGCACCGGCAACGGTTGATGCTGGGCGTCCAGGGCCTCGTAGGGCAGGGCCATGTCGGCGTTCCAGCCCGGGCCTTGCCACAACGGCACGATGCGTTCGGCGAAGTGCTGGTTGAAGCGGGCCAGTTCGGGCAGGGTGGGGCGGGGGTCGGACATTTCGGCGCTCGTCGCTGTCGGGCAGGGCGCCATGGTAGCAGAACTGGGGTTGTGGGTAGCCTGTGCCGGCCTCTTCGCGGGTATTGCGCTGCCCTCAGGTCCGGTGCCGTCCCTGTGGGAGCGGGTTCACCCGCGAAGAGGCCAGTACAGGCTACCCACTAACCCGGGTTGCCCAACCCCTGCCAATGCCGCGCACCGACAAAGATGAAGCGCAGCTGCTGGGTGATCTTTTCCTGCGGCGTCAGCGCCTGTGGATAACCCGCCTCGGGGCTGTCGATAAGCTCGGGCAGGGTGGCGAACACGGTTTTCACCACCAGGTCGGCCATCACCGCTAGCGCGGCGCTGTCCAGGTGCTGCCAGCGCTTCATCCGCGCCAGGTCGGTGGCCAGGTCGTCGCTGATGTCCTGGCGCAGGCGGGCAATGGCCTGGCGTACGGCCTGCGAGCCGCCGTACTGCTCACGGGCGAGGAACAGGAACTGCGCGCGGTGGGCGGCGACCACATCGAGGAAGATGCGCACCGAGGCGTCGGTGATGCCGCCCAGTTCGAACTCGTTGTGGCGCACCAGGCGGATAGTCTGGCGGAAGGTAGTATCGACTTCGGCCACCAGGGCCAGGCCCAGGGCGTCCATGTCGGAAAAATGCCGGTAAAAGCCGGTGGGTACGATGCCGGCCGTCTTTGCCACTTCGCGCAGGCTGATACTGCCGAAACCACGGCCACTCTCCATGAGCTGGCAGGCGGCATCGAGCAGGGCCTGGCGGGTCTGTAGCTTCTGTTCGGCGCGCGGCAGCATGGTGCGGGCTTCTGTGACGGTAAGGCTGGGCACTCTAGTTAAAAAAACAAAGCCCGGTCAATGGACCGGGCATGGAGGGGAGCAGCCGTTGTGACAGAGGTTGTTCTTTTCGGCCATGGTGATCAGCTCACACGGCTGATTTCAACCAGGCGATCGGAGCCACCTTCGGCAACTCGGCCACTACGTTCGATCAGGCGATCAGAGCCACCTTCGGCAACGCGGCCAGTACGTTCGATCAGGCGATCAGAGCCACCTTCGGCAACGCGGCCAGTACGTTCGATCAGGCGATCGGAGCCACCTTCGGCAACGCGGCCAGTACGTTCGATCAGGCGATCGGAGCCGCCTTCGGCAACGCGGCCAGTACGTTCGATCAGGCGATCGGAACCACCTTCGGCAACAGTTTTCAGCGGTTGGGCGATTTCCGCAGCGCTGGAACGCGATTCGGCGGTCAGGTGTTGCTCGTCGGCTGGCAGGGCAAAAGCGTTGGCAGCCAGGATGGACAGGGTCAGGGTCAGCAGATGGCGTTTCATGATTTCGGTGCTCCTCTCGGGGGCTGGAAAGTGGGTACGGAGCCAATGCTACGCCGGGTAACGCCAGAGAGAAGTTCATACGGGTAATGGTAACAATCGACCGTATTGATAGAGGTTGGAAGCTGCTCTAAACAGCGCTTTACAGGCCGTGTGATGGCGTTTTGATGGTGCTACTGACAGGTAACGCGCGCAACTTGGCGCAACGAGTTGCTGAGCGAAAGGCCAGGAAAAACTTCGTTATCATGGCGCCATCGATAAAACCCCACGGGCTTTCATCAGTCCGAGATATTGAGTGCCACCGCTGTGCCTGTTCTGTGCCATGCCGCAAGGAGAATCACGCAATGACGCGTCCCGCCAGAATCCTCGTCTGGACCTTCACCAGCCTGCTGACCCTGCTGGCGATCCTGGTGGTGGTGATAGCCACCTTCGACTGGAACCGCGTCAAGCCCCTGCTCAACGAGAAAGTCTCCGAGGCCCTGCAGCGGCCCTTCGCGATCAATGGCAACCTTGCCGTGGACTGGCGCACCGAACCTGAAGAGGGGGGCTGGCGTGCCTGGGTGCCCTGGCCGCACTTCATTGCCGAAGACCTGACCCTGGGCAACCCCGAGTGGCTCAAGGAGCCGAAGATGGTCGGCCTGGAGCGCGTGGCGTTCCGCCTGGCGCCGTTGCCGCTGCTGTTCCAGCAGATCAGCATCCCGCGTATCGAGCTGACCAGGCCTACAGCCAACCTTACCCGCCTGGCCGATGGCCGCGCCAACTGGGCCTTCGACTTCGGCCCCAAGGATGAAAACGCAGAGCCTTCCAAATGGCAGCTGGACATCGGCGCCATCGGCTTCGACCAGGGCAGTGTCAGCTTCGATGACCAAACCCTGAAAACCAGCATGAAGGTGCAGATCGACCCGCTGGGCAAGCCTGTCCCGTTCAGCGACATCGTCGGCAAGGCCCGCGCCGAGAAGGCCGGTGCCGCGCAGGACTATGCCTTCGGGCTCAAGGCCCAGGGCCGCTACAAAGGCCAGCCGGTGTCCGGCACCGGCAAGATCGGTGGCCTGCTGGCCCTGCAGGACGCCAGCCAGCCGTTCCCGCTGCAGGCTGACGTGCGCATCGCCGACACCCATGTGGTGCTCGCCGGTACCCTGACCGACCCGCGCAACCTCGGTGCCCTCGACCTGCGCCTGCGCTTGTCCGGGGCCAGCCTGGGCAACCTCTACCCTTTGACCGGCGTGACCTTGCCCGACACCCCGGCCTATTCCACCGACGGTCACCTCAGCGCCAACCTGCAGGCGGCGCAAGGGGCGACCTTCAACTACCAGGGCTTCAACGGCAAGATCGGTGACAGCGATATCCACGGCGACCTGGCCTTCGTTGCCAGCCAGCCAAGGCCCAAGCTCTCCGGCAACCTGGTGTCCGACCAGTTGCTGTTCAAGGACCTGGCGCCGCTGATCGGCGCCGACTCCAACGCCGAGCAGAAGGCCCGCGGCGGTGCCAGCAAGCAGCCGGCAGGCAAGGTGCTGCCGGTGGAGGAGTTCCGCACCGAACGTTGGCGTGCCATGGACGCCGACGTCACCTTCGCCGGCAAGCGCATCGTGCACAGCGCGCAATTGCCGTTCAACGACCTGTCGGCCCACGTGATCCTGGAGGACGGCCTGCTGCGTCTGGAGCCCCTGCGTTTTGGCGTGGCTGGCGGCAATCTGGCTTCCAGGATCCGCCTGGATGGCCGCAACGTACCGTTGCAGGGGCGCGCCCGCCTGACGGCGCGGGGCTTCAAGCTCAAGCAGTTGTTCCCCTCCTTTGCGCCGATGCAGACCAGCTTCGGTGAGTTGAATGGTGATGCCGATATCACTGGTCGGGGCAACTCGGTGGCCGCCTTGCTGGGCACGGCCAATGGTGACCTGCGCATGCTGATCAACGATGGCGCCATCAGCCGCAGCCTGATGGAGATTGCCGGGTTGAACGTGGGCAACTACGTGGTCGGCAAGCTGTTTGGCGATGAGGATGTGAAGATCAACTGTGCGGCGGCCGATGTGGGTATCAAGGATGGCCTGGCGACCACACGCCTGTTCATCTTCGATACCGAGAACGCGATCATCTACATCAACGGCACGGCCAATTTCGCCACTGAGCAGCTGGACCTGAAAATAAACCCGGAATCGAAAGGCCTGCGGCTGTTCTCGCTGCGCTCGCCGCTGTATGTGCGCGGGCCGTTCGCCAAGCCCAGTGCCGGGGTGCAAGCGGTACCGCTGGCGTTGCGCGGGGCGGGGATGGTGGCACTGGGGGTGGTGGCCGGGCCAGCGGCGGGGTTGCTGGCGCTGATTGCGCCTAGCAGCGGGGATGATCCGAACCAGTGCACGCCACTGTTGCAGCAGATGAAGGCGGGCAAGGCGCCGACGGTGGTGAAAGGCAAGAAATGACGGGGGCCGCGTTGCGGCCCCTTGCGGTTACAGCCCTTGCAACAGGTCGACAGATCGTCCGCGTGCTCTTCTTCCTGCGCCAGGATGTCAGGCTTACGCGCCGTGGACGGCGGCGCTGTCTTCTTCGCGCTGTTTGCAAGTCTTGAAGCCCTTGGCATCGACATGGCCGGTGGCGTCGAAGCGCACGTAGTAGGGCTGCTGGTGGCCATCGCGGTTGAGGATGTAGTCGTTGCAGGTGCCGCCGTGGGGCAGGTCGCTCACGCTGGACGGGCTGCCGCCGATGGCGATGACCTTCTGCATGGTCATGCCTTTTTCCACTTGCCTGACCAGCGGTTCGTCGCGGTAGGTGACGTAGTCAACCGGGTTTTCCGGACGGCTGCCGCAGGCGGCGAGGGTGGCGCTTGCCAGAAGGATTGCCAGGGTCTGCTTGTACATGGTTTCGCTCCTTGCAAAGGTCTGTGTGGTTTTGAACCGCAGCGCGCTCCGGGAGTTCGATTGCGATGGTCATCAAGGCAGCTGTAGTGTTGGCTGGTCGTCCACGGAAAGGGGCTGGGGCAATGCAGCAGGAATTGGCCACGCGATACCCGTTGGTGCTGGTGCCGGGCATGCTCGGTTTTGTCCGGGTAGTGCTCTATCCCTACTGGTTCGGCATCGTGCCGGCCCTGCGCAAGGGCGGGGCGCAGGTGTTCCCGGTGCAGGTTTCGCCGCTGCATTCCAGCGAGGTGCGCGGCGAGCAGTTGCTGGCGATCATCGAAGACATCTGCCAGCGCACCGGCGCGGAAAAGGTCAACCTCATCGGCCACAGCCAGGGCGCCCTGAACGCACGCTACGCTGCCGCCAGGCGGCCCGGGCGGGTGGCTTCGGTCACGTCGGTGGCAGGGCCCAACCATGGCTCGGAACTGGCCGATTACCTGGCACGTACGGCACCGGGCGATTCCCCGCAGGGGCGCATCCTCAAGGCTGTGCTGCATGGCTTGGCCGTGCTGCTGGTGTGGCTGGAAACCGGCTGGCGCCGCGACCCGCTGCCGGTGGATGTACACGCCTCGCACCAGTCGTTGACCAGCGCCGGGGTGGCGCTGTTCAACCAGGCTTATCCACAGGGGCTGCCAGGCACCTGGGGCGGGGAAGGGGCGTATGAGGTCGATGGCGTGCGCTATTACTCCTGGTCCGGCACCTTGCAGCCCGGCCTGACCGACCAGGGGCGCAACCGCATCGATGGCAGCAGCCACTTCTGCCGCCTGTTCGCACGCAGTTTCGTCAAGGAAAAGGGCCATTGCGACGGCATGGTCGGGCGCTTCAGTTCGCACCTGGGGCAGGTGATCGGCGACGACTACCCGCTCGACCACCTGGATATCGTCAACCAGTCGCTTGGCGCGGTGGGCAAGGGCGCCGAACCGGTGCGGCTGTTCATCGAACATGCCGCCCGGCTCAAGGCGGCAGGGCTCTAACGGCGGATCGGTGTGGTCCAGCGCTCGGCCAGTATCACGCCGGCCAGGGTCAGCAGGCCGCCGACCAGGTGATAGCGGGCCAGCTGCTCGTCGAGCACCACGGCGGCGATCAGCGCGGTGACCAGTGGCAGCAGGTTGAAGAACAGCGTGGTACGGCTTGGGCCCAGGCGGTGCACGGCCTTCATCCATACCAGAGGGGCGATCATCGAGGCCAGCACGCAGGCGTACAGCACCAGGCCAATGTTGCGGCTGTTCAGGCCAGTCTTGTCCGACAGCAGGAACAGCGGCAGCAGCACGACGATGGCCATCAGCACCTGCAGGTACAGCAACTGCATCGGTGGCAGGCGCAGCTGCCATTTCTTCAGCAGGAAGCTGTACAGCGCGTAGGCCAGGGTGGCCACCAGCATCAGCAGGTCGCCGCTGTTCAGGCCTTGTTGCAACAGGACGGCGGGGTGGCCGGCGCTGACCACTTCCAGTACGCCGAAAAATGACACCAGTGCGCCCAGCAGGGCGCCGTAGCTCAGGCGCTGGCCCAGCCAGGCGATGGACAGCGCCAGTGACATCAGCGGCATCAGCGAGAGGATGATGCCCATGTTGGTGGCGCTGGTGATGCCGGCGGCGAAGTAGGCCAGGCTCTGGTACAGCGCCATGCCCAGCACGCCCAGCACGAACACCTTGCCCAGCTGCGGGCGGATGGCCGCGCGATTGCGCCACACGGCGGGCAGCAGGAACGGGGTGAACAGCAGCGCGGCCAGCAGCCAGCGGTAGAAGCCGATCTCGGCGGGGTGGATGGCACCGGCGGACATCTTGGTGACCACGGTGTTGCCGGCCCAGATGAGGATGGCAGTGAGGGGGAACAGGTAGTTCATGTAGCAGGTTACTCGCTGGGGCCTGGAATGGGGGCTGCTTTGCAGCCCTTCGCGGGCTTGCCCGCTCCCACAGGGATATCACAGGCCTGAAAGCTGGCGCAGATCCTGTGGGAGCGGGCGAGCCCGCGAAGGCCTGCGGCGCAGGCCCTCGATAGGCCTGTATTATCGATTGTCTGTTTACAAGCCTATACTCCTATCCAGACAACTCACCCCGCCAAGCAGACAGCATGCCGCGCAAATACCTCGACATTCCTCGGTTCACCCAGCTCCCGGCCCCGGTGTACTTCCGCCACGACGAGTTCGGTGCCGACACGCACAGCGCCCTGCATCGCCACGCCTGGGGCCAGCTCAACTACACCGCCCACGGCGTGATGCAGCTGGAGGTCGCCGGCCAGCGCTTCCTGTCGCCGCCGCAATACGCCGTGTGGGTGCCGCCCGACACCGAGCATGGCTGCTACAACCCACAGGCCATCGTCTACCACTCGGTCTACCTGGACCGCAGCCTCTGCGCCGCCCTGCCGCAGCAACCGTGCAGCCTGATGATCAGCGACATCCTCAAGGCCATCCTCGCCGACTTCGCCCGGCGTGACCTGCGGGTGGCCGAGGGTGAGCGCGACCAGCGCCTGGTGCAGGTGCTGCTCGACCAGTTGCTGCTGGCACCCGCCCAGGCCTGCTACCTGCCGTTTGCCCACAGCGACGGGTTGCGCCAAGTGCTCGATGCCCTCGGCGCCGAGCCAGGCGACAACCGCCCGCTGGCCGACTGGGCAGCCCGGGTGCATGTCAGCGAACGTACCCTGGCCCGCCAGTTTCTGCGCGAACTGGGCATCAGTTTTGGTGAATGGCGCCTGCGCCTGCGCTTTCTGCGAGCCATCGAAGCGCTGGAAGCCGGCCAGTCGATCCAGGCCATCGCCTTCGACCTGGGCTACAGCAGCGCGTCGGCGTTCATCGCCATGTTCCAGCGCCAGGCCCATTGCACGCCCGAGCAATACCGCCGCCAGGCACGGGCGGGGCGTTGAGCATTTATTGGCTACACTCAGCTCGACCACCGTGCATCGGGCACGGAGCCAAGGAGACCACTCCATGAAAGTGCTGCAAATCCCCTTACTGGTGTTGGCGGTGTTGTTCAGCGCCCAAGGCTTCGCCGCCAATACCGCGCAGCAGGAAAAGATGAAAACCTGCAACGCCGACGCCACCGCCAAGGCCCTCAAGGGCGATGAGCGCAAAGCCTTCATGAGTACCTGCCTGAAGAAGGACGTGCCGCAAACCCAGCAAGAGAAGATGAAAACCTGCAACGCCGACGCCACCACCAAGGCCCTGAAGGGTGACGAGCGCAAAGCGTTCATGAGTGACTGTCTGAAGAAGAAATGACCTGCGCCTATGCCTGCAGGCGTAAGGCTGGCAGACTGCGGGTCTTTCCCGTTGTCTGCCGTTGAGGCTGTATGACCTTCACCCCTCGCCAGGTCACCCTGGCCAGCTGGATCATCGTGTTTGCCGGCCTGTTGCTGGCGCTGCCCCTGAAATTGCTGCCGAGCCTGTTGGCCGGCCTGCTGGTGTTCGAGCTGGTCAACATGCTCACGCCGCGGCTGCAGCCACTGCTGGCCGGGCAGCGCGCCCGTTGGCTGGCGGTGGCGCTGCTCGGCACGCTGGTGGTCAGCACCCTGACCCTGCTGTTTGCCGGGGCCTTCAGCTTCCTGCTGCACGAGGCAGAAAACCCCGGTGCCTCGCTGGACAAGTTCATGGCCTTGGTGGAGCGCGCCCGTGGGCAGCTACCGCCATTCATCGAAGGCTACCTGCCGGCCAGTGCGGCGGAGTTCAAGGTGGCCATCGGTGACTGGATCAAGAGCCACCTGAGCGACCTGCAACTGGTGGGCAAGGGCATGGCGCACATGTTCGTCACCCTGTTGATCGGCATGATCCTCGGCGCCATCGTCGCCTTGCAGCGCATCCCCGATATCTCCCGGCGCAAGCCACTGGCGGCGGCGCTGTTCGAGCGCCTGAGCCTGCTGGTGCAGGCGTTTCGCAACATCGTCTTCGCGCAGATCAAGATTTCGCTGCTCAACACTACCTTCACCGGCATTTTCCTGGCCCTGGTGCTGCCGATGTTCGACGTGCACCTGCCGCTGACCAAGACGCTGATCGTGCTGACCTTCCTGCTGGGCCTGCTGCCGGTGATCGGCAACCTGATGTCGAACACCCTGATCACCATCGTCGGCTTGTCGCTGTCGATCTGGGTGGCGGCGGCGGCGCTGGGTTACCTGATCGTCATCCACAAGGTCGAGTACTTCCTCAACGCGCGGATCGTGGGCGGGCAGATCAGTGCCAAGTCGTGGGAATTGCTGCTGGCGATGCTGGTGTTCGAGGCAGCGTTCGGGCTGCCGGGGGTGGTGGCGGGGCCGATCTACTATGCCTACCTGAAGAGTGAGCTGAAGCGGGCCGAACTGGTCTGATTCTTCATTAGCCTGTACCGGCCTCTTCGCGGGTAAACCCGCTCCCACAAGTACGCCACAGCTCTCAAGACTTGCGCGAGCCCTGTGGGAGCGGGTTTACCCGCGAAGAGGCCGGTACAGGTAAAAGGGATGGCTCAGGCAGCGCCGTAACGCTTGCGTGCCTCGATGGCCAGCCCGCTGCCAATGCTGCCAAAGATATTGCCTTCCACATGCCGCGCATTCGGCAGCATCGCCGACACACTGTTGCGCAGCGCCGGGATCCCGCTGGAACCACCGGTGAAGAACACCGTATCGACCTGGGTCTCGCTCACACCAGCCTTGGCCAGCAATTCGCTCACGCTACCACGCACCCGCTCCAGCAACCCTTCGATAGCCCCCTCGAACAGCGCCCGGGACAGGTCCACGCCCAGCTCGCGCTCAATGCGGCCGAGGTCGACGTGGCGGCTCTGCTGCTCGGTCAGCTCGATCTTGCTGGCCTCCACTTCCATCGCCAACCAGTGCCCGGCACGCTCCTCGATCAGCTTGAACAGGCGGTCGATGCCCAGCGTGTCCTCGATGTCATAGCGCATGCTGCCCAGCGCCAGCTGCGACTTCTGCGAGTACAGGGCGTTGATGGTGTGCCAGGTGGCGAGGTTGAGGTGGTAGCTGGTCGGCATCAGCGCGCCGCTCTTCATGCGGCTGCCGTAGCCGAACAGCGGCATCACGCCCTGCAGGCTCAGCTGCTTGTCGAAGTCGGTACCGCCGATGTGCACGCCGCCGGTGGCGAGGATGTCGCTCTGGCGCTCGGCCACCAGGTGGCGCTCGGGCGACAGGCGGATCAGGGTGAAGTCCGAGGTACCACCGCCGATGTCGACGATCAGCACCAGCTCTTCGCGGCTGATGCCCGACTCGTAGTCGAACGCCGCGGCAATCGGCTCGTACTGGAACGACACGTCCTTGAAGCCGATCTTGCGCGCCACTTCGGCCAGGGTGTCTTCGGCCTCCTGGTCGGCAGCCGGGTCTTCGTCGACGAAGAACACCGGGCGACCCAGTACCACCTGGTCGAATTCGCGGCCGGCAGCGGCCTCGGCGCGCTTTTTCAGCTCGCCGATGAACATGCCCAGCAGGTCCTTGAACGGCAGGGCGCTGCCCAGCACGCTGGTGTCGTGCTTGATCAGCTTGGAACCCAGCAGGCTTTTCAGCGAGCGCATCAGGCGGCCTTCGTAGCCTTCCAGGTACTCGTGCAGCGCCAGGCGGCCATATACCGGGCGACGCTCCTCGATGTTGAAGAACACCACCGACGGCAGGGTGATCTTGCCGTCTTCCAGGGCGATCAGCGATTCGACACCCGGGCGGTGCCAGCCGACCGTGGAGTTGGAGGTGCCGAAGTCGATGCCCAGGGCGCGGGCCGGCGATACGTCAGACATGGGAAAAGGCTTCCGGAGGCAAAACGGCCGCGCAGTTTATGCCAGTTGGCTACAGAATCAAGACCAGTCGTCTGCCATGGCGCAAACCCAAGGCGGTCTTGAAAGGCTATGCTTGACCCCTATCTTCTTTTGCAACACGCACATTCACATTGGTGATCCATAGATGGACTTCAAAGACTATTACAAGATACTCGGCGTAGAGCCCACGGCGGATGACAAGGCGATCAAGGCCGCGTACCGCAAGCTGGCGCGCAAGTATCACCCCGACGTCAGCAAGGAGCGCGACGCCGAGGAAAAATTCAAGGAGGCCAACGAGGCCTACGAAGTGCTGGGCGACGCGCAGAAACGTGCCGAGTTCGACGAAATCCGCAAGTACGGTGGCCAGCATGGCCGGCCGTTCCAGGCACCACCGGGGTGGGAAAGCCGTGGCGGTGGCGGTGGCTTCGAGGGCGGTGATTTTTCCGACTTCTTCAGCTCGATCTTTGGTGGCCGAGGAGGCAACCCGTTCGGTGGCGCCCGGCAGCAGCAACGCAGCGCCGGCAGGCGAGGGCAGGACGTGGAGCTAGAACTGGCAGTGTTCCTTGAAGAGACCCTGAGCAAGGAGTCCAAGCAGATCAGCTTCCAGGTGCCGCAGACCAATGCCATGGGCCAGCGCACCGGGTTCACTACCAAGACCCTGAACGTGAAGATTCCGGCCGGGGTGACCGATGGCGAGCGCATCCGCCTCAAGGGCCAGGGCGCGCCGGGCAGCGGTGGCGGGGCCAATGGTGACCTGTTCCTGACCATTCGCATGGCACCGCACCCACTGTTCGATGTCGAAGGTCATGACCTGATCATCACCGTGCCGCTGGCACCGTGGGAGGCAGCACTGGGCGCCAAGGTGGCCGTGCCGACCCTGGACGGCAAGATCAACCTTACCATCCGCCCCGACAGCCAGAGCGGCCAGCGCCTGCGCGTACCGGGCAAGGGCCTGGCCAACAAGAGCGGCGAGCGCGGCAACCTTTACGCGCAATTGAAAGTGGTCATGCCGCCAGCATCCGACGAGTCTGCCCGCGAACTGTGGACCAAGCTTTCCGAGAAGGCTGCGTTCAACCCGAGGACACAATGGAGTAAGTGATCATGAGCAGCACCCTGATCGTTCAACTGGACATGCGTACCCTGTGTCAGGAGGCCGATATCACGGCTGACTGCGTGATCGAAATCGTCGAGCACGGCATTGTCGAACCTTCCGGGCGAACGCCGGAGGACTGGTTGTTCGACGATCAGGCGCCGTTACTGGCCAAACGCGCGGCGAAGCTGCATCAGGAGCTGGAACTGGAGTGGGAAGGGGTGGCGCTGGCGCTGGAGCTGCTGCAGGAAGTGCAGCAGTTGCGCAGTGAGAACAGCATGCTGAGGCAGCGGTTGGGCAGGTTTATCCAGATGTGAGTTTTGCAGGCCCGGCCTCTTCGCGGGTGAACCCGCTCCCACAGGAATCGCACGATCCCTGAGATGTGTGCAGTACCAGTGGGAGCGGGTTTACCCGCGAAGAGGCCAGTACAGGCAAAATCAAATTCAGCTTGGTTCAGCCCCCGGGTTCAGCACCAGCTGCATGAAGGTCAAGTCCAGCCACCGGCCAAACTTCACCCCCACCTGCGGCATCTGCCCGGTCACTACGAAGCCCAGGCGCTCGTGCAGGTGCACCGACGCTGCATTGCCGCTCTCGATGGCCGCCACCATCACATGCTTGCCACACTTGCGTGCACGCTCGACCAGCGCTGCCATCAGCAGCGGCCCCAGCCCCTTGCCACGCTGGTCGCCACGGATGTACACCGAGTGTTCAACGGTGTTGCGAAAGCCCTCGAATGGCCGCCAGTCGCCAAACGATGCATAGCCCAGCACACCGCTCCCATCCACCGCCACCAGGATCGGGTAGCCCTGCTGTGCGCGTGCGGCGAACCAGGCCAGGCGGTTGGCCAAATCCACCGGGGTTTCGTTCCAGATCGCCGTGGAGTTGCGCACCGCGTCGTTGTAGATGTCGAGGATGCCCGGCACGTCGGCAGGCAGGGCATCGCGGATTTCATGACTCATGACAGCGTCTCGCAGGGTCGTTGTTTGCAGATTAAATGGTTACCAGCCCACGCACACCCTCGGCTTGCATGTTTTCGCCACGGCCGCGCTGGATGATCTCGCCACGGGCCATCACCAGGTACTGGTCGGCCAGCTCCTCGGCGAAGTCGTAGAACTGCTCCACCAGCAGGATGGCCATGTCGCCACGCTCGGCCAGGCGACGGATGACTGCGCCGATCTCCTTGATCACCGAAGGCTGGATGCCCTCGGTGGGCTCGTCGAGGATCAGCAGGCGCGGTCGGCTGGCCAGGGCGCGGCCGATGGCCAGCTGTTGCTGCTGGCCGCCGGACAGGTCACCGCCACGGCGTTGCTTCATCTGTTCCAGCACGGGGAACAGTTCGTAGATGAAGGGCGGTACCTCCCGAGCTTCACGGGCGGGGAAGCGCGAAAGGCCCATCAGCAGGTTTTCCTCGACAGTGAGACGCGGGAAAATCTCGCGGCCCTGGGGCACGTAGGCGATGCCGGACTGGACCCGTTGCTGGGGCTTGAGGCTGGTGATCGGCTTGCCTTCCCATTCGATGCTGCCATCGCGGGCGGGTACCAGGCCCATCAGGCAGCGCAGCAGGGTGGTCTTGCCCACGCCGTTGCGGCCCAGCAGGCAGGTGACTTCGCCGACCTTGGCTTCGAAGGACAGGCCCCGGAGGATATGGCTACCGCCGTAGTACTGGTGCAGGGTGTCGATTTTCAGCATGTGTGGTTCCTGGGAAATCTGCTTTGCCTGTGCCGGCCCTTTCGCGGGTAAACCCGCTCCCACAAGGACCGCGCAGCTCTTCAGGCCTGTACCGTACCTGTGGGAGCGGGTTTACCCGCGAAGAGGCCGGCACAGGTATCCATGTCTAGCGGCCCAGATACACCTCGACCACCCGCTCATCCGCCTGCACCTGCTCCAGCGACCCTTCCGCCAGCACACTGCCCTGGTGCAGCACGGTCACATGGTCGGCAATGCTGCCGACAAACCCCATGTCATGCTCCACCACCATCAGCGAATGCTTGCCGGCCAGGCCCTTGAACAGTTCGGCGGTGAACTCGGTCTCGGCATCGGTCATGCCCGCCACCGGCTCGTCCAGCAACAGCAGTTGCGGCTCCTGCACCAGCAGCATGCCGATCTCCAGGAATTGCTTCTGTCCATGCGACAGCAAGCCTGCCTGGCGCTGGGCCAGCGGCAACAGGCGCAAGGTGCCCAGCACCTCGTCGATGCGCTGGCGCTGCTCACCACCCAGCCGCGCTGCCAGGCTGGCCCATACCGATTTGTCGGTCTTCAGTGCCAGCTCCAGGTTCTCGAACACCGTCAGCGCCTCGAACACCGTGGGCTTCTGGAACTTGCGGCCAATGCCGGCCTGGGCGATCTGGTATTCGCTCATGCGGGTCAGGTCGAGGGTGTCACCGAAATAGGCCGTGCCGCTGTCGGGCCGGGTCTTGCCGGTGATCACATCCATCATGGTGGTCTTGCCGGCCCCGTTTGGGCCGATGATGCAACGCAGCTCGCCCACGCCGATGTACAGGTTCAGCGCGTTCAGCGCCTTGAACCCATCGAAGCTGACGCTGATGTCTTCCAGGCTCAGCAGCGTGCCGTGGCGGGTGTCGAGGCCGGCCTTGCGGCTCTGGCCCAGGCCGATGGCGTCGCGGCCGGCGCCAAGGTTGTCGAACACCGGTTCGAGCATGAATTCAGGGTGTACCGCGGGCACGCCTCTCATGGCTGGCTCCTTTTCTTCAACAGACCGACCACGCCCTTGGGCAGGTACAGGGTGACGAGGATGAACAGCGCACCGAGGAAGAACAGCCAGAACTCCGGGAAGGCTACGGTGAACCAGCTCTTCATGCCATTGACCAGGCCGGCACCGAGCAGCGGGCCGATCAGCGTGCCGCGCCCGCCCAGGGCCACCCATACGGCGGCTTCGATGGAGTTGGTCGGCGACATTTCGCTGGGGTTGATGATGCCCACCTGCGGCACGTACAGCGCGCCGGCCAGGCCACACAGCACGGCGCTCAGCACCCACACCAGCAGCTTGAAACCGCGTGGGTCGTAGCCGCAGAACATCAGGCGGTTCTCGGCGTCGCGCACGGCGGTGAGCAGGCGGCCGAACTTGCTGCGGGTCAGGCGCCAGCACAGGTACAGGCTGGCCAGCAGCAGGGTCACGGTGAGCAGGAACAACACCGCCCGTGTACCCGGCGCGGCAATGTCGAAGCCAAGCAGAGTGCGGAAGCTGGTAAAGCCGTTATTGCCGCCAAAGCCGGTTTCGTTGCGAAAGAACAGCAGCATGCCGGCGAAGGTCAGCGCCTGGGTCATGATCGAGAAGTACACGCCCTTGATCCGCGAGCGGAAGGCGAACCAGCCGAACACCAGCGCCAGCAGCCCGGGCGCCAGCACCACCAGGCACAGGGCCCAGGCGAAATGCTGGGTGCCGGCCCAGTACCACGGCAGCTCGCTCCACGACAGGAAGGTCATGAACCCCGGCAGGCCGTCACCGGCGGCCTGGCGCATCAGGTACATGCCCATGGCGTAGCCACCGAGGGCGAAGAACAGCCCGTGGCCCAGCGACAGCAGCCCGGCGTAGCCCCAGACCAGGTCCAGGGCCAGGGCGACGATGGCGTAACAGAGGATCTTGCCGACCAGGGTCAGGGTGTAGGCCGACACGTGCAGGGCATGATCAGCCGGCAGCAGCGACAGCAGCGGCAGGGCCACCAGCAGCAGGACGACGACGGCGCCGATGGCCAGCGTCAGCCGTGGCCCGGCCTTTTGAGTAGCGGTGACAAGCAGTGGCTGGTTCATCAGTCGATTACCCGTCCCTTGAGGGCGAACAGGCCTTGCGGGCGCTTCTGGATGAACAGAATGATCAACGCAAGGATGAGGATCTTGCCGAGCACGGCGCCGATCTGCGGCTCCAGCAGCTTGTTGGCGATGCCAAGGCCGAAGGCGGCCCAGAGGCTGCCGGCCAACTGGCCGACGCCACCGAGCACCACCACCAGGAACGAGTCGATGATGTAGCTCTGGCCCAGGTCCGGGCCGACGTTGCCGACCTGGCTCAGGGCCACGCCGCCGAGCCCGGCGATGCCCGAGCCGAGGCCGAAGGCGAGCATGTCGACGCGCCCGGTGGATACGCCGCAGCAGGCGGCCATGTTGCGGTTCTGGGTGACAGCGCGCACGTTCAGGCCCAGCCGTGTACGGTTGAGCAGCAGCCAGGTAAGCAGTACCACGGCCAGGGCGAAGCCGATGATCACCAGGCGGTTGTATGGCAGTACCAGGTTGGGTAGCAGCTGGATGCCACCCGAAAGCCAGGCCGGGTTGCTGACTTCGACGTTCTGCGCGCCGAACAGCAGGCGAATGGCCTGGATCAGGATCAGGCTGATGCCCCAGGTCGCCAGCAAGGTTTCCAGTGGGCGGCCGTAGAGGTGGCGGATCACCGTGCGCTCCAGCGCCATGCCGACCCCGGCACTGACAGTGAAAGCGACTGGCAGGGCGATCAGCGGGTAGAACTCGATGGCGCCGGGGGCGTAGCGCTGCAGCAGTACCTGGACCATGTAGGTGCTGTAGGCGCCGAGCATCAGCATTTCGCCGTGGGCCATGTTGATCACCCCGAGCAGGCCGAAGGTGATGGCCAGGCCAAGGGCTGCCAGCAGCAGGATCGAACCCAGCGACAGGCCGCTGAAGGCCTGACCGAGCAGCTCGCCGACCAGCAGCTTGCGCTGGACCTGGGCCAGGCTGGTTGCTGCGGCGGTGCGCACGCCCGGGTCGGTTTCCGCGTTGGGTTGCAGCAGCGCTTCGAGGCGGGTGCGGGCCAGCGGGTCACCGGTTTCGCCGAGCAGGCGTACGGCGGCCAGGCGTACTGCCGGTTCGCTGGCACCCAGTTGCAGGTTGGCCAAGGCCAGGCCGAGGGCGGCGTGCACGGCGGCGTCCGGTTCGCTGGCGAAGCGCCGGTCGAGGAAGGCCATTTGCGCCGGTTGCGCGCTCTTCTGCAGCTGTTGGGCTGCGGCCAGGCGGATGTCGCTGTTGTCGCTGAGCAACTGGTGGCTGGCCAGGGCATTGTCGATCAGGCCGCGCAGGCGGTTGTTCAGGCGTACCTTGCGCGTGTCATCGACGGCGATGCGGCCCTGGCGCAGGTTGTCCAGCAGCGGCAGGCGTGCGGCATCGGGTTGCGCCGCCCAGCTTTCGAGCAGTTGGGCCTGCTCGGCGGGCTTGGCGGTGAGGAAGAATTCGCCCTCGCTGGCCTGGGTGGCCAGGGGGATCAGCAGAAGAAGGGTTAGCAGGAGTCTAAGCATGCGAGCAATCCTGGAATACAGCGGTGGATTCTTCGCGGGTAAACCCGCTCCCACAGGGATCGCACAGGTTTCTAACCTTGCATCGAACCTGTGGGAGCGGGTTTACCCGCGAATGGGCCGCAAGGCGGCCCCAACGGCTCTCAATTACCTTTCACGGCGTAATCAGGGCGCTTGTCGTTGCCCGGAATGAACGGGCTCCAAGGCTGCGCCCGCAGCGGTTGCTCGGTTTCCCAGACCACGCTGAACTGCCCGTCATCCTGGATCTCGCCGATCATCACCGGCTTGTGCAGGTGGTGGTTGGTCTTGTCCATGGTCAGGGTAAAGCCCGACGGTGCCTTGAAGGTCTGCCCGGCCAAGGCTTCGCGGACCTTGTCGACATCGGTGGACTTGGCCTTCTCGGCGGCCTGGGCCCACATGTGGATACCGACGTAGGTGGCTTCCATCGGGTCGTTGGTCACCGCCTTGTCGGCACCCGGCAGGCCTTTGGCCTTGGCGTAGGCCTTCCAGTCGGCGACGAATTTCTGGTTGACCGGGTTATCCACCGACTCGAAGTAGTTCCACGCCGCCAGGTGGCCCACCAGCGGCTTGGTGTCGATGCCGCGCAGTTCTTCTTCGCCCACCGAGAAGGCCACCACCGGCACGTCGGTGGCCTTCAGGCCCTGGTTGGCCAGCTCCTTGTAGAACGGCACGTTGGAGTCACCATTGACTGTGGAGATGACTGCGGTCTTGCCACCGGCGGAGAACTTCTTGATGTTGGCGACGATGGTCTGGTAGTCGCTGTGGCCGAACGGCGTGTACACCTCTTCGATGTCCTTGTCGGCCACGCCCTTGCTGTGCAGGAAGGCGCGCAGGATCTTGTTGGTGGTGCGCGGGTAGACGTAGTCGGTGCCCAGCAGGAAGAAGCGCTTGGCGCTGCCGCCGTCCTCGCTCATCAGGTACTCCACGGCCGGGATGGCCTGCTGGTTGGGCGCGGCGCCGGTGTAGAACACGTTCGGCGACATCTCTTCACCCTCGTACTGCACCGGGTAGAACAGCAGGCCGTTGAGCTCTTCGAACACTGGCAGCACCGACTTGCGCGACACCGAGGTCCAGCAGCCGAACACCACTGCCACTTTGTCCTGGGTCAGCAGCTGGCGGCTCTTTTCGGCGAACAGCGGCCAGTTGGAGGCCGGGTCTACCACCACCGGTTCGAGCAGCTTGCCATTGACGCCGCCCTTGGCGTTGATCTGCTCGATGGTCATCAGCGCCATGTCCTTGAGCGAAGTCTCGGAAATGGCCATGGTCCCCGACAGCGAATGCAGGATGCCGACCTTGATGGTCTCGGCGGCCTGGATGCTCCAGCTCAGGCCCATTGCGGCAATTGATGCGCTAAGGGTGAAGGCCTTGATCAGACTGCGTCGCTTCATGTGCTCTCTCCGCTGAGTTTTTATGTGTTGGGCAAGCGGGGAGGGGTGTTGCAAGGGGTGTGCCTAACGGCGGAAGGTGCGCAATAGAGGGGGTGTGCGAGGTGTTGGGGCGTCGGTTGGATCCAGTTTGGTGCCTGATGGATTTGTGTGCACAGGATTGGGGCTGCAAAGCAGCCCCCGAGGCCATCAGCCGTTACGCACAGCCGTGCGCGGATGGCGCTTGCTGCGCACCCCCTGATAGGTCACCGCCAGCAGCACAAACCAGATCGGCGTCACCAGCAATGCCGCGCGGGTATCTTCCTCCAGGCTCAGCAACACCAGGATGAAGGCAAAGAACACCAGGCACACGTAGCACATGAAGCGCCCGCCCGGCATCTTGAATTTCGACGCCTGGTGCAGCGCCGCTCGCTGCTTGCGGTACTGCAGGTACGACAGCAGGATCAGCGTCCAGACAAACATGAACAACACTGCCGAAACGGTGGTGATCAGGGTGAATGCCTCGACCACGTTCGGCACCAGGTAGATCATCACTGCACCCAGCAGCAGGCAGGTGCAGGAGAAGTACAGGCCATTGGCAGGCACCGAGCGGCCCGACAGCTTCTCGAACGCCTTGGGTGCGTCACCTTCCCGCGCCAGGCCGTACAGCATGCGGCTGGTGGAGAACACGCCGCCGTTGGCCGACGAGGCCGCCGAGGTCAGCACCACGAAGTTGATGATACTCGCTGCCGCCGGCAGGCCGGCCAGCACGAACAGCTCGATGAACGGGCTCTTGCCCGGTACCACGTCGCGCCAAGGTGTGACGGCCATGATTGCGATCAGTGCCAGTACGTAGAACATGATGATCCGCAACGGGATCGAGTTGATCGCCCGCGGCAGGGTGCGTTCCGGGTTCTTCGCTTCGGCGGCGGTGGTACCCACCAGCTCGATACCGACGAAGGCGAACACGGCGATCTGGAAACCGGCGAAGAAGCCCATCAGGCCATTGGGGAACATGCCACCGTCGTTCCACAGGTTGGCCAGCTGCGCGGTGCGCCCACTGGGCGAGGTAAAGCCGCTGATGACCATGTATGCGCCGGTAGCGACCAGACCGAGAATGGCGACGATCTTGACCAGGGCGAACCAGAACTCCAGTTCACCGAACATCTTCACGGTTACCAGGTTCAGTGACAGCAGCAGCGCCACGAAGGTCAGCGCCGGTATCCACTGCGGCAGCTCCGGGAACCAGAATTGCGTGTATGCCGCGATCGCGACCACGTCGGCGATGCCGGTGACCACCCAGCAGAACCAGTAGGTCCAGCCGGTGAAGTAGCCCGCCCAGGGGCCGAGCAGGTCGGCGGAGAAATCGATGAACGACTTGTAGTTGAGGTTGGACAGCAGCAGTTCGCCCATGGCGCGCATGACGAAGAACAGCATGAAGCCGATGATCATGTAGACGAAGATGATCGACGGCCCGGCCAGGCTGATGGTCTTGCCCGAGCCCATGAACAGGCCGGTACCGATCGCGCCGCCGATGGCGATCAGCTGGATGTGGCGGTTGGTCAGGTTGCGTTGCAGATGCTGTTCATCTGGCGCTGTGGGTGAGGTTTGCGTCATAGGCTGCATTCCGTTGAACGGTCGGTCGTCTTGTCAGAGGTAGCCGGCTAGGCTAACACGCGCGTTCCAGTTCGGGGCGCGACAGATCGACTCGACTTTTGGGTAGCAGTCTCATGCCTGTGCCGGCCTCTTCGCGGGTGAACCCGCTCCTACAGGGACCGCGCTGCCCTCAGGCCTGGCGCAGAACCTGTGGGAGCGGGTTTACCCGCGAAAGGGCCGGCACAGACAAAGCAAGGCTCAAGCGCTGGCCAGCACCCGGCCGCGCCTGACCACCAGGCTATCCACCAGCCACATCACCACCATGGACACCCCCACCAGCGGAAACATCAACCCCAGCACCAGCATCACCCCCACCGCCGCCTTCCAGCGCGGCAGGTCATGGCGCAGCGGCGGCACGCCCAGCCCGCCGGCCGGCCTGCGCTTCCACCACATCACCAGCCCGCTCACCGAGCCCAGCAGGATCATCAGGCACACCAGCAGGATGATGATCTGGTTGAACGCCCCGAACATCTTGCCTTCATGCAGCATCACGCCCAGCTCGGTGGCGCGGGCGACCGGGCTGTAGTCCTGCCAGCGCACATCGGCCAGGACCTTGCCGGTGTACTGGTCGACATGCAGGGTGGCGTCGTTGCGCGGGTCGTCGGCGAACACGGCAACGGTGAACACGCCATCGGCCGAGGTGGGCAGGGTGATGCTGTAGCCCGGTTCGACCTGGCGCGCGGTAGCGATGTCTTCGACCTGCTGCAGGCTTACCTGCGGCGCTGCCGGCGCGCTCGACATCATGTGGTGCCCGGCATGTTCGGCGTGTGCAGCGGACTGCGGCATCGGCGTGTTTTCCAACGCCCAGGGAACGGTCTGGCGGTGTGCGCTGTTGAGTTCACCCGCCTGCCGGTCCGACTTGGGCACGTCGTTCCACATGGCCGCCGGAAAGCGGTTCCACAAGTCGGCGTACTGCTTGCCCCACAGCCCGGTCCAGGTCATGCCGCTGACCAGCATCAGCAGCAACAAGGCCGAGCCCCAGAAACCGGTGACCGCATGCAGGTCGCGCCAGAACGGTCGGCCGCGTGCCGACAGCCGCGGCCACAGCACGCCAGCACCATTGCGCCCGCGTGGCCACCACAAGTAAAGCCCCGACACCACCAGCACGATGCCCCAGCCGGCGGCCAACTCCACCAGGCGGTCGCCGACCGTGCCGACCATCAGCTCGCCATGCAGGGCGCGGGCGATGGCCTGCAGGTTCTGCTTGCCATCCTGTTCGCCGAGGACTTTGCCGCTGTAGGGATCGACGAAGACGTTCAGTTCGCGCCCAGCGTCATGCACCACGAATTGCGCGCTGCGTTCGGCGTCCAGCGGCGGCAGGTACTGGCCAACGTGGCCCTTGGGGTAGGCCTTGCGCACCTCGGCCAGCAGCGCGTCCGCGCCCTGTCGGTGGTGGCCGGCTTCGACCACCATCAGCTCGCGATACAGCAGTGGGTCGAGTTGCGGCTTGAACAGGTAGATGATCCCGGTGATCGCCAGCAGGATCATGAACGGGGCCGCGAACAGCCCCGCATAGAAGTGCCAACGCCAGGCCAGGTTGTAGAAATTGATGCGTGTTCCTCTCATGGGAACCTCCTGTTTGACCAGCAGATGGGCGCGACCTGCGCCGCGCCCGTTGTTGTTGTCAGAAGCTGAAATCGACCTTGGTCCAGAAGGTCCTGCCTGGCTCGTTGACCGGCTGTGGATCGGTTGCCGGGTAGCCGAACCCGGCGTTCCCGGCCAGGTTCAAGTGCTCGGCGTAGGTCTTGTCGAACAGGTTGTCGACCCCCGCGCTGAGCTTGAGGTGGTTGCTCACCTTGTAGGCGCCATTGAGCGAGAACACGCCGAAGCCTGCGCTCTTGTCGTAGTCCTTGCCGACCACGTTGCCCTGTTTCTCGGCGATGCGGTTCTGTTCCGCCACCAGCCGCCACAGTGCGCCGACGCTCCACACATCACGGCTGTAGGTCAGGCCCAGGCGGCTTTCCAGGGGCGGCATTTGCGGCAGCGCTGTGCCATCGCTGCTGTTCTTGCCCCAGGCGTAGGCCAGCGTGGCGTCGGCCTTCCAGTTTTCCGTCAACTGGTAGGCCGCGCCCAGTTCGCCGCCCATGATGCGGGCGTCGATGTTACGGGCCCGGGAGCTCATCCCCAGGTAATCGAACAGGATGTAGTCGCGGATCTGCCCCACGTAGCCGGACGCCCAGGCTTCCATGCGTTCGTCGCGGTACTGGACACCGAAGTCGAGCTGGGTGGTCTTCTCCGGCTTGATGCTGTCGAAGGCATTGACCGAGCCCGAGGGGCCACCTGCGGAGAACAGCTCCCAGTAGTCAGGGAAGCGTTGCACATGACCGAGGCCGATGTAGGTGGTGGCCGGTAGCGCCGCCAGGTCGTGTTCGTAGCGCACGAAGCCGCTGGGCAGGGTATCGGCGCGGGTGTTGCCGTTGGTGGCGCTGGTCACGCGGAAGTCGCGGGCCGAGGCGCGGTCCAGGCGGGCACCGCTGATCAACCGGTCCTCACCGCTGACGTACCAGGTCAGTTCGCCGAAGGCACCGTAGTTGTGGAAGTCGGCGTCCTTGGTCCAGGCCTTGCCCTTGTGCGCGTCCACGCCCATGCCACTGCGCTTGCGATGTTCGTTGGTCTGCGCGTCAATGCCGCCGATCAGTTGCACGTCGGCCCAGCGCCAGGTGGCCTTGATGCGTGCGCCCATGGTGCGGCGGTCGACGTTGCTGACCATCGGCATGCCCATCATGCCGCTGCCCGAAGGCGTGCGCAGGCTGTAGTTGTCCATCACGTGGTCGGCGTAGTTGTAGTAGACCTGCGCCTCGACCTTGTCGAGCACCTCGCCGAGGTTGGACTTTTCAAACCGCAGGCCCAGGCTTTCGCGCTTGAACTGCGAGCCGTCCATGCCGCGCCCGGCATAGCGGGCCTCGCCATCGCCCTTGCCGGCGGTGAGTTCCAGCAAGGTGTCCTGGTCGGGCGTCCAGCCGAGGGCGACATCGCCGTTCCATTTGTCCCAGCGTGACGGCACGGTGTTGTCGCTGCCGTCATGGTAGTCGTCCGAGCGCGACTGGTTGCCGACGAAACGGGCGTAGCCCAGGTTGTTGCCGGCGGCGGCGTCCAGCACCTTGTCGAAGCGGCCGTTGGAACCGGCCAGCAGGCTGGCGTTGACCCGGCTGCCGAGGGTGCCGAACTTCTCCGGCTCGCGCTCGAAGAGGATGGTGCCTGCCGAACCGCCCGGGCCCCAGATCACGCTTTGCGGGCCTTTGATCACGGTCAGGCGGTCGTAGGTTTCCGGCGAAATATACGACGTGGGGGCATCCATGCGGTTGGGGCAGGCGCCCAGCATCAGGCCGCCATTGGTGAGGATGTTCAGGCGTGAGCCGAACATGCCGCGCAGTACCGGGTCGCCGTTGGTGCCGCCGGCGCGGATGGCCGAGAAGCCGGGGATGGTCTTCAGGTAGTCGGCGCCGTCGCTGGCCGGCACCGGCTGGCGCGGGTCTTTCGGGTTGGTGACCACGGTCAGCGGCGAGCTCGGGGCCACGGCGGTGATCACCGTCGGGCTCAGCTCGGGGGCGTCGTGTGCATGGCCTTCATGGCCAGGGTCGGCGGCCAGGGCCACGGGCGCGAGCAGCGAGCCGCACACGGCGGCAATGGTCCCACGCAGGGACAAGGCAAAAACAGGGGTGCAGCCGGACATAATGATTCCAGTCGATCAGTCATGAGTCAGCGCGAAGCCTCCTGGCTCCGTGCGCAAAATGTGGGTTCAGACGTTGATCGAGGAAGGTGGGGCGCGGCTGCGCGCGCCAGGGAATACAGCCTGCCGGGCATGGCCCTGGCGCGTGGGCGCAAACAGGTGGGTGGTGGGGACGACGCTGCCGGCGCTGAGCGGGCTGAGGGCCTGGGGCAGGGCCGGGCAGTTGAACAACAGGCTGCAGTAACCGCACTTTTCCCACATCACATGCAGCTGGCCATCGCCAGCCTGGCCGTGATGGATGTCGCCGCCATGCTGATGGGCAGTCGCCATCGGCATGTCCATCGGCATGCTCATGCCGGCGTGGTGGTCCATCGGCATCGACTGGGAAATCAGCGGGCCGATGAAGATCATCCACATGGCGAACAGGCTCAGCCATCCGCCACCGGCGCGCCTGCGGTCAGGGCGGGTGGTATGGCTGATGCTGTTGCGCGGCAGGCTCACGACGAGTGCCTTTCAGCAGGTGATCAGTGCGCGTGTTCGTGGGCTTGCGGCTGGTCCGTCGGCGCCTGCTTCTGCACGGCCACATCGACGGTGATATTGCCGGCCTTTTCGAAGTGCAGGGTCAACGGGAAACGCTTGCCGTCGCTGAGCAGGCTGCGGTCCTTGGGCTGCAACAGCATCACATGGTAGGCGCTGGGGGCGAAGATCAGGTTCTTGCCGGCGGGCACCACCACGCTGGGCACCTGCTGCATCTTCATGGCGCCGCTGGTGCTCATGGCATGCTCGTGCAGTTGTGCGTCATCGCTGATGGGGCTGTCGACGCTGAGCAGGCGGTCGTCGGCCTGGCCGTTGTTGTGCACCACGAAATACGCCGCGACGTTGGGCGCGTTGGGGGGCAACTGCAGTGACCAGGGGTGGGCGATGTGCAGGTCACCCACGCTGTATTCGTGGGCATTGGCAAAGGCGCCGGGCAGCAGCAGGGCGGCCAGGACGAGGGCGTGCTTGAGCATGGTGAATCTCCGTTTCTGTTCAGGTTCAGGCAGACAGCGTGATGAACTCAGGCCAGCGGAGAGGCACGGGGGTTGAGCGCCGGCCAGAGTTGGCGCGGCGTGGCGTGGTAGTCGGCAGGTGGCGGCAGCAGCCCGGCGAGCAGTAACGGCGGGTTGTGCAGCTGCGGCGGGTAGCCGGGCAGGGCCAGCAGCGGCGCGGCACCGGAGCAGCACCAGCAATTCATCATGCTGGCGCTGTCGTCGCTTTGCGTGCCGAGGTCGATCTTGGCCAGGGCCTGGACGTCGGCCTTGGCCTTGTTGGCCATGCTGGAACAGAAGGCCCCCCACAGCAGCTGCTCGGCCGGGCCCTTGGGCGCGGCAGAGGACAGCGGCATGGCCAGCAGGTTGAACAGCACTGCAAGGCAGGCTATCCAGGCAATGTGCCGACGTGGGGGCATGGAGAGATCCGGTCAGGAATCGTGGTGGGTATTGTAAGGCCGAGTATAGGTAAAAATGGCGGGGTGCGGTGAAGTGACGCAGGCCAGCAGTTGAAGCGGTGTCGCCTGCTTCGCGGGCGTGCCCGCGAAGTGGGCTGAATCAATCTCAAGCCTTGTTGCGGCCCATCAGCCCGCGCACGGTCTCCTGCAGGTCCGCCGGCAACACCACCACCTTGGCATTGCTGCTGCCCGCCAGGTTCTCCATCGCCCCCACATAACGCTCGCCCAGCAGGTACATCGCCGGCACGGTCTCGTTGCCGACCGCGTCCTTGACCAGCGAAATCGCCCGCGCCGAGGCTTCGGCCAGGCTGATCTGCGCCTCGGCATCCAGCCTGGCTGCCTGCAAGCGTGCTTCTGCCTCGAGAATCGCCGCCTGCTTCGCCCCTTCGGCACGGGTCACGTCGGCCTTGCGCTCGCGCTCGGCAGCCGCCTGGCGTTCCATGGCCAGTTGCATGTTCTCCGAGGGCTTGATGTCCTGGATTTCCACCGAGCGTACGGTCACGCCCCAGTCTTCGGTCTGCTCGGACATCGCCTCGCGCAGGCGCGCCTTGATCTGCTCGCGGCTGGACAGCGCTTCGTCCAGGTCCATGGCACCGACGATGGCGCGCAGCGAGGTCATGGTCAGGCTGGTGACGGCGAAGGAGAAGTCCTGTACGCCATAGGAGGCCTTCTGCGGGTCGACCACCTTGGCGAAGCACAGGGCGTTGGCGACGATCACCGCGTTGTCCCGGGTGATGATTTCCTGCTGCTGCACATCGAGGATGATGTCCTTGGTCGGCAGGCGGTAGGCAACCACGTCCATGTACGGGATGACGATGTTCAGGCCGGGCTTGAGCGTGCTCTGGTAGCGGCCCAGGCGTTCGACGACCCATTCCTCGCCCTGGGGCACGATGCGCACCCCCTTGAACACGGTGATCAGGACGAACAGGGCGATGGCGACGACGACGATGAGACTGGTCATGGTGCGAAATTCCTTTTAGTGCGGATTCAGGCCCGGATGACCCGGACGGTGTTCCCTTCGATGGCGGTCAGGCGCACCCGCTCGCCGGCCGCGATCTCGCTGTCGGCGATGCAGGTCCATTCTTCGTTGCCGAGGATCGGCTTCTGGAAGCGCACGCGGCCTTTCTGAAACTCCGAGACGCCAGCGGTCAGCAGCCCCACTTCGCCGATCACGCTCTCGGCGGTCCAGCGCACGTCGGGTTGCTTGCGCCGGAACAGCTTGAACCACAGCGCCGTGGTGACTGACGACAGCAGTACCCACAGCAGTACCTGCATATCCAGTTGCAGGCCGGGGGCGGCCAGCGAAATGAGCGACACCAGCACGGCACCGATGCCGAACCAGAGAATGAAGAACGTTGGCAGGACCAGTTCGAGCAGGGTCAGCGCGATACCGAACACCAGCCAGATCCACCATTGCATTTCCATATGGGTAGCGCCTTCCGGGGGGAGTGCCGAGTTTAAGGCAGCCGTGCGGCACCTGGCCACTTCATGGTCTGAAAGAAAAGTCCGAAATGGCTGTAAGAGCAACTGCCGTAGGCAAATGTATGAAAATTGCCGCGTCCCCTGTGGGAGCGGGTTCACCCGCGAACACCGGCGAAGCCGGTGCCATGCACCGCGTTGATTTCTTCGCGGGTAAACCCGCTCCCACAGGGATCTGCGGTGCGCTTACGGAATTTGTTATCCGCGCAGGCCGAGTGTCGCAGCCAGGTCGGTTAGCGAGTCGAACGCCCGGTCCACATCCGGCAAAGCCGGTCGCTTCAGGATCAGCACGGGTATCCCCAGCTCCCGCGCCACCTCCAGCTTCGGTTCGGTCGCCACGCTGCCGCTGTTCTTGCTGATCAGCACATCGATCCTGCGGCGCTGGAACAACGCGCGTTCATCTTCAATATGGAACGGCCCGCGCGCGCCAATCACTTCACAGCGGTCATTGCCAGGGCACGCCTCCAGCGCACGCAAGGTCCAGAACTGCTCCGGCGGTATCTCCTCCAGATGTTGCAGTGGCTCACGCCCCAGCGTGAACAATGGCCTGCGAAACGGCTTGAGCGCCTCGATCAACCCTGCCCAGTCCTCGACCTCGCGCCAGTCGTCCCCCGCTTGTGCCTGCCAGGCCGGGCGGCGCAAGGCCCAGCATGGAATGCCGGCCATGCGTGCGGCGCTGGCGGCATTGCGGCTGATCTGTGCGGCATAGGGATGGGTGGCATCGATCAGCAACGTGATACCCGCCTCGTGCAGGTAGTTGGCCAGGCCCTCGGCGCCGCCAAAGCCACCGACCCGAACCTGGCATTGCAGGTCCTGCGGCACCCGGCCGATGCCCGCCAGGCTGTAGATGTGCTGTGGGCCCAGGCGGCGAGCGATGGCCAGGGCTTCAGTGACGCCGCCCAGCAGCAGGATGCGCCCGTTCATTGCACACCCGCCCGGCCGACGATGCCACCCTGGCGGTCGATGGCGAACACCTCCACCTGCACCTGCGCCGGCACCACGCTGCGGGCGAAGGCCAGGGCGTGGGCGCACACCGCGTCACCCAGGGGGATGCCGGCTGCATGGGCCAGGGCCAGGGCCTGCTGGCTGGTGTTGGCAGTAATGATCGCGGCCTGCAGCGCCTCGTCGGCGCCGATGTCCGCAGCCCAGCCGGCCAGTTGCGGCAAGTCGATGCTGGAGTGACGGCTGTGCAGGTCCATGTGCCCGGCGGCCAGCTTGCTGATCTTGCCGAAGCCGCCGCACAGGGTCAGGCGTGGCACCGGCACCTTGCGCAGGTGCTTGAGCACCGCACCGACGAAGTCGCCCATTTCGATCAGGGCGATTTCCGGCAGGCCGTAGACCCGGCGCATGGTGTCTTCGCTGGCGTTGCCGGTGCACGCGGCGATATGCGTGTAGCCGTTGGTGTGGGCGACGTCGATGCCCTGGTGGATCGAGGCGATGTAGGCCGCGCAGGAGAACGGCCGCACGATGCCACTGGTACCGAGGATCGACAGCCCGCCCAGGATGCCCAGGCGCGGGTTCATGGTCTTCAAGGCCAGTTGCTCGCCGCCCTGTACATTGACCGTGACCTCGAAGCCGCCGAGGTAGCTGCATTCGTCCGCCAGGCGTTGCAGGTGTTCGCGGATCATGCGCCGTGGCACCGGGTTGATGGCCGGCTCACCCACCGCCAGCACCAGCCCCGGGCGGGTCACGGTGCCGACGCCGGCGCCGGCGACAAAGTGAATGCCCGGTTCGGCCAGCAGGCGCACCTGGCTATAGAGCAGGGCGCCGTGGGTCACGTCCGGGTCGTCGCCGGCATCCTTGAGCGTGCCCGCTTCGGCGCCTTCGCTGGTGAGGCGGCAGAACTCCAGGCGCATTTGCACCACCTTGCCCTTGGGCAGGGTGATGCTGACGGCGTCGCTGCTCTCGCCGCCCAGCAGCAAGCGTGCTGCCGCCAGGCTGGTGGCGGTGGCGCAGCTGCCGGTGGTCAGGCCGCTGCGCAGGGGGGCGGGTTGTTCGCGGGTTTCTTCACGCATCGGCGGGTTTCACCACGTCCAGCAAGGTGATTGGCAGCGCCTGGCGCCAAGTGTCGAAGGCGCCCAATGGCTGGGCATGGGCGATGTGGATGCGGGTCAGCTCACCGCCGTGGTGTTCACGGAAATGCGCCAGGGCCAGTTCGCTTTGCAGGGTCACGGCGTTGGCTACCAGCCGGCCGCCGGGGCGCAGGTTTGCCCAGCACAGGTCGAGCACGCCTTCGCGGGTGACGCCGCCACCGATGAAGATCGCATCCGGTTGCTCCAGGCCTTCCAGCGCCGCCGGTGCCTTGCCGCGGACCAGCTGCAGGCCGGGTACACCCAGCGCATCGCGGTTGTGTTCGATGAAACCCTGGCGGCCTTCGTCGGCCTCGATGGCCAGGGCGCGGCAGGCCGGGTGGGCGCGCATCCATTCGATGCCGATCGAGCCGCAGCCGGCGCCCACGTCCCACAGTAGCTCGCCGGGCTGTGGTGCCAGGCGCGCCAGGGTGATGGCGCGGACATCGCGTTTGGTCAGCTGGCCGTCATGCCGGAAAGCGCTGTCCGGCAACCCGGCCAGCCGGTGCAGGCGCGGGGCGTCGGCACCGGCCAGGCACTCGATGGCTACCAGGTTGAGCGCGGCGACGTCGTTGTGCGGCCAGTCCTGGGCAGTGCCGGCCAAATCACGTTCGTCGACGCCACCCAAGTGTTCGAAGACCCGCAGGCGACTTGGCCCGAAGCCCCGCTCGCGCAGCAGCGTGGCAATTGCTGCCGGGCTATCGCCGTCGTTGCTCAGCACCAGCAGGCGCACGCCGCTGTGCAGATGGGCATTGAGCGCTGCAAGGGGCCGAGCGACCAGCGATACCACCTGCACGTCGTGCAGCGGCCAGCCCAGGCGGGCAGCGGCCAGGGCGCAGGAGGAGGGCATCGACAACACGCGCATTTCAGCGGCGGGCAACTGCCGCGCCAGGCTGGCGCCGACGCCGTAGAACATCGGGTCGCCGCTGGCCAGCACGCACACCGGCTCGCCGCGCAGGGCCAGCACCGGGGCCAGCGAGAACGGGCTTGGCCAGCCCAGCCGCTCGCCGGCCACGCAGCGTGGCAGCAAGGCCAGCTGGCGCGGGCTGCCGAAGATCCGCGCAGCGCCCAGCAGCGCGCGCCGGGCCTGTTTGCCCAGGCCGCTGAAGCCGTCTTCGCCGATACCTACTACTGTCAGCCAGGGTGCCATGGATACCTCTTCAGACCCTGGGGCTGCTGTGCAGCCCATCGCGACACAAGGCCGCTCCCACAGGGTGTGGTGATCCCTGTGGGAGCGGCCTTGTGTCGCGATGGGGTGCGCAGCGCCCCCAAAATTTCTGCTCAAACCCGAATGATGCTCGACCACCGGCTTTTCATGCCGCCGGACAAAGCAGGCATAATACCGCGCCTTCTACACTCAAGCGCATTTTCACAGATTGCCGGACGCCCCTTTGACCCAGGCCCATGCCCCCCATGTATCGCCCCGTCCCTCGGCCTGCCCGGGGTTGTGGCGCATCGTCGGTGCCCGTGATGGCGGTATCTGCCGCATCAAGCTGCCGGGTGGCCTGCTGCTGGCCGACCAGGCCGATGCGGTGGCGGCGGCGGCCGAGCGTTTCGCCGGTGGCGTGATCGAGGCCACCAACCGCGGCAACCTGCAGATTCGCGGCATCGGTAGCGAGCATCGCGGCCTGGTCGAGACGCTGCTCGCTGCCGGCCTGGGCCCGCGTGATGCCGCCGGTGACGATGTGCGCAACCTGATGCTCAGCCCGCTGGCCGGGCATGACCCGGCGATGCTGCTGGACGCCCGTCCGCTGGCCGGGCAGATCCTCGATCTGCTGGAAGGCACCCCGCGTTTTCACCAGTTGTCGGCCAAGTTCGCCGTGCAGCTGGATGCCGGCGAAAACCTGGCCATGCTCGAACACCCCCATGATCTGTGGCTGTCGGCCCTGCGCCTGGAGCAGCGGACCTGGCTGGCGTTTGGCCTGGCGGGTTGCCCGGCAGACGGCCAGGTACTCGGTGCGGTGCCGGCGGAACAAGGCCTGGCACTGGTGCGTGCGGTGCTTGAGCGCTTCCTCGACCTGGCCACCCCGGCACAGTCGCGCATGCGCCAGTTGCTCGAGGTGTGCTCGACAACCGATTTCATCGACGGGCTCGGCCTGGCTATCCGCCGCGATCCCGCCGTGCTCGCATGGCGCCGTGAACCGCGCAGCGTCTCGTGGCTGGGCGTGCTGCCCCAGGCGCAAGGGCTGGCCTTGGGCGTTGCCCCGCCGCAGGGTCGCCTGACCCCGGCCATGCTGCGCGGCGCCGCGCATATTGCCCGTGAACGGGGCGATGGCAGCCTGCGCCTGAGCCCCTGGCAAAGCCTGGTGCTGACCAACCTGCAAGCGCAGCACGTCGACCACGCCCAGGCCGAGTTGTCCACGCTGGGCCTGCTCTGCCACGACCATGAGCCACTGGCGCGCATCAGCGCCTGCACCGGCGCCAGCGGTTGTGCCAAGGCCCTGGGCGAGACCAAGGCCGATGCCGTCACCCTCGCGGCGCTGCTCGGCCCAGGCGTGCCCGGCAGCGTGCACTTGTCCGGTTGCCCCCGATCCTGTGCCGTGGCCCATGTGGCCCCGGCCACCCTGCTGGCCCGCGCGCCGGGCCGTTACGACCTGTACCTGCGTGATGCGCGCCAGCCGGGCTTCGGTGCCCTGCGCGCCACCGACCTTACCTTGAATGAAGCAGGCGCCATGCTCGACCTGCCGACGGAGCACCTTGATGATTGACTACATCCGCGATGGTCAGGAGATCTATCGCAACTCCTTCCGGATCATCCGCGAGGAAGCCCGACTCGAGCGGATCCCCGCAGACCTCGAAAAGCTCGCCGTGCGCGTGATTCACGCCTGTGGCATGGTCGACGCCATCGATGGCCTGCAGTTCTCCGAAGGTGCCGGCCGGGCCGGGCGCCAGGCGCTGCTGAACGGCGCGCCGATCCTGTGCGATGCGCACATGGTCGCCGAAGGCATCACCCGTGCCCGCCTGCCCGCCGACAACAAGGTCATCTGCACCCTGCGCGACCCGAGCGTACCGGGCCTGGCCAAAGACGCAGGCAACACCCGTTCCGCCGTGGCCCTGGAGCTGTGGCGGCCGTATCTGGAAGGCAGTGTGGTGGTGATCGGCAACGCCCCTACCGCGCTGTTCTACCTGCTGGAAATGCTCGACGCCGGCGCCCCGAAACCGGCACTGATCCTCGGCTTCCCGGTCGGTTTCGTCGGTGCCGCCGAGTCCAAGGCGATGCTCGCCGCCGACAGCCGTGGCGTGCCGTTCGTGATCATGCAGGGCCGCCTTGGCGGCAGTGCGATGGCCGCCGCCGCGGTCAACGCCCTGGCCACGGAGGTGGAATGATGGCGCCGCGTGGACGTCTGCTGGGCCTGGGCGTGGGCCCTGGCGACCCTGAACTGATTACCCTCAAGGCCCTGCGTCTGCTACGTGAAGCGCCGGTGGTCGGCTACTTCGTGGCCAAGGGCAAGCGTGGCAATGCCTTCGGCATCATCGAGGCGCACCTGCAGCCCGAGCAGACCTTGCTGCCGCTGGTCTACCCGGTAACCACCGAAGCGCTGCCAGCGCCGCTGTCCTATGAACAGGTGATCAGCGACTTCTACGACGAGGCCAGCATGCAGGTGGCCGAGCATCTGGATGCCGGCCGCGACGTGGCGGTGATCTGCGAAGGCGACCCGTTCTTCTACGGCTCCTACATGTACCTGCACGATCGCCTGGCGCAGCGCTACGAGGCCGAAGTAATCCCCGGCGTCTGCTCGATGCTCGGTGGCGCCTCGGTACTGGGCGCGCCGCTGGTGTACCGCAACCAGAGCCTGTCGGTGCTGTCTGGCGTGTTGCCGGCCGCAGAGCTCAAGCGTCGCCTGGCCGACGCCGATGCGGCAGTGATCATGAAGCTTGGCCGCAACTTCCCCAAGGTGCGCGAAGTGCTGGCCGAACTGGGCCTGGACGGGCGCGCGCTGTATGTGGAGCGGGCGACCATGGCCAACCAGAAAATCGTGCCGCTGGACCAGGTCGACCCGCAGTCGTCGCCGTACTTCTCGCTGATCATCGTGCCGGGTGAAAAATGGCAGGGCTGAACATGCACCGGGCGCCGGCGATCGTCATCCTTGGCCAGGGCAGCCTGACCACGGCGCAGCGTATCCAGCAGTGTTATCCACAGGCATCGATCCATGGCCTGGAAGGCCGGGTCGAGGGTGCCGACCTTTATTACACCGCGTTCGGCGATACCCTGCGTGGGCTGTACCAGCAGGACACGCCTATCATCGCCCTGTGCGCCGCGGGTATCGTCATCCGCAGCCTGGCCAGCCTGCTCAGCGAGAAAGGTGTCGAGCCACCGGTACTGGCCGTGGCCGAAGACGGCAGTGCCGTAGTGCCGCTGCTCGGTGGCCTTGGCGGTGTGAACGTGATGGCGCGCGAAATCGCCGAGGCATTGGGCGTTGCTGCGGCCATCACCACCAGTGGCGAATTGCGTTTCGGCACCTGCCTGCTGAACCCGCCGCAGGGCTATGCCCTGGCGGATATCGAGCAAGGCAAGCGCTTCGTCTCCGACCTGCTGGCTGGCGAGACGGTGCGCATCGAAGGTGACGCGCCGTGGCTGCAGCAGGCGCAATTGCCTGCCAGTGAGGCGGCCCGGCGTACCATCCATGTGGGGCACCAGGCGCGTCCGGCCAGCCGTGACGAGCTGCTGATCCACCCACGTTCGGTGGTAGTGGGTGTTGCGGGTGGTAGTCTGGCCAGTATTCGTGCGGCATTGCAGCAGGCCGGCATCGCCGAGCCGGCAGTGGCCTGCCTGCTGGCCGACGAGCAAGCCATGGCCGATAGCGCCCTGCACGAAGCGGCACAGGCCCTGGGTGTTGCCTTGCGCTTTGCCGCCAAGGCGCATGATGTGGCCGGTATGGTTGCTGCGGCATTGCCCGCTGCGCAACTGATCGAGGTGGCAGACGTGGTCATCGCGGTGGCGCCTGCCCCGGTCGAGGTGGCGCAGGTTGGCCGTCGTCGCGGTCGCCTGGCGGTCATCGGCCTGGGACCGGGTGCTGCCGAACTGATGGTGCCGGCGGTCAAGGCTGAACTGGCGCGGGCCGAAGATGTGCTCGGTTACGAAACCTACGTGCGCATGGCCGGCCCGTTCCGTGACGACCAGGTGCTGCACTGCACCGACAACCGTGAAGAGATGCAGCGTGCCCGGCATGCCTTCGAACTGGCGGCCCAGGGCCGTTCGGTGGTGGTGGTGTCGTCGGGCGACCCGGGTGTGTTCGCCATGGCGGCTGCGGTACTTGAAGCGCTGCACGAGTCCAATGACGCGGCCTGGCACCGGGTGGATCTCGAGATCCTGCCGGGGGTGTCGGCCTCGCTCGCAACCGCCGCCCAGGCGGGCGCGCCGCTGGGGCATGACTTCTGCGTGATGTCGCTGTCGGACAACCTCAAACCCTGGTCGATCATTGAAAAGCGCCTGGACCTGGCGGCCCAGGCCGACCTGGTGCTGGCGTTCTACAACCCGATTTCCAAATCCAGGCCGCATCAGCTCGGCGTGGCGCTGGAAGTGGTGCGTCGGCACCGTGACGGGAACACGCCTGTAGTCCTTGGCCGCGATATCGGTAGGCCGGGGCAGACGCTGAAGGTCGTCACTTTGGCCGAGCTGCTGCCGGAAATGGTCGACATGCGCACCATGGTCTTGGTGGGCTCCTCTACAACCTGCGTGTTTCCTCGCCTGTCGGGCGGGCTGTGGGCCTACACCCCGCGTTGGTACCCGTCGGCCAACTAGTTGCACCGGAAACCCTTCAGCGCGCTGCATCGTGGGCGCGCTGGCTAAGGTGGTTGCCCCTGACTCGGGGGGCAACCATCTAGGAGTTTCCACATGTCCGAAGAAACACAAGTCACTACCACCGACGCGGCCATCCTGGTCGAAGGCAACCTGCTGGCCTGCGGCGCAGGCATGTCTTCGCAAAGCCGGCATGACGTAAAGAACGCCTTCCACTTCGCCACTTTGGTGGCTGACAAATCCTTCGATGCCGAAAAGCAGAGCAGGGAGTGGTACGAGCGGTTCATCGATGTCATGCGTGATCTTGGCTTTACCATCCCCAAGCGTAGTTTCGAACTGGAAACCTCGGCGGAACTGTCTGTCACCGTGGGCGCTGTCGCTATACGGGCGATCGGTGTGGTGGGGAATGCAATGTTGGGTGGTACCAAGTTGGGTGAGCTGGCCAAGATGGCCTTCGACAAACTGACCACCGTCGAAAACGACGCCAAGGTGCTCGACCACAAACGCAAGAACCAGGCCAGGGGCATGGTCGGGATGGCGGCCTGCATCGAAACCGATAACAACGATGTGGTCATGGTGGTGAGCTGCATCCAGGCGTCTGCCCCGCAGCTGGATGATGACATCCTGGGTATCCAGTGGAAGCTGGACAAGACCCACTACTACGCCGGCACGGCTGTGCTAACCCTCAACACCTTCGTCTACGAAAAAATCCGCGAAACCGTGGAAAACAAACTCGGCGTGCGCAGTGTCGAGAACATTCTCCAGTACGACATCTGATTGCAGGGCGGCGTTGCAACGCCGCCTTGTTCGGCTATTTGTGACGAGGCAACACCATGGACAGAACAGCTGAACAACTGATGTTGATTGGCGGAACGGCACTACTGTATCGCGCAGACACTGGCCAGATTCAGTGTCAGGCCGCCTTCGACTCGATCCTTTACGCCCAGTTGGTGGCCAACAGGCGTGCGGGGTCACGCTTTGAGAACTATGAAGCCTGGTATGACGCCTATCGCGAGGCATACCGACAACTGGGCTGGATCAAGCTGGCCGGTACGCATGACCTGAAACAGTTGGGGCAACCCGTGCGCGGCTCGCAGATACAGCCACTTGAGGCGTGGCTGAGGATGCGTTCGATCCGCCATGAGGCTGTGCTGGCTGCAGTGAAGAGTGGCCTGAGCCGATCAATCGAAGGTTTTCGCCACCAGCTGAAGTTCAGCACGCAGGGTTCGCAGCTGGTGATCGAGCTTGGCTTGCTCAAGCCGGGGCCGACGCTCGACCTTTGCAGTATCACCCTGCAATTCGACGAGCCGATCGCCGGCACCTCGCGGGACATGTTGCTGGTCGAAAAGGCTCTGCAGGGCGAAGCCAGGTTCAATGGCGTTTCCTTGCTGCTGGATAACGTGCGTTTCCAACGTCAGCGAGATGAACTGCAGACATTGATGAAAACCAAGGATGCACAGGGGGAGTATCGGTTCGACCCTCATGCACCAGTAATGGGAGCACAACATGAGTGAAGCCATATCTGCTGTGATCGGCGCAGGGATTGTTTCGTTTCTGCCGGGTATTCCCACTGCGCAGAAAAACAAAGTGCGGCTTGCCCTGGCGATGGCTGAGCGGGCCACCGAGACGGCCTACAAGGAAGGGCTGATCCAGGACTGGTTGGCCTACTACCGCAACCAGCTGAAATTCATGGGCTGGGACGCAGTTTCTGCCGAGCAGGTGCACTGGCCTGAGGAGGGCCGTGCCAGGCAAACCGACAAGGTGCTTGAAACCATTGCCGCAACCGCCGGCGATCATTTTGCCTCGGCAAGCAGCCAGTCCATGCGCAAGCTGTTGACCAAGCCGCCGGTTCTGCAATCGCTTGAGCGCTGTGCCTACGAGCGGCAGCATTTTCAATTGCTGCCCTGCGCGTCTGCTGGGGCGAATCGTGTCGACATGGTGCTGTATCACGAAACGGACAATCGTTCGGCGTTCCGGGCGGGCTTCATCAGCCACAAACGCAGCCTCAAGAATGTGCGAGCGGAGTTGATACGCTTCAACATCCTGGCTTTCGAGCAGAGTTTCTTGCCCAAGGTTCGGGATCGCGTCGTTCAGGTCTCCCTGCAGCGCATACTGGATTTCGACATCTAGGGCGCGAGGTAGCCTTTGATACCGGTGAAGATGATCTGCGCAGCCAGGGCGCAGACGAACAGCCCCATCAGCCGGCTGACGATCTGCAGGCCCTGGTCGCCAAGGATGCGCTCGATGCGGTGCGAGAGGTACAGCACCAGGCCCACGGTGAAGCTGGCCAGGGCGATGCTGATGATGGCCAGCACCTTGTCGTCCCAGTGCGGGTGGCCGACGCCCATTACCAGCAGTGCACCGATGGTGCCCGGGCCGACGGTCAGCGGGATGGTCAGCGGCACGATGGTGACATCCTGTTGCACGTTGTCGGCCTGAACCGCGGACTTGCCTTGGGCCATGCCCAGTGCCGAGATGAACAGCACGCTGCCGGCGCCGATGCGGAACGCGTCGGCGGTGATGCCGAAAATACCGAATATCGCCCGCCCGAACAGGTACAGCAGGACACTGGCGATGAGCGCGGCGATGGCCACCTTCCAGGCCAGCTGCTTGCGCTCCTTGCTGGAATGACCGCGGGTCAGGCTGATGAAGCACGACAGCACGAAGAACGGGCTGTAGAGCACGAGCATTTTCAGGTAGACGCTGAACAACTCATGGAGCATGGGGGCTAGTCCAGGCAGTTATGGCTGGGCAGAGTTTATCAGCAGATTCTGTTGATAGCCTGTGCCGGCCTTTTCGCGGGTGAACCCGCTCCCACAGGGATAGCATTGCCTTCAGGCCTTATGCAGTACCTGTTGGAGCGGGTTCACCCGCGAAGAGGCCGGCACAGGCGCCTCAGATCAGGAACTATGCACCGGATCCACCTTGGCTTCCCGCTGGTTGGCCCAGTACTGGATCAGCTCTCGCAACTGCGACAGTTCCACCGGCTTGGCCATGTGCCCGTCCATGCCCGCAAGGCGGGCGCGTTCCTTGTGTTCGGCAAGTATGTGCGCGGTCAGCGCCACCACCGGGGTGCGCTGGCGCTGGTTGGCAGTTTCCCAGGCACGCAGCTGCCGAGTGGCCGAGAAACCGTCCAGGACCGGCATCTCGCAGTCCATCAGCACCAGGTCATAGTGCTGCGCCTTCATCGCCTGCAAGGCCTCTTCGCCATTGCTGGCGGTGTCGGGCTCGAGGTTGAGCTTGCCGAGCATGCCGCGGATCACCTTGGTCGAGATGCTATTGTCCTCGGCGACCAGCACACGGAAATCGCCGGGCAGGTCCAGTGCCTGGGGGATGCCGGGCAAACTGGCTGGTACGGCTTGCTCGCGGCCACGCTGGGCCATTTCTTCAGCCAAGGTGGTTTTCAACGTGTAGCCAGCCACCGGCTTGGCAAGGATCCGCTTGACCCCGGCGTTGCGCGCAATAATCTTGCTCGGCGCATTGCTGATGCCGGTGAGCATCACCACCAGGATGTCGTGGTTCAGGCTCGGGTCTTCCTTGATCTTGGCGGCCAGCTGCATGCCGGTCATGCCGGGCATGTTCTGGTCCAGCAGCACGGCATCGAAGTAGTCGCGCAGGTGGGCCTTGGTGCGCAGCAGGGCCAGCGCTTCCTTGCCCGATGGCACCGCACTGACGTTCATGCCCCAGGCGCTGCACTGCTGCACCAGTACCTTGCGGCAGGTGTCGTTGTCGTCCACCACCAGGACGCGGGCATCACGCAGCGGGCCGTCGAGGTCGGCCGGTGGCTGTTCCAGGCGTGAAGGGTCCAGCGGCAGGGTCAGCCACAGGGTGTTGCCCATGCCGGTACTGCTCTTGATGCCGAACTCGCCCTGCATCAGGCCGATCAGCTGCTTGGCGATGACCAGGCCAAGGTGGCCGCCCAGCTTGTTGCTGGACAGGAAGTGGTGGCTGTGCAGCTCGGCCTGCAGCAAGGCTTCGCGCTCGGCGGCGGGCAACGGTTCGCCGCTGTCCTGCACGGCGATGCGCAGGCGCGGTAAATCGCCGCGCTGGTCCAGCGCCACCACCAGCAGGATCTCGCCCTGGTCGGTGTTTTTCAGGGCATTTTCCAGCAGGCTCGACAAGGCCTGGCGCAGGCGCGTAGGGTCGCCGCTGATCACCCGGGGTACTTGCGGTTGGGTGAAGCTGATCAGCTCGATGTTCTGCTGCTCGGCCTTGGCGCGGAAGATGTTCAGGCAATCCTCGATCAGCGCGTTGAGGTCGAACTGCACGTCATCCAGCTCGATCTGCCGGGATTCCAGCTTGGAAATGTCGAGAATTTCGTTGATCAGCGTGAGCAGTTCGTTGCCGGCGCTGTGAATGGTCTGCACGTAGTCGCGCTGCTTGACCGACAGCGGCGTGCCCAGCAGCAGCTCGGTCATGCCCAGCACACCGTTCATGGGGGTGCGGATTTCGTGGCTGATCTTGGCCAGGAACTCGGCCTTGGCATTGATTTCGGCATCGCTGGCGGCCAGGGCGCGGCTGGCGCTGAAGCGCTCTTCGCTCATGCGCCGCAGGCGTTCGCTGACCGCCAGGTTGAGCAGCAGGCCGCTGGTCACGGTCAGGCCCAGCAGGATGCACAGCAGCCAGGGCGTTGGAGTGCGGGTCAGGCCCAGCAGCGCCGGCAGCAGCACCAGGCCCCCCAGGTTGAACACCACCATGGCCAGGCTGAACAGGCGTGCGGGGGCATAGCCCTTGTACCAGTGGTAGCTGCTGACGAGCAGCATGCTCACGCTGCCCAGGGCCATCAGGGCGTAGGTCATCAGGTTGAGGGGCAGGGTGTCGACGAACAGCAGCACCAGCCCGCTGACCCCGACCACCAGCATTTCGCCCTGCAGCAGGCGGTTAAGCCGAGGCGAATTGCAGGGCGAGAAGAAATGCTGGGTGAAATACAGCCCGGCCAGACCGGCCAGGACCAGCGTCAGGTACGCGGCGGGCGTTTGCGCGCTGTGCCACACGTGCCACCAGGGGCCGCTGAGGTTCAGCAGGATCAGGCCGCTGAGCAGCATCAGGCCGTGGTACAGCGCCAGGATCAGGGTGGTGCTGGAACGGCTGTAGAGGAAGCGGATCAGGTTGTGCATGATCAGCATCACCAGGCCGCCGAACAGCATGCCGAACAGCAGTGGCTGGCGCTGGTCGGAGGCGGCCACGGCCGCGGGTTCCAGGCTGATGGCCGGGCGCAGCTGGTGCTCGGAAACCAGGCGCAGGTAGATATCCAGGGGTTGTTTGCTGTTGGGCAGGGGCAGTACATGGTCGCTGCCACGCAGGGTCGGGCTGGCATTGCCTGCCTGGCGCCCGTGGTGCAGCTGACGCAGAAGTCGGTCGCCCTCGAGGGCGTAGAGGTCCAGGCCTGACAGGTCTGGGGCGAATACCCGCAGCAGTTGTTCCTGCTCGCCGGGTTCCAGGCGGTAGTGCAGCCACAGGGCCTGTTCCGCAGGGGCGGCATCCAGGTCGGCGAGAGCCATCGGGCTGAACTGGTTGCGGTAACGCTCGGAGCGCACGTCGCTCAGTTGCAGATTGGCCTGTTCGTCAAGCAGAACGGCCCAGCCTCCGTCATGTTCGGCCGCAGCCGGAAACATGCAGAGCAAGGTCAGCAAGCTGACGATCAGAGCTGAGGCGATCCGAAGCCGACGCACTACGAAATCCCTTCTTAGCCAAAGTGCCGGGTATTAACTATGCGCGGCGCGCCAAGTCGAAGGCAAGGCCCCTTTGGGCCCTGTCGACGAGCCGGATGCCGCAGGCGCAAGGTACTGTGGCGCGCTGCGGCAATCCGGTAGAACTTACTGCTGGTGCTCACCGCGCTCGCGGGCGATGGCCCGGTAGCCGATGTCGGTGCGGTAGAAGCTGCCGTTCCAGCTTACTTCCTTGGCCAGGCGATAAGCCTGCTGCTGCGCGTCGGCAACGGTGCTGCCCATGGCGGTGGCACACAGAACGCGGCCGCCGTTGGTGACCACTTGGCCATCCTTGAGCGAAGTACCGGCATGGAACACCTTGCCTTCGATCTTCGCGGCAGCGTCCAGACCGTTGATTACGTCGCCCTTGGCGTAGTCGCCCGGGTAACCGCCGGCAGCCAGCACCACGCCCAGGCTCGGGCGCGGGTCCCACTGCGCTTCGACCTTGTCCAGCGCCTTGGCGAATGCGGCCTCGACCAGCAGTACCAGGCTCGACTCCAGGCGCAGCATGACCGGCTGGGTCTCTGGGTCGCCGAAGCGGCAGTTGAACTCGATGACCTTGGGGTTGCCCGCCTTGTCGATCATCAGGCCCGCGTAAAGGAAGCCGGTGTAGACGTTGCCTTCCTCGGCCATGCCGCGCACGGTCGGCCAGATCACCTGGTCCATCACGCGCTGGTGCACTTCGGCGGTGACCACCGGGGCAGGGGAGTAGGCACCCATGCCGCCGGTGTTCGGGCCGGTGTCCTGGTCGCCGACGCGCTTGTGGTCCTGGCTGGTGGCCATGGGCAGCACGTTCTGGCCGTCGACCATGACGATGAAGCTGGCTTCCTCGCCGTCGAGGAACTCCTCGATGACCACGCGGGAACCTGCATCGCCGAAAGCGTTGCCGGCCAGCATGTCACGTACGGCGGCTTCGGCTTCTTCCAGGGTCATGGCGACGATCACGCCCTTGCCCGCGGCCAGGCCGTCGGCCTTGATCACGATCGGCGCGCCTTTTTCCTGCAGGTAGGCCAGCGCCGGCTCGATTTCGGTGAAGTTCTGGTAGTCGGCGGTCGGGATCTTGTGACGCGCCAGGAAGTCCTTGGTGAAGGCCTTGGAGCCTTCCAGCTGCGCCGCGCCCTTGGTCGGGCCGAAGCAGTCCAGGCCGCGGCTGCGGAACAGGTCGACCACGCCGATGACCAGCGGCGCTTCCGGGCCGACGATGGTCAGGTCGACGTTCTTCTCGGCGAAGTCAGCCAGTTGCTCCAGGGCGCACACGTCGATGGCGACGTTCTCGCACTTGGCTTCAATGGCGGTGCCGGCGTTGCCCGGGGCAACGAAGACTTTCTCGACGCGTGGATCCTGGGCGACTTTCCAGGCCAGGGCGTGCTCACGGCCGCCGCTGCCGATGATCAAAACTTTCATGTCAAAACCTCTGTTTGGCGGCAGTCCTCGTACCTTGTGGGAACGGGCTCACCCGCGAATGCGGCGGTGAATCCAACATCGCATTCGCGGGTGAACCCGCTCCCACAGGGGCCGAGGATCGGCCGGCCATCTTGATTAGTGGCGGAAGTGGCGCATACCGGTGAAGACCATCGCGATACCTGCCTCGTCGGCAGCGGCGATGACCTCGGCATCACGCATCGAACCACCTGGCTGGATCACGGCGCTGATACCCACTTTAGCCGCATTGTCGATGCCATCACGGAACGGGAAGAACGCATCCGATGCCATGACTGCGCCCTGCACCTGCAGGCCGGCATGCTCGGCCTTGATTGCAGCAATGCGTGCGGAGTTGACGCGGCTCATCTGGCCGGCGCCGACGCCGATGGTCTGGCGCTGCTTGGCGTAGACAATGGCATTGGACTTGACGAACTTGGCCACTTTCCAGGCAAATACCAGGTCGTGGATCTCTTGCTCGGTCGGTGCACGCTTGGTGACGATCTTCAGGTCATCGGCAGTGATCATGCCGATATCGCGGCTCTGCACCAGCAGGCCACCGTTGACGCGCTTGAAGTCCCAACCGGCAGCGCGCTCGGCTGGCCACTCGCCGCATTCCAGCAGGCGTACGTTCTGCTTGGCGGCAACCACGTCGCGGGCAGCCTGGGAGATTTTCGGCGCGATGATCACTTCGACGAACTGGCGGTCGACGATGGCCTTGGCGGTTTCGCCGTCCAGCTCGCGGTTGAAGGCGATGATGCCGCCGAACGCCGACTCGGTGTCGGTGGCGTAGGCCAGGTCGTAGGCCTTGCGGATGCCGCCTTCGTCTTCAGGCACCACGGCCACGCCGCACGGGTTGGCGTGCTTGACGATGACGCAGGCCGGCTTGACGAAGCTCTTCACGCACTCCAGTGCGGCGTCGGTGTCGGCCACGTTGTTGAACGACAGTTCCTTGCCCTGCAGCTGGATGGCGGTGGAAACGCTGGCTTCGCCTTTTTTCGCTTCTACGTAGAACGCCGCGCTCTGGTGCGGGTTCTCGCCGTAGCGCATTTCCTGGGCCTTGACGAACTGGCTGTTGAAGGTGCGCGGGAATTCGCTGCGGCCTTCAGTGCTCAGGGTCTCTTTGGCCTGGTCGATGGTGCCCATGTAGTTGGCGATCATGCCGTCGTAGGCAGCGGTGTGCTCGAACGCCTTGAGCATCAGGTCGAAGCGCTGGGCGTAGGTCAGGCCGCCGGCCTTGAGGCCTTCGACGATGCCGGCGTAGTCGCTGGCGTTGACCACGATGGCCACGTCCTTGTGGTTCTTGGCAGCCGAACGGACCATGGTCGGGCCGCCGATGTCGATGTTCTCGATGGCGGTCGGCAGGTCACAGCCAGGTTTGGAAATGGTCGCTTCGAACGGGTACAGGTTGACCGCTACCAGGTCGATCGGCTTGATGCCGTGCTCGTTCATGATGGCGTCGTCGGTGCCGCGGCGGCCGAGGATGCCACCGTGGATTTTCGGGTGCAGGGTCTTGACCCGGCCATCCATCATTTCGGCGAAGCCGGTGTAGTCGGCCACTTCCACCGCGTTGACGCCGTTGTCCTTGAGCAGCTTGTAGGTGCCGCCGGTGGACAGGATCTCGACACCGAGCTGCTGCAGCTCACGGGCGAATTCGAGGATACCGGTCTTGTCGGAGACGCTGATCAGGGCGCGGCGGACTGGCAGGCGGGTAGTCTGGTCGGTCATTTCGGGTTCCAATAACGCGGTGGAGTCAGCAAAAAAGGCGCCTCTGTTCAGGGAGCCGCCTTTTCTGGTTGGGATTCTGGCTTACAACAAATCGTACTGCTTGAGCTTCTTGCGCAGGGTGCCTCGGTTCAGCCCGAGCATCTCGCTGGCCTTGGTCTGGTTGCCCTTCACGTAGTTCATCACGCTTTCGAGCAGGGGCGCCTCGACTTCGGAGAGCACCAGGTTGTACACGTCCGTCACGGTCGCGCCTTCCAGGTGGGCGAAGTAGTTGTGCAGCGCCTTCTCGACGCTGTCGCGAAGGGTCTGGCCCTCTTCGCTCGGCGTATTGAGGTGCTGTTTCAGGTTGGCGTTGTCGCTCACGGGCGTTGTTCCACTCACAAATGTCTCGGTCATCATCGTCATGCGGCCACCCCTTGTCCGTCCTCTGTCTCAAGGCTCTGTCGACGTTCGCTGAAAAACGCGCGAACGTTGGCGCACTGCGCTTGTGTGTCTTCCAAAGCGTTGAACCGGGAGCGAAACTCCTTGCCGCCGGGTCGTGTTGCCAGATACCAGCCAACGTGCTTGCGGGCGATACGTACGCCCATCACATCGCCATAGAAGGCATGCAGCGCGGCCAGATGTTCCAGCAGGATGCGTTCCACTTCGTCCAGCTGCGGCGCTGGCAGGTGTTCACCAGTGCGCAGGTAATGCTCGATCTCGCGAAAGATCCATGGCCGCCCCTGGGCGGCCCGGCCGATCAACAGGCCATCGACCCCGGTGGCGTCCAGCACCGCCCGGGCTTTTTCTGGCGAGGTGATATCGCCGTTGGCAAAAACCGGGATCGACACCGCCTGCTTGATGGCAGCGATGGTGTCGTATTCGGCTTCGCCGGTGTACAGGTCGGCGCGTGTGCGGCCATGCACCGCCAGCGCCTGGATGCCGGCCTGCTCGGCGATCCTCGCCACGTTCAGGCCGTTCTTGTTCGCCCGGTCCCAACCGGTGCGGATCTTCAGGGTCACCGGGACGTCCACGGCGCCGACCACGGCGTGGAGGATCTCGCTGACCAAGGCTTCATCTCTCAATAAAGCAGAGCCTGCGGCTTTGTTGCAGACTTTTTTTGCCGGGCAGCCCATGTTGATATCAATGATCTGGGCGCCTGCTTCGACGTTGGCCTGTGCCGCCGCTGCCATCATCTGTGCATCACCACCGGCGATCTGCACCGAGCGTGGCTCGGGATCACCTTCATGGATGCGGCGCAGGCTCGACTTGCGGCTGTTCCACAGGCTCATGTCGCTGGAGACCATTTCCGACACCACCATGCCGGCGCCCAGGCGCTGGCAAAGCGTACGGAAAGGTTGGTCCGTGACCCCGGCCATGGGCGCGAGGATCAGGTTGTTGCGTAGTGTGTATGGGCCGATGCGTACCGCCGACATAGGTGATCCCTGTTGTGGGGCCGAATCTTGGAGTTCGAAAAAGGGTTGGCATGATACCCGCTCTCGATGACCGGATAAAGATGGATTTGGATAAAATCTGAACAGCTGTCGGCTTATGACATTTGGTGTGGGCGAGGATGCAGGGCCTTGCGCGGCCCGCTCCCACAGGGTTGGTGGTTATTCCGGCGAACGGAAGCTCAGGCTGTAATTCACGGCCTTCGGCCCCGGGTCGAGGATGTCCAGGGCGATATGGATCGGGGTCTGGCTGGGCATCTCGCCACGCCCGGCCAGTTCACCCGACAGGTACTCGCTGGGCTTGAAGCGACGGCTGGCGATCAGTTGGCCATTGAGGTCGGCAAAGCGCAGCTCCAGCAGCGGGAACGGCTGGGCGAACGGTGCGCGGTTGTAGATGATCGCATCGACGATCAGCGCGCCCTTGAAGTCCGGATGGCTGCGTACCACCAGGTTGCTGCTCTTGATTCGGGCGATATCGACGCGGGTCGGCACCTCGCAACCGACCAACGGGCAGATTTGCTGGAAGAGCGGCCGGTACTGGTCCTGGCGGGCCATTTCGTCGAAGTGGAACCATACGTACTGGAATGCCAGCAGCCCAGCAGCGAGCAGGGTCAGGAAGCCCCACAGCAGGCGCTTGCCCCAGTTGGGCGCGGGCTTTTCCCAGTCCAGTTGCAGCGGGTCGTCGACCACATCGACCAGCGGCTCCTTGCGCGCCGGGCGCTCGGCTTTGCCGGCAAGGCCCGGCTCCAGGCGTTCGCCGGGCAGCGGCTCGACAGGGTCGTCATCGCGCGCCGACAGGTGCAGTTCCAGCGGCTCGTCATCGCGGGCGCTCAGGCCCTGCTCCGGAACGTTGTCATCACTGGCGCGCAGCGGCTCGTTGAATTCAGGGTGGTCATCGATTTCGGCGGCACGGCGTACCGGTGGCTCGTCATCGATGTCCAGGTCCAGGTTGCCGCCCAAGGTCGGCTCGGTGCGCTCGCCGGGGGTGGGCTCCAGGTCCAGCTCCAGCTCCTGCAGCAGCACGGGCTCGGGCTCGGCTGCCTTCTGTGCCTCGAAAGGCTCGTCGGTGGCCGTGCCGAACAAGTCATCGACATGCTCGTCCGGCTGCAACTCGTCGCGCCGTGCCTGCAGCCCGTCATCCTGGTTGGCCGGGCGTGCCGGGGCCGTTTGGCTGCGACGCTCCAGGCGCTCCAGCTCCTTGTCGAGGTCAAGGGCGTCCAGCGCCTGGGTCGTGAGCGCCCAGTCCTCGTCAGGGTTGAAGCTGCGCTCGCTGCTGGCAGGCTCAGGGGCGGCTGCTGGCTCGACCACCGGTTCGTCAGGTTCCGCAGGTACCGGTGCTGGCACCACAGGTGTGCCGGCCGCCCCGGGACGGCTCTGTTCCAGCAACTGCCTGGCGGCGTTGAACACCTGCAGGCAGTGGCCGCAGCGCACCACACCACGGGCCACGCTCAATTGGTGGTGGGTGACGCGAAAGCTGGTCTGGCAATGCGGGCACTGGGTGACGAAACTGTCGGTCATGCGGCGATCCGGGAGCTGTGCAGAGACATATTCTAGGCCCGCTTAACGGCGGCGACCACTGATGCGTACCCAGCCGTCGCGCACGACGATCGGGTCCAGCTCGAAGTCGGCGGCATAGGCCGCGGCCACTTCCTCACCCTGCTCGGCGAGGATGCCCGACAGTGCCAGCAAGCCCCCTGGGCGGACCAGGCCGGACAGTTGCGGTGCCAGCGACACCAGCGGGCCGGCGAGGATGTTGGCGACCAGCACATCGGCCTGCATGGCCGGCATGTGCTCGGGCAGGTACAGCGCCAGCTTCTCGTCGGCGATGCCGTTGCGCTGGGCGTTGTCGCGCGAAGCCTCGATGGCCTGCACATCGATGTCGGTACCGACCGCCTCACGGGCGCCCAGCAGCAGCGCGGCAATGGCCAGAATGCCCGAGCCGCAGCCGAAGTCCAGCACCTGGGTGCCTTCGAGCTGCTGGCCGTCGAGCCATTCCAGGCACAGGGCGGTGGTGGGGTGGGTGCCGGTGCCGAACGCCAGGCCCGGGTCGAGCAGCAGGTTTACCGCGTCCTGTTCCGGGGCCTCGTGCCAGCTGGGCACGATCCACAGGCGGCGGCCGAAGCGCATCGGCTGGAAGTTGTCCATCCAGCTGCGTTCCCAGTCCTGGTCCTCGATCACCTCGGCCTGGTGTTCGGGCAGCTCGGCGCCGGTCAGCAGGCGCAGGTGGGAGAACACCTGCTCGGGCACGGCATCGGCCTCGAACAGGGCCAGCAGGTGGGTGTGCGACCACAGCGGAGTGGTGTTGAGGTCTGGTTCGAAGATCGGTTGATCCTCGGCGTCCATGAACGTGACCGAGACGGCACCCACTTCCAGCAGGGCATCTTCGTAGGTTTCGGCTTGTTCCGGGCTGATGGCCAGGCGTACTTGCAGCCAGGGCATGGCGGGCACCTTTGGTAAATCGACAGGGGCAGCCCTAGGCTGCGCGAAGGCTGGCAGTTTACGCGAGTGCGGTGGGTTTGTAGAGGACGCCGGAACACCGTACCGGCTTCTTCGCGGGCACGCCCGCTCCCACAGGTATTTACGCGTACTCTGTGGGAGCGGGCGTGCCCGCGAATGGCTCAATCAGACAAAGCAGAGGGAAAGCGACTCGGCTATGTACGCAGGCTTCTCTTCACCGTCGATCTCCAGCGTGGCAATCGCCTTGAGCAGCCATTGCCCCGGCTTTTTCTCCGTCACCTCGGCCAGGTCCACCTTCAGCCGCACCTGGCTGTCGACCTTGACCGGCTGGATGAATCGCACGCTGTCCAGCCCGTAGTTCACCACCATCTTCAGCCCCTCCGGCAGGATCAGGATGTCCTCGATCAGCTTGGGGATCAGTGACAACGTCAGGAAACCGTGGGCGATCGTGCTGCCAAACGGGGTTTTCGCCGCCTTTTCCGGGTCGACGTGGATGAACTGGAAATCGCCCGTGGCTTCGGCGAACAGGTTGATGCGCTGCTGGTCGATCTTCAGCCAGGCCGAGCGGCCCAGTTCCTTACCAACGTACTGCGAAAGCTCTGTAACCGGTACATAGGGCATCGCGGACTCTCCAGGTTTTCAGTTGGTACGAAAGTGCAAGATCAGCATGGAGAGCCGTTTCAGTCAAGTTGCCAGCTTTTCGACGAATATCGGTATATCGCGGCACGTGCTTATAATGGCGGCCATGCCCAAGGGAGATGCTTATGCTGCTGCGTGGTTTGACTTGGCTGGTGCTGTTCCAGCTGCTGGGGACGGCAATCAATCACCTGTTGGTGCCGTTTCTGCCGGGGCCGATCATTGGCCTGTTGCTGCTGTTGTCCTTCCTCATGGCCCGTGGTGAGGTCGGCAAGCCGCTGAACGAGGCCGCCAGCAGCCTGCTGCGTTACCTGCCGTTATTGCTGGTGCCGCCGGCGGTGGGGGTGATGGTGTATGCCAAGGACATTGCTGCCGACTTCTGGGCCATTGCCGGTGCCTTGCTGATCTCCTGCCTGGTGACCCTGGTGTTCGTCGGCGTGTTGATGCAAAAGCTCATCCACCGCCAAGGCCGGCGCGAGGAGCAGTCATGATGCTCGACTGGCAAGGCGCGCTGGATGCGGTCGTTCATCATCCCTTGTTCGGTATCGGCATCACGCTTGGGGCCTACCAGTTGGTGCTGGCGGCCTACGAGAAGACCCGCTGGATCTTCCTGCAGCCGGTACTGGTATCGATGTTGCTGGTGATCGGCGTGTTGCTGGTGTGTGGCATTGACTACAGCGAGTACCGCAAGAGCACCGGAATCATGAACATCCTGCTAGGGCCTGCCACCGTGGCCCTGGCCGTGCCGCTCTACCTCAACCTGCGGCGTATCCGGCAGCTGTTCTGGCCCACATTTACTACGCTGGTAGTCGGAGGCCTGTTCGCCACGCTGTTCTGCCTGTTGCTGGGCTGGTGGTTTGGTGCCGAGCACATGATCCTGATGACCATGGCGCCGAAGTCGGTGACCTCGCCGATCGCCATGCTGGTGGCCGAGCAGATTGGTGGCGTGGCGGCCCTGGCGGCGGTGTTCGTGCTGATTACCGGGGTGATCGGGGCAATCTTCGGCCCGGCGCTGCTGAGCCGCTTTGGCGTGCATAGCCCCGAGGCGCGCGGCATGTCGCTGGGCGTGACGGCGCACGCGGTGGGCACTTCAGTGGCCCTGCAGGAAAGTGACGAATGCGGCGCCTTTGCCGCGCTGGCGATGAGCCTGATGGGGGTGGCCACGGCGGTGTTCCTGCCGCTGGCGGTCAGCCTGGTGGCTTGAGGACTTGTGATGACGCTACCGCTGTTTCCCCTCAATACCGTGCTGTTTCCTGGTTGTTTCCTCGATTTGCAGATTTTCGAGGCGCGCTACCTGGACATGATCGGGCGCTGCATGAAGCGGGGCGAAGGTTTTGGTGTGGTGTGCATCCTGGAAGGCGAGCAGGTTGGCAAGGCACCGCCGGTGGTCGCCTCGATCGGCTGCGAGGCGGTGATCCGCGATTTCGTGCAGCAGGATAACGGCTTGCTGGGTATCCGCGTGGAAGGTGTGCGGCGCTTCAACCTGGAAAGCACCGAGGTGCAAAAGGACCAGCTGCTGGTAGGGCAGGTGCAGTGGTTGCCGGAGCAGGCGGACAGCCCGCTGCTCGAGGCGGACGAAGACCTGCTGGCGTTGCTGGTGGCCCTGGGCGAGCACCCCATGGTCGAAGCGCTGGACATGCCGCGCCCGGTGGATGGGCGCCAGGCGTTGTCCAATCAGTTGGCGTACCTGCTGCCGTTCATGGAAGAGGACAAGCTGGATTTGCTGAGCCTCGACTCGCCGCAGGAGCGGTTGGGGGAAATCCAGAAGCTGCTGGAGCGGATTCAGGGCGAGCTGTTTGCCTGAAGTGCTGCGTTGCCTATGCCGGCCTCTTCGCGGGTGAACCCGCTCCCACAGGTACTGCATCGGGCTTGAGAGCGACGCTATCTCTGTGGGACGGGTTTACCCGCGAAGAGGCCGGTACAGGCGACATCAATATTGATACCGCAGCAAAGCCTGCGGCAACGCATGCAGGGCAAAGAACGTCAGCAACGCGACACACGCCGGCAACACCAGCCACCACACCCGCAGCGGCAAGGCCGGCAGGGTCTGATGACGCTGCACCAGTGTCAGGCTGAGCGCGCACACACAGCACGCCAGCAAAGCCCCGGCGAGGATGTCGGTCGGCCAGTGCGCCCCCAGGTACACCCGTGACAGGGCAATCGCCAGTGCCGGAATGCAGCCCAGCATCACCCAGGTCAGGCGCATCCGCGGCGGCTGCCCGCGTCCGGCCAGCACCGCCATTACCAGGAAGAACGCAAATGACGCCGAACTGTGCCCGCTCGGCATGCTGTAACTGGTCAACGGGTCGCTCAGCACTTCCGGCCGGGCCCGGGCAAACAGCCATTTCAGCGTACCGTTGGCAAGCGCCGTCCCCATCAGTGCGCCCGCAGCGAACATGGCATGTCGCCATTGCCGGGCAAGCAGCAGCAGGCCCGTCAGCAGGCCGCCGAGGAACAGCTGGGTGCGGAAATCGCCCAGCCGGGTCACCAGCACCACAGCACCATCGATGGCCTGGCTGCGGTGCTCCTGCACCAGAGTCATCACGCCCTGGTCGAATTCGTGCAGGTAGGGCCAGCCGAGGAAGACTCCGGCCAGGGCGACGCCAGCCATGCCGGCAATCAGTCGGGTGCCGTGGCGTTGATCGCGGAGGCTGGTGTTCAGGCTCAGCCCGATGATGACCGCCAGGGTGCCGGCGATGATCCCGGCATCCAGCCAGAAGCCTTCCGGCAAGGGCAGGCGCATGGCCGCGCCGGTAGCCCAGCCGGGCAGCAGGTAGGCCACCGCCCAGCCGGCACCGGCCACCAGGCTGACGGCGATGAAGCGTGGCAGCGGCATGTCGAACATGCCGGCGACCATCGGCAGCATCGGCCGCAGCGGCCCTATGAAGCGCCCTACCAGCAGGCTGGCGATGCCATAGCGCTGGAAATAGGCCTCAGCGCTGCCGATCCATTCCGGATGATGGCGTAGCAGCGGCAGGCGGCGGATGTTCTGGTGGAAGTACTTGCCCACCGTGTACGACAAGGCATCGCCCACCAGGCCACCGAGAAAGCCCAGCAGCAGTGTTTCGCCCAGGCTGAAGGCGCCGCTGCCGGCCAGTACCGCGACGGCGAACAGCAGCACGGTGCCTGGCACGATGATGCCGGCAATGGCCAGGCATTCGATGCAGGCCACCAGGAAAATCGCCAGGCCAAGCCACTGCGGGTTGGCGCTGAGCCAGCCGGTCAGGCTGTCGAGCCATTGGCCCATGGTTCAGCTTCCTTGTTCGAGAATGAAGAAGTCGCGGCCTTCGACTTGGCCGCGGCGTAACGGGTTCCGCGTGCAGAAACGGGCGTATTCGGCATCGACGAAACGGTAGGGCAGGTGCTCGTCGCGGCCATGCGGGATGCCCAGGCGGGCGGCCTGAATCACCCGTGGCACGGCGTTGCCGCAATCCTCCACGTACAGGCGCTCGGCATCGAAACGCTGGGCATCCCAGTGCGGCACCTTCAGGCCCAGGGCCCGGCACAGCAAGGTCTGGCCGGCGCACAGGCGCTCGGCCGGGCGGAGGTTGCCGCTGGCATCGGGGTTGTTCAGCTGCATCTGCGCCAGGCTGTCCGGCCCCGAGCGGGCGTCCTGCCAAGGATAGGCGGACTTGATCAGCACCGCGTTGCCCGGCCCGTGGGCGCTGAAGTTCAGCGAGTCGCCGCCGCGTGCGTAGTACATATAGATGTGCCCGCCATCGAGGAACAGCGCCTTGCGTTTTTCGGTGTAGCCGAGCGAGGCGTGGCTGCCTTTGTCGGTGAGGTAGTAGGCCTCGGTCTCGATGATGCGCGCGGCCAGCCACAGGTCGCCGTGGCGATGGCGAATGACCTTGCCCAGCAGGGCCTTGGCCAGGGTCTGGGCGTCGCGGTCGAAAAAGCTGTCGGGCAGGGCTGGCATGCGGGGTGGTTCGTGGCTGGGAAGGCGGGGATGATAGCAATGAATGGCTTAATCGAGGCTGAATCGAGTGGGATGTTGGCAGTGCCGGCCTCTTCGCGGGTAAACCCGCTCCCACGGGAATTCTGGAGGTCTCAGGCCTTGTGCAATCCCTGTGGGAGCGGGTTTACCCGCGAAAGGGCCATAACAGGAGATAGAAATTTCGATAACCCCGGTTACATCTTTCCTGCGCAATGCCCCCAGCCATTTTCTACCATCCGCCACCCGCCGCTGGGCGTACACCTGCGCGGCAGTTATAATCAGCCGATTTCCCCTTCGCCAAGACACCGAACCCATGACTGAGTCCGTTCTTGACTATATGACCCGCCTGGGTCGCGCTGCCCGTGAAGCTTCCCGGGTGATCGGCCGTGCCAGCACCGCGCAGAAGAACCGCGCCCTGCAAGCCGCTGCCGACGCACTGGACGCCGCTCGTGCCGAGCTGACCGCCGCCAACGAGCTGGACCTGGCCGCCGGCCGTGCCAACGGCCTGGAGCCGGCGCTGCTCGACCGCCTGGCGCTGACCCCGGCGCGTATCGACGGCATGATCACCGGGCTGCGCCAGGTGGCCAGTCTGCCGGACCCGGTCGGTGCCATCCGCGACATGAGCTACCGCCCATCGGGTATCCAGGTCGGCAAGATGCGCACGCCGCTGGGGGTGATCGGGATCATCTACGAGTCGCGCCCGAACGTGACCATCGATGCCGCCAGCCTGTGCCTGAAGTCGGGTAACGCGACCATCCTGCGTGGTGGCTCCGAAGCCATCCACTCCAACCGCGCCATCGCCACCTGCATCCAGCGTGGCCTGGCCGCCGCCGGCCTGCCGGCAGCTGTGGTGCAGGTGGTCGAGACCACCGACCGCGAAGCCGTGGGCGCGCTGATCAGCATGCCGGAATTCGTCGACGTCATCGTGCCGCGCGGTGGCCGTGGCCTGATCGAACGCATCAGCCGCGATGCCCGCGTGCCGGTGATCAAGCACCTGGACGGTATCTGCCACGTCTACGTCAGCCAGCACGCCGACCTGGACAAGGCCTGGCGCGTGGCATTCAACGCCAAGACCTACCGCTATGGCATCTGTGGCGCCATGGAAACGCTGCTGGTCGACCAGCAGGTGGCCGAGCGCTTCCTGCCGGAAATGGCCCGCCGCTTCCAGGAGAAGGGCGTCGAGCTGCGTGGCTGCGAGCGCACCCGGGCCATCATCGACGCCAAGCCCGCCACCGAAGCCGACTGGCACACCGAGTACCTGGACGCGATCCTGTCGATCCGTGTGGTCGACGGGCTGGACCAGGCCATCGAGCACATCAACCACTATGGCTCGCACCATACCGACTCGATCATCAGCGAACACCAGGGTGAAGCCCGCCAGTTCATGGCCGAGGTCGACTCGGCGTCGGTCATGCTCAATACCCCCACCTGCTTCGCCGACGGCTTCGAGTACGGCCTGGGCGCGGAAATCGGCATTTCCACCGACAAGCTGCATGCCCGTGGCCCGGTCGGCCTGGAAGGCCTGACCTGCGAGAAGTACGTCGTGATCGGCGACGGCCAGCTGCGTGGCCAGGAGTCCTGCTGAGTTGAGCAAGGCACAGGCAGTCCGGCGCATCGGCATTCTAGGCGGCACCTTCGACCCCGTGCACATCGGCCACCTGCGCAGCGCGCTGGAAGTGGCCGAGTGCATGGGGCTGGACGAGCTGCGCCTGCTGCCCAATGCCCGGCCGCCGCACCGCGACACCCCGCAGGTGGCCGCGCAGGACCGCCTGGCCATGGTGCAAAATGCCGTGCAGGGTGTGCCGTGCCTGAGCGTGGATGCCCGTGAGCTGGCGCGCGACAAGCCGTCGTACACCATCGATACGCTGGAATCGATCCGCGCCGAACTGGCCGCCAACGACCAGCTGTTCCTGGTGCTGGGCTGGGATGCCTTCTGTGGTCTGCCCAGCTGGCACCGCTGGGACGAATTGCTGCAACACTGTCACATCCTGGTGCTGCAACGCCCGGATGCCGACGTAGAACCCCCTGACGAGCTGCGCAACCTGCTGGCTGCGCGCTCGGAGAGCGATCCCACCGCCATGTCCGGCCCGGCGGGAAACATTTCGTTCGTCTGGCAGACGCCGCTTGCGGTGTCGGCTACACAGATCCGACAGCTGCTGGCCAGCGGCAAATCGGTGAGGTTCCTGGTGCCGGACGCCGTACTGGCCTACATCGAGGCGCACGAACTGTATCGTGCGCCTAACTGACGGTGCCTCTGGCGCCTCATCCAACGAGTTGAACGAGTTTTATATGACCAAGCAGAAAATCCACGGCGAAGAACTGGTCGCCCTGACCAAGGCAGCGCTGGAAGACGTCAAGGCCCAGGACATCCAGGTCATCGACGTGCGCGAAAAGCACAGCCTGACCGACTACATGATCATTGCCACCGGTACCTCCAACCGCCAGATCAACGCGATGCTGGAGAAGGTCCGCGAAGCGGTCAAGGCCAAGGGTGCCCAGCCACTGGGTGAAGAGGGCAAGGGCGACAGCGACTGGGTGCTGCTGGACCTGAACGACGTCATCGTGCACATGATGACCGCCGCTGCCCGCCAGTTCTACGACCTGGAGCGCCTGTGGCAGGGTGCCGAGCAAAGCCGTGCCGCCGATGGCAAGCACCACAGCCCGGACCATGCCCACGAGTACTCCGACAAGCTCAAGGACCGGGAATAAGGAAAGCGCTGTGCGTCTGCGCCTGATCGCGGTCGGCTCGCGCATGCCGAAGTGGGTCGAGGAAGGCTGGCATGAATATGCCAAGCGCCTGCCCGCCGAGCTGTCGCTGGAGCTGGTGGAAATCCCGCTGAATACCCGTGGCAAGAATGCCGACGTCGCCCGCCTGATTCGTCAGGAGGGCGAGGCCATGCTGAGCAAGGTTCAGCCAGGGGAACGCATCGTCACCCTCGAGGTCCATGGCAAGCCCTGGAGTACCGAGCAGCTGGCGACCGAGCTGGACCGCTGGCGCCTGGATGCGCGCACGGTGAATTTGATGGTGGGCGGCCCGGAAGGCCTGGCGCCTGAGGTCTGTGCGCGTGCCGAGCAACGCTGGTCGCTGTCGCCGCTGACCCTGCCGCACCCATTGGTAAGGATACTCATCGGCGAGCAGATCTACCGCGCCTGGACCGTGTTGTCCGGGCATCCTTACCATAAATGAGCCTGTAAGCAGTCCGATGTCGCAGCCGATCCGTCTCAAGGACCACGAGAAAGACGCCCGCCTGGTGCGCAACCGCGTCGTGGTCGGCGCAGTGGCGATCATGCTGCTTATTTGCGTGCTGATCGCGCGGCTGTACTACCTGCAGGTCATCCAGCACGAATATCACTCCACGCTGTCGGAGAACAACCGGGTGCATGTGCAGCCGATCCCGCCGACCCGCGGGCTGATCTTCGACCGCAACGGGGTGATCGTTGCCGACAACCGGCCCAGCTTCAGCCTGTCGATGACCCGCGAACGTGCGGGTAACTGGCAGGAAGTGCTGGATACCATCGTCGAAGTGCTGGAGCTGACACCCGACGACCGCGCCCTGTTCGAGAAGCGCATGCGCCAGGGCCGCCGGCCGTTCGAGCCGGTGCCGATCCTGTTCGAACTCAACGAAGAGCAGATCGCCCGCGTGGCGGTGAACCAGTTCCGCCTGCCGGGCGTGGAAGTGGTGGCCCAGCTGGTGCGCCATTACCCGCAGGGCGCGCACTTCGCCCATTCGGTGGGGTATGTAGGGCGGATCAACGAGAAAGAGCTGAAAACCCTCGACCCGGTGAACTACAGCGGCACCCACCACATCGGCAAGACCGGCATCGAACGCTTCTACGAAGCCGACCTGCATGGCCAGGTGGGTTACGAGGAAGTCGAGACCAATGCCCGCGGCCGTGTGCTGCGGGTGCTCAAGCGCACCGACCCGAAACCGGGCAAGGACATCGTGCTGAGCCTGGACATCAAGCTGCAGGAGGCCGCCGAGGCCGCCCTGGGTGGCCGGCGTGGTGCGGTGGTGGCGCTCGACCCGCGTACCGGCGAGGTGCTGGCGATGGTCAGCCAGCCCAGCTTCGACCCCAACCTGTTCGTCACCGGCATTGGCTTCAAGGCCTATGCCGAACTGCGCGATTCGATCGACCGGCCGCTGTTCAACCGCGTGTTGCGTGGCCTGTACCCGCCAGGCTCGACCATCAAGCCGGCGGTGGCCATCGCCGGCCTGGACAGCGGCGTGGTAAATGCTGGCAGCCGGGTGTTCGACCCGGGCTACTATCAGTTGCCCAACTACGACCACAAATACCGTAACTGGAACCGCTCGGGCGATGGCTGGGTCGACCTGGACACCGCGATCATGCGCTCCAACGACACCTACTTCTACGACCTTGCGCACAAGATGGGCATCGATCGGCTGTCCAGCTACATGAACAAGTTCGGTATCGGCCAGCGGGTTGCCCTCGACATGTTCGAGGAGTCCGCCGGGCTGATGCCGTCGCGCGAATGGAAGCGTGCCACCCGCCGCCAGGCCTGGTTCCCCGGCGAAACCCTGATCCTCGGTATCGGCCAGGGCTACATGCAGGCCACGCCGCTGCAACTGGCCCAGGCCACTGCCTTGATCGCCAACAAGGGCGTGTGGAACCGCCCGCACCTGGCCAAGACCATCGAAGGCCAGCCGCCGGTGGACGACAACCCCATGGAAAACATCGTGCTGCGTGACAAGTCAGACTGGGCCAAGGTCACTCATGGCATGGAGCAGGTGATGCACAACGCCCGCGGTACCGCACGCAAGGCGGCCATCGGCTCGCAGTACCGCATTGCCGGCAAGAGCGGTACCGCCCAGGTGGTGGCGATCAAGCAGGGCGAGAAGTACGACCGCAACAAGCTCCAGGAGCGTCATCGCGACCACGCCCTGTTCGTCGCCTTCGCCCCGGCCGAAGCCCCGAGGATCGTGGTTTCGGTGATGGTCGAGAACGGCGAGTCCGGCTCGGGCGTCGCCGCCCCGGTGGTGCGTCAGGTGATGGACGCCTGGCTGCTCGACGAAAACGGCCGGCTCAAGCCCGAGTTCGCGCCTGCCACCGTTACCCAGGAATCAGCCCTGTGATGAACAATTTCGATCGCATGCTCTCCAGCGAGGATGTGATGCGTCGGCGCGCCAGCTTTCTGCAGCGCATCCATGTCGACGGCCCTTTGCTGATCATTCTGCTGACCCTCGCGGCCGGCAGCCTGTTCGTTCTTTATTCGGCCAGTGGCAAGAACTGGGACCTGCTGCTCAAGCAGGCCACCTCGTTCGGCATCGGCCTGGTGTCGATGTTCATCATCGCCCAGCTGGAGCCACGTTTCATGGCCCGCTGGGTGCCGCTGGCCTACCTGGCCGGTGTGCTGTTGCTGGTGGTGGTGGACGTGATGGGCCACAACGCCATGGGCGCCACGCGCTGGATCAACATCCCCGGGGTGATCCGCTTCCAGCCCTCGGAATTCATGAAGATCATCATGCCGGCGACCATCGCCTGGTACCTGTCCAAGCGCACCTTGCCGCCGCATCTGAAGCACGTGGCGATCAGCCTGGTGCTGATCGGCGTGCCGTTCATCCTGATCGTGCGCCAGCCCGACCTGGGCACGGCGCTGCTGATCCTCGCCTCCGGGGCCTTCGTGCTGTTCATGGGCGGCCTGCGCTGGCGCTGGATCCTCAGCGTGCTGGCGGCTGCGGTGCCCGTGGCGGTGGCGATGTGGTTCTTTGTCATGCACGACTACCAGAAGCAGCGGGTACTGACCTTCCTCGACCCGGAAAGCGACCCGTTGGGCACTGGCTGGAACATCATCCAGTCGAAGGCGGCGATCGGCTCGGGCGGCGTGTTCGGCAAGGGCTGGCTGCTCGGCACCCAGTCGCACCTGGACTTCCTGCCGGAAAGCCACACCGACTTCATCATCGCCGTGCTCGGCGAGGAATTCGGCCTGGTCGGCATCTGCCTGCTGCTGATCGTCTACCTGCTGCTGATCGGCCGTGGCCTGATGATCACCGCCCAGGCGCAGACCCTGTTCGGCAAGCTGCTGGCGGGCAGCCTGACCATGACATTCTTTGTATACGTGTTCGTCAATATCGGTATGGTCAGTGGCCTTCTGCCCGTGGTGGGCGTGCCGCTGCCCTTCATCAGCTATGGCGGAACTTCGTTGGTGACGCTGCTGTCAGCGTTTGGCGTTCTGATGTCGATCCATACGCACCGCAAATGGATCGCGCAGGTTTGAATAAGGTGAAGAATTTCATGCAAGCAGTGCGTAACTGGGCTGCCCGTTGTGCGCCGTGGATCGGCGCGGTGGGCCTGTTCGGCGCTGTACAGCTGGCCCATGCCGGCGATTACCAGGGTTCGCCACAGGTGGCCCAGTTCGTTGGCGAAATGAGCCGCGACTATGGCTTTGCCCCTGAGCAACTGATGAGTGTGTTCGGTGAGGTGCAGCGCAAGCAGTCGATCCTCGACGCCATATCGCGCCCGGCCGAACGGGTGAAACCGTGGAAGGACTACCGGCCGATGTTCATTACAGACGCGCGCATCGCCCGCGGTGTGGACTTCTGGCGCCAGCACGAGGCGGTGCTGGCCCGTGCCGAGCAGGAATACGGCGTGCCGGCGCAATACATCGTCGCGATCATCGGCGTGGAAACCTTCTTTGGCCGCAACACCGGCAACTACCGGGTAATCGATGCGTTGTCGACTCTGGGCTTCGACTACCCGCCACGGGCCGAATTTTTCCGCAAGGAGCTGCGCGAGTTCCTGCTGCTGGCCCGCGAGGAGCAGCTCGACCCGTTGACGCTCAAAGGCTCCTACGCCGGTGCCATGGGCCTGCCGCAGTTCATGCCTAGCAGCTTCCGCAACTTTGCGGTGGACTTCGACGGCGACGGCCACATCAATATCTGGAACAACCCGGACGATGCCATCGGCAGCGTGGCCAGCTACTTCAAGCGCCACGGCTGGGTGGCCGGCGAAGGCGTGGTCAGCCGCGCCTGGGTGGACGGTGGGCGCGTTGACGAAGGCCTGACTACCGGCATCGAGCCGGTAAAAACGGTAGGGGAGTTGCGTGCGCTCGGCTGGTCGGTCCATGATTCGCTGCGCGATGATCTGCCGGTTACCGCCTTCCGTCTCGAGGGCGACAATGGCCCCGAGTACTGGATGGGCCTGAAGAACTTCTACGCGATCACTCGCTACAACCGCAGCGTGATGTATGCCATGGCGGTGCATCAGCTTTCGGAACAGCTGGTTCAAGCACGGGGCGTCAAGTAATGCGCGCAATCATCTCTGGCAACACTTTCAAGCTGCTCACCTGTCTCGCTGTCGGCGTGGTACTGGCCAGCTGTTCGTCCAGCCGCCCGCCCCAGCAAAGCGGTGGCAATGTGGTGCGCGCCCAGCCGGGCCTGGACATCAACCGGGCGCACAAGGACGGCGCGCCGTGGTGGGACGTGGATGTGAACAAGATCCCTGACGCCACGCCAACCGTGCACACCGGCAACTACAAGGCCAACCCGTACACGGTGCTGGGCAAGACCTACTACCCGATGCAGGACTCGCGCAACTACCGCGCCGAGGGCACCGCGTCGTGGTATGGCACCAAGTTCCACGGCCAGAACACCGCCAATGGCGAGCTGTACGACCTCTACGGCATGAGCGCGGCGCACAAGACTCTGCCGCTGCCGGCCTACGTGCGGGTGACCAACCTGGCCAATGGCCGCAGCGTGATCCTGCGGGTGAACGACCGTGGGCCGTTCTATTCCGACCGTATCATCGACCTGTCCTATGCCGCGGCGAAAAAACTCGGTTATGCCGAGATCGGCACCGCGCACGTTCGCGTCGAGGGTATCGACCCGCAGCAGTGGTGGGCCCAGCGCGGCCAGACACCACCAATGGTGCTGAAAGAGCCGCAGGTGGCCCAGACCCAGGCGATCCCGGCCAGTACCGGGCGCGTCGAGCAATGGACCCCGCCGCCCCAGCAGCATGCGGCGCCAGTGGTGCCGGTCCAGGTGGCTGGCAACAACGTGCCGGCCGGCAGTGGCGGCAGCTTCCTGCAGGTGGGCGCCTTTGCCAACCCGGACGCCGCCGAACTGCTGCGGTCCAAGCTCAGCAGCATGGTCAGCGCGCCGGTGTTCATCAGCTCGATCGTGCGTAACCAGCAGACCCTGCACCGCGTGCGCCTGGGGCCGATCAGCAGCCAGGGCGAGATCCAGCAGGCGCAGGACAGCATTCGCCTGGCGAACCTGGGGCAGGCCAAGCTGGTCACAGCTGACTGACCGTGTTGCCTTCTTCGCGGGCGCGCCCGCTGCCATAGGGGTATGCGAAACCCTGTGGCAGCGGGCGTACCCGCGAAGAAGGCAACGCCAAACTGTCGGTTTTGTCATGAATTGCCGGGCGCGGCCATGTACAATATCGGCTTTTGCCCGCAGCGACATAAAGCCGCACGTTGCGAGCCTGGCCTACGGCCACAAAAACTAGACTGACTGGCGCTGGGCACATGATCTTGCCCAGGGAACATCAGACCATTAGCGATTTTCGAGAGACGGATGAACATCACCAACCTTGCCAAACGACTTTGCCTGCCCGTACTGCTGATGATCACGCCTGCCGCCTTCGCGGCTGAGCAGATGACGCCGGCACCACCGCAACTGGCAGCCAAGTCCTACGTACTCATGGACGCGTCCAGCGGCAACGTGCTGGTCGAGAACAACGGTGACGAGCGCCTGCCGCCGGCCAGCCTGACCAAGCTGATGACCGCCTATATCGCCACCCTGGACATCCGCCGCGGCCAGATCGGTGAAAACGACCCGGTTACCGTCAGCGAAAACGCCTGGCGTACCGGCGGTTCGCGGATGTTCATCAAGGTGGGCAGCCAGGTGACCGTCAGCGACCTGCTGCACGGCATCATCATCCAGTCCGGCAACGACGCCTCGGTCGCCCTGGCCGAGCACATCGCCGGCAGCGAAGACGCCTTCGCCGACATGATGAACAAGACCGCTGCCGACCTGGGCATGGCCAACAGCCACTTCATGAACCCGACCGGCCTGCCGCACCCGGATCATTACTCGTCGGCCCACGACATGGCTACCCTGGCCCGTGCGATCATCAACGTCGACCCGGCCCACTACGCCATCTACTCGCAGAAAGAGTTCTTCTGGAACAACATCAAGCAGCCAAACCGCAACCTGCTGCTGTGGCGTGACAAGACCGTCGACGGCCTGAAGACCGGCCACACCGACGAAGCCGGCTACTGCATGGTGGCTTCGGCCGTTCGCGATGGCCAGCGCCTGATCGCCGTGGTGTTCGGCACCAACAGCGAGCAGTCGCGTGCTGCCGAGACCCAGAAGCTGCTGACCTATGGCTTCCGCTTCTTCGAAACCCAGACCTTCTACCAGAAGGGCACCGAGCTGACCAAGTCGCCGGTCTGGAAGGGCGTCACCGGCGAAGTGAAGGCGGGCCTGGCCAACGACCTGACCCTGACTATGCCTAAAGGCCAATTGAAGCGCCTGCAAGCTTCGATGACCATGAACCCGCAGCTCACCGCGCCAATCGCCAAAGGTGACGTGATCGGCAAAGTGGAAGTCAAACTGGACGAGAAAGTGGTTCACAGCGCCGACCTGATCGCCCTCGATGGCGTCGAGGAAGGTGGTTTCTTCCGCCGTATGTGGGATAGCATCCGCCTATTCTTCTACGGGTTGTTCAACTGATACGTGACCTGCATGCCCCCGCGTATGCCGCGGGGGCGTTGTTGTTGCCACGGCTTACGAGGCCGTTTCCGCCATGAGCGAACCAGACGTCAAGTCGCACAAGATCGAATTCCCCTGCGACGATTACCCGATCAAGGTCATCGGTGACACCGTTGTCGGCTTCAAGGACACGGTGATCGAGATCCTCAGCAAGCACGCCAAGGTCGACCTTTCCACGCTGGCCGAGCGCCAGAGCAAGGAAGGCAAGTACACCACCGTGCAATTGCACATCGTTGCCGAAAGCGAGAACCAGTTGCACGATATCAACAGCGCCCTGCGCGCTACCGGCATCGTGAAAATGGTGCTCTGATGTCCGCCTGCCTCGGTTTTCGCGAGCTTGGCCTGCAGCCCTACGAACCGGTGCTGGAGGCCATGCGTCGCTTCACCGAGCAGCGCAGCCCGGACAGCCAGGATGAAGTCTGGCTGGTCGAGCACCCCGCGGTCTTCACCCAGGGCCAGGCCGGCAAGGCCGAGCACCTGCTGGTGCCGGGTGATATCCCGGTGGTGCAGACCGACCGCGGTGGCCAGGTAACCTACCATGGCCCCGGGCAGCTGGTGGCCTACCTGCTGCTGGATGTGCGCCGGCTGGGCTTTGGTGTGCGTGAGCTGGTCAGCCGTATCGAGCAGACCCTCATCGACCTGCTCGCCAGCTACGATGTCCAGGCAGCGGCCAAGCCCGATGCCCCGGGCGTCTATGTCGATGGAGCGAAAATCGCTTCCCTCGGCCTGCGAATCCGCAACGGCCGTTCGTTCCACGGCCTTGCCCTGAACGTGGACATGGACCTTGCGCCATTCCGCCGAATCAACCCCTGCGGCTATGCGGGGCTGGCGATGACCCAGCTGCGCGACCTGGCAGGTCCGATCGAACTCGACGAGGTCAGGACAAGGCTGCGCGGACAGCTGGTCAAGCACCTCGACTACGCTGAGCAGACGACCCTCACGGGCGGAATCGACTGAATATGACAACTGTGCAAGAAGCCGTGCCGAACCTGATACCTACCCAGGAAGCCACCTCGCGCCCAGCGCCGAAGAAGGTGGAAACCGGGGTCAAGTTGCGTGGTGCCGAAAAGGTGGCGCGCATCCCGGTGAAAATCATCCCTACCGACGAGCTGCCGAAAAAGCCCGACTGGATTCGCGTGCGTATCCCGGTGTCGCCCGAGGTAGACCGCATCAAGCAGCTGCTGCGCAAGCACAAGCTGCACAGTGTGTGCGAAGAGGCTTCCTGCCCGAACCTGGGCGAGTGCTTCTCCGGCGGCACAGCCACCTTCATGATCATGGGTGACATCTGCACCCGTCGTTGCCCGTTCTGCGACGTTGGTCATGGCCGGCCGAAACCGCTGGACCTGGACGAGCCGAAGAACCTGGCCATCGCCATCGCCGACCTGCGCCTGAAGTACGTGGTAATCACCTCGGTGGACCGCGACGACCTGCGTGACGGTGGTGCCCAGCACTTCGCCGATTGCATCCGCGAAATTCGCGCGCTGTCGCCGGGCGTGCAGCTGGAAACCCTGGTGCCGGACTACCGTGGGCGCATGGATATTGCCCTGGAGATCACCGCACAAGAGCCGCCGGATGTGTTCAACCACAACCTCGAGACCGTACCGCGCCTGTACAAGGCCGCGCGCCCGGGTTCGGATTACGACTGGTCGCTGGACCTGCTGCAGAAGTTCAAGCAGCTGGTGCCGCACGTACCGACCAAATCGGGCCTGATGCTGGGCCTGGGCGAGACCGACGAGGAAGTGATCGAGGTGATGCACCGCATGCGCGAGCATGATATCGACATGCTCACCCTCGGCCAGTACCTGCAGCCGTCGCGTAGCCACCTGCCGGTGCAGCGTTTCGTCCACCCGGACACCTTCGCCTGGTTCGCCGAGGAAGGTTACAAGATGGGCTTCAAGAACGTCGCTTCCGGTCCGCTGGTACGTTCCTCGTACCACGCTGACCAGCAGGCTCACGAAGCCAAGATCAAGCTCTGAGCCAAGACTGGAGCCATGCATGCCGATGCGCGCCGAAGGGCGGCATCGGCATTTTTGTTTGTGCCACACGCGCTGCAAGGAGCCGCGATGAATTGTGCCGAAACCTTCAAACCCAGCCTGCCAGCTGCGCTGCCGCGTAATGCCTGTTTTGCCATTGTCGCCCCGGCGGGCGCGGCGCGGCTGGATACGCACAAGGTCAACCAGTGGTTCGTTGATCGAGGTTACAGTTGCCGCATCTACCCGGGTGCCCTTCAGGCCCAGGGCTACCTGGCGGGGCCGGACCAGCAGCGTTTGCAGGACCTGCATGATGCCTTTGCCGACCCGGCCATCGACGCCATTTTGTGCATGCGTGGGGGGTACGGCAGCATGCGCCTGCTCGACCAGCTCGATTTCGAGCTGATCCGGCGCAACCCCAAGCCGCTGATCGGTTACAGCGACATCACCGCGCTGCACACGGCGATCTACCGGCATACCGGGCTGGTCACCTTCCATGGAGGGATGCTCAATGCCGACCTGCTGGGGGCCAAGTTGCCGCCGACCGAAACTTCGTTGCTGGCGCAACTGGGTGGGCATGTGCGGGCAGGTGAGCAGATCGTGCACCCTGCTGACTTCGCCTTGAGCAGCCTGCTGCATGGGGCTGCCAGCGGGCCGCTGCTGGGCGGCAACCTGTCGATGCTGGGGGCGACCCTGGGGACGATTGCCGAGCTGGATACGCAGGGCTGCATCCTGTTCATCGAGGACGTCAACGAGCCGCTGTACCGGGTGGACCGCTTGCTCACCCAGTTGCGCCTGGCGGGCAAGCTGGAGGGGGTGAAGGGTGTGCTGGTGGGGGACTTTGCCGGTATTACCACTGCGGCGCTGACGCCCTTGCTGGAGGATATCTTCGCGCCGCTGGGTGTGCCGGTACTGGCCGGGTGGCGCAGTGGGCATTGTGACCCGAATGTGTGCTTGCCCTTGGGGGCTCGGGTCAGGCTGGACAGTGTTCGGCAGACACTGATGCTGGAGCAGGATCTTTTCCAGGCTTGAGATTGTCGGGGCTGCCTTGCAGCCCATCGCGACACGAGGCCGCTTCCACAGGAGAAGTGTTATCGCTTGTGGGAGCGGCCTTGTGTCGCGAAAGGGGCGCAACGCGCCCCCAGAATCCCACTATTTGCGCAGGCTCTCGAGCAGCTTGTGGGTCGGATACCCATCCGCCGGCCAGCCCAGCCCCTGCTGGGCATTGCGGATCGCCTTGCGGGTATTGGCACCAATGATGCCATCGGCATTGCCGGCTTCGTGCCCGTTGCTGTTCAGCAGGTTCTGCAGCTCCATGCGCTCGCTGCGGCTGAGCGGCAGGTCGTCTTTCGGCCAGCTGCCGGCAATGAAGCCCCAGCCCGTGAAGCGATCACCCAGCAGGCTTACCGCCAGCGCGTAGGACGACGAGTTGTTGTACTTGAGGATGGCGCGGAAGTTGTCCAGCACCAGGAACGCCGGGCCACGCGCGCCCGCTGGCAGCAGCAGGGCGGCAGACAGCTGGTTGCTACCCACGGGCAACTGGGTACCGGCAGGCAGTTTCACGCCCATTGCCAGCCACTCGCTCACCGGCTTGCGCAGCGCACCATCGGCCTGCCAGTAATCGAAGCCAGGGGGCACCTGTACCTCGAAGCCCCACGGCTGACCACGTTTCCAGCCCGAGCTCTGCAGGTAGTGCGCGGTCGAGGCCAGGGCGTCTGCCGTGCTGTTCCAGATGTCGCGGCGGCCATCGCCGTCGAAGTCCACGGCATGGGTGTTGTAGGTGGTCGGGATGAACTGGGTCTGGCCCATGGCGCCGGCCCACGAGCCGCGCATGGCTTCAGGCTGGATGTCGCCATGCTGGATGATCTGCAGCGCGGCGATCAACTGGTCCTGGGCGAACTGCGGGCGGCGGCCTTCGTAGGCCAGGGTAGCCAGCGAGCGGATCACCGACTTGTTGCCCTGGAACTGGCCGAAGTTGCTTTCCATGCCCCATATCGCGACCAGCACCTGGCGATCGACGCCATAGCGTTGCTCGATGCGGGTCAGCAGTTCGGCGTTCTGCTCCAGCAGTTTCTTGCCGTTGCGTACACGCAGGGGCGACAGGGCGCCTTCGAGGTATTCCCATACCGGGCGGGTGAACTCCGGCTGGCTGCGATCGGCCTTGATCACGTCCATGTCAGGGGTGATGCCGAGGAAGGCGCGGTCGAAGGTGTCCTGCGAAATGCCGGCTTGCAGGGCTTGCTGGCGGAAGCCCGCCTGCCATTGCGCGAAGGTTTGCAGAGGCTGGATTTCAGTGCTGCTGTCGGGCGTCGTGCCGGGCAGGGTCACCACCGGGGCGGGCTGGGCG